>CALVHF010000119.1 GCA_944327295.1 uncultured Desulfovibrio sp. | reverse complement strand
CCTGTTTGCTCCACCTCAAAGTCACAAAGAGTACAAGGATCCGAGATGGTGACAGCTGCTGGCCGAAAGGTTCTGCAAAAAAGCCATTTTCTTGTTCTGGGAGAGAATCCCCCGTTGTGAAACGGGGGAGCTTCAAATCATCTATGTTCCTTGTCACAAGGAATCAGGACGGACCATTTCTTCGATCCCTCCTGACCATCCCTGGCCCTTCTTCGGGCCTTTTCCTGCCTTTTCTGCGCTGCACCCTCTGTCACCACGTCCAGGTCATGTCCATATCCCTTTCTGCCAGGCGCCTGTACTTTGTCCGCCACGGCCACACGGACTGGAACGTCCGCGGCCTCTTTCAGGGACACACCGATATTCCGCTCAATGAAGAGGGCGAGCGGGATGCGCACGGCTACGCCGCCCTGCTGCGCGACTACTTTGCCCGCCACCCCGAAACCCCTGCCATTGCCAGGGTTATTGCCTCGCCTCTCGCCCGTGCGGCCCGCACGGCCCGGATTGTCTGCGAGGATCTGTTCCCCGCAGGCCTTGTGCCCAACCCGTCCGCCATCGCTCATGATGCCAGGCTGATGGAGCAGAACTACGGGCTGTGGGAGGGCAGAACCCTGGCCGAGATACGGGAGGCCTTTCCAGGATCGGTGGAGCGCCAGTTTGCCAGCATGCGCACCTTTGCCGCAGACGGCGGCGAGCCCATGCCCTCCCTGTGCGCCAGGGTGGCAGCCTGCGTGCAGGAACTTGCGGACAATACCCTGATAGTCGGACACTTCGGCACGCTCTATGCGCTCATGCTGACCCTCTGGCCCGAATCCCCGGACAACTTTCCGCGCATCACCCAGGATGCCTTCTACATTGTGGAAGGGACGCATATTGTCCGCATCGACAGGGACGCGCCCGATGGCCGCCCAATCCGGCCCGCCCGGCCTATCCGGCAGCCCTGACGGCCCGCACGATCCTTCACGGCCCCCGTGCCAAAGGCAAATACGACTTTTCTACTCTCTTGAGATAACAGACATAAAAGAGTATCTTACCTGTATCTCAACTTCCCTTTTCCCAAGGGGGTGCAAAACAGAAGGCCTGTCCCTGTACAAAAGCCGCTCACCCAAAATCCGGGCCTGCCCTGGTCCGGGACCTTGGTGGAATCCGCACAGGGGCCCGTTTTTGAAAAAAATATTTCAAAGCCCGAGGCTTATCCTCGGACGGATGTACAGCCATGCGCCGCTCATCACGAATTCCCCTCTTTCCCGGAACGGCCAGACGCAAGATGCTCGGCTGACGCGCAGGATGTGACGAGATGCCCTGCCCCTGTCCAGCCAGGACAGCGTCCTTGTACGCAGGGACAGAACGGTTTTCCCTAACAGTCCGTACAAGCATTTCTTGCCTTATATTCACGAGGAAACGAAAACCATGCGTTGTCTTCCCATCTTGCTTCTGGCTCTGACCCTTGTTCTTCCTGTTCAGCAGAGTCTTGCGGCCCAGTCCAAGGTCGCCAATCCCGCCATCCCGCCGGCACCGGCTCCTGGCTCCACCCTCTCCGTGGAGGACACCGTGTACGGTGTCTTGCGCTACCACAGAACCCTGCGTGGCATGCAGGAAAACCGCGAAGTGCTGGAGCACGAGCTTGATCGTGCCCGCCGCGGCTTCGGCCCCAGGGTCGATGTGAACGCCTCCGGCGGCTGGGGCGTTCTCTCCGACTCCACCACCCGTTCCCGCGACAAGGACGGCGGCTTCTATCCCACCGTCAATCTGAGCGCCACCCTGACCCAGCCCATCTGGGACGGCTTTGCCACCCGCAGCCGCGTGCGTCAGGCAAAGTCCACCCTGGAATCCCAGAAGCACAGGGTCATGGACAATGTGAGCTCGCTCTGTCTGGACGGCATCATCTCCCACATCAATCTGCTGCGCTGCCGCACCCTGGTGAGTCTGGCCGAGGAAAACGTGCGCGTGCATGAACGCATTCTCGGTCTGGCCAAGGACCGCGTGAGCGTGGGCGCAGACACCCAGGCCGACTTCACCCAGGCCCAGTCCAGATACCAGCGCGCCCTCTCCTCCCTGGAGGAACAGAAGGACGCCCTGCGCGTGGCCGAGGACACCTACACCCGCCTGACCGGCCTGCCGGCCACGGACAGGCTCAAGGCCGTGCCCATGCCGCCCGTGGTCTTCAAGAGTCCGGCCACGGTCTTCGAGCAGGCCGAGCAGTACAATCCCACCCTGGCTGCCTACATGGAAGACATCCGTGCCGCCCGTGCCGCACGGGAACTCACGGAATCCTCCTTCTACCCGAACTTCAACCTCACCGCCGGTCCCAACTACTATGACCGCGGCGACTACGACGAGTCCTGGACCTGGAGCTTCGACGTCCTGCTCACCATGAGCTGGAACATCTTCAACAGCGGCGCCGACGTGGCTGCCTACAAGGCCGACTCCGCCCGCATCCGCCAGGCCCGTCAGGTGTACTACAACTACATCGACGACCTGAAGCTGGACATCGACTCCACCTACAGCAACTATCTGGCAGCCCAACAGCAGTACAAGCACTACTCCAAGGCCATTGACTACAACAAGTACACCCTCAATGCCTACAACGAGCAGTTCCAGATCGGCCGCCGCACCCTGCTGGACGTGCTTGACTCCGAAAACGAACTCTTCAACTCCTCCACCCAGGCCGAGACCTCCAGAGGCAACATCATCATTGGTGCCTACCGCCTGCTGGCCCTCACCGGCCGCCTGCTGCCGGCCATGTCCATAGCAACCGACGGCATCAATGCCACGCCGCCCGCTGATCCCGAGGACGACCGCGAAGTCTTCGAGGCCGGCTGGTTCAACTAGACCTAATCAGTCACTCAGGGCCCTGTTTCTGTACACAGGAAGGGGCCGCAGGGGCGCTCTCCAGGAAAACCGTGCTTTCCGCAGGAGAGCGCCCCTTCTTGTATCCGGCCCGGCCGACCGCCCCCGGACCCATGCGGCCATTTCCCGGCGGGTCGGCCGCCTTTTGCCTGTCTGCGGCACATGGTACAGATTCCCGGCCCAGAGTCTCCCTGAACAGATTTCTTTCATTTTCCGACACACGAAGAAGCGTTTTTTGCAGGAACAGGAATGCAAAACTTCTCCCTGTATTGAAAAGAATCTCTTCTTATACACGTATTTGCGGGGAAATGCATTCCCATTGTCCATGCCTGTATCAGTTGCACTCTTGCAAAAGAGCAATGGTCGTGTACAACAAGCCCGTGCAGACAAAGACAGAAATTTTGGATATGTGTCTTGACCCAACTTCCCATTGGGTGTAGTAGTAGTACCTACTGAGATTCTTTTTTCCTGTTCGCTGTTTCAGATCAGGGCCCATGCGCCCTGACTGTCTGTACCGAACAGCATTTCTCCATGGCCAAGCCATGCAAAAGAGGAGGCTCGCTTATGCGCATTGCCGTTGGACTCGGCAGGCAACGCGGTGAAAAGGAACTCGAAGCCAGTGGCGTCAATCGTCGTGACTTCATGAAATTCTGCACCGCAGTGGCTGTTACAATGGGCCTTGGCCCATCCTTCGCCACCGAGGTTGCTGCTGCCCTGACCGGAAAACGTCCGTCCGTCGTCTACCTGCACGAAGCAGAATGCACCGGCTGCTCTGAAGCACTGCTGCGTACTGTCAACCCCTTCCTGGACTCCCTCATCCTGGACACCATCTCCCTGGACTACCATGAGACCATCATGGCTGCAGCCGGCGAGGCTGCCGAAGAGGCCCTGGAAAAGGCCGTGGAGAACCCCGACGGCTTCATCTGCGTGGTCGAGGGTGCCATTCCCACAGCCAATGGCGGCGACTTCGGCTACATTTCCGGCCACACCATGCTGGAAACGGTCCGCCGCATCATCCCCAAGGCCAAGCTCACCGTCTGCATGGGCACCTGTTCCTGTTATGGCGGCGTCCAGGCTGCCAAGCCCAATCCCACCCAGGCAAAGGGTGTGAATGACGCTCTGGCCGACCTCGGCGTCAAAGCCGTCAACATCCCCGGCTGTCCGCCCAATCCGCTCAACCTGGTGGGCACGCTCGTGGCCTATCTCACCGGCAAGAAGATTGAACTCGACGACTACGGCCGTCCGCTCATGTTCTTCGGTTCCACGGTGCACGAACTGTGCGAACGCAAGAAGCACTTCGACGCTGGCGAATTTGCGCCCTCCTTCAATTCCGAAGAAGCCCGCAAGGGATGGTGTCTCTACGACCTGGGCTGCAAGGGCCCCGGTACCTACAACAACTGTCCCAAGGCGCTCTTCAACCAGACCAACTGGCCCGTGGGAGCCGGACATCCCTGCATTGGCTGTTCCGAACCCAATTTCTGGGATGATATGACACCATTCTACCAGAACTAGGGAGGCCACATGAGTCAGAAAACACCCCAAAGCACCTACAGCGGACCTGTCGTTGTCGATCCGCTGACCCGTATCGAAGGACACCTTCGCATCGAAGTCGAAGTGGAAAACGGCAAGGTCAAGGATGCCCGCAGCTGTGGTACCCTGTTCCGTGGCCTGGAAATCATCCTCAAGGGACGTGATCCCCGTGACGTGCAGCACTTCACGGCCCGTACCTGCGGTGTGTGCACCTACACCCACGCCCTGGCTTCCACCCGCGCCCTGGAAGATGCCATCTACAATGCCAACCGCAATTTCCAGATTCCGGCCAATGCGACCCTGATCCGCAACCTTGTGCTCGGCATGCAGAACCTGCACGACCACATCGTGCATTTCTACCACCTGCACGCCCTGGACTTTGTGGACATCACAAGCGCCCTGAAGGCCGATCCCGCCAAGGCTGCCAAGCTCGCCGCCTCCATCTCTCCCCGTCCGGTCAAGGCCGAAGATCTCAAGGCCGTGCAGGACAAGCTGAAAGCCTTCGTGGCCACAGGCCAGCTCGGCCCCTTCACCAATGCCTACTTCCTGGGCGGCCATCCGGCCTACTATCTTGAGCCCGAAGCCAACCTCGTGGCCACGGCCCACTACCTGGAAGCCCTGCGCGTTCAGGTGGAAGCGGCCCGCGCCACAGCCACCTTCGGCGGCAAGAACCCGCATCCGCAGTTCCTGGTGGCCGGCGGCGTGACCTGCTACGACGCCCTGACCGACAAGCGCATCAAGGAATTCGAGGACATCTACAAGAAGATCTCCGCCTTCGTGAACGAAGTCTACATTCCTGACCTGCTTCTTGTTGCCGGCGCCTACAAGGACTGGGCCGGTATCGGCGGCACCACCCACTTCATGACCATGGGCGACTTCCCGGCGCCCGGCGGCGAACGCGATCTCTCTTCTCGCTGGATGAAGGCCGGTGTGCTCTACGATCGCAAGCTGACCAACGTGGA
>CALVHF010000118.1 GCA_944327295.1 uncultured Desulfovibrio sp. | reverse complement strand
CCATGGGATGGGCAAAGGCAAAGGTGATGTTCAGATTGGCCTCGCCCTTTTCCAGCACCATGTCGCTGGAGGGAATGACCATGCCAAAGTGGGCCTGGGCAGTGCCTGCCAGGCCCAGGGTGACGGCCGCACCAAGCAGTGCGCCCCGGCAAAGGGTTTTGAACGTGGATGTAAGAGGATTCATCAAAAAAGGGCTCCTTTTGCGAAGTACGCCAGCTCAAGGCGTGGCGTCCGCACTGTAGTAACACAAAGTGAAAAAAAGTAACACCCCTGCAGGAAAGAGGGGTGGCGTGTGACAAAGTGGGACAGGGGAGCCCGAAAAACGCGGCAACGCTGCCTGCCCGGTCGAGCAGGCGCAGGAGACAAAAAATGTCGGAAAAAAAGAGTCGGGCAGGCATCTGCTGCGGGCAGTCTGGTTCGCTCTTGGCAGGCTGCTCACCTTCCTGCCGGCACGGGACGCGGGCAGAAACGGGCATTTTGAGCAGATGCTGGGCTTCTTCGCCACGCGTGAGGACGCGCAGGCCCTTGCCGGGGACTGGCAGCGTGTGGGAGCCGATTTGCACAAGGCCATGGGGACGTATCGCCATGCGCAGACGGCGGCACACAAGGAAAGGAGGGCACCGCAGCTCTGCAGCACAGGGCCACGCCGCACAACGATCAGGGGCCGGACAAGGCGCCGCCCAAAGGGCCTGTCTGCCCGACCGGCAGCAAGGGGGTGCATCCATCACAAAACGCAGAAGTGAGGGCTTCGAAATCAGGGCAGTGGCAGAGATGACGGGAAGCTCTCGCAGCACTGTAAGGCGCTGTCAGTATGACATTCCCAACAAGAGGCATGACACCTTTTGCACACAGAAAAACCGCCGTACAGGTTTCCCAGTACGGCGGCAGCACTCTCATTTGTGGAACGGGTCGCTGTGCGTCCCGGTGCGGGCCAGCGTCAGCACCAGCATATTGTCCTCAATGCGGTAGATGAGCCGTTTCGGGCGTTGCGGACAGGGCTTTTCGAAAAATCAGGCAATGCTGTTGATGGGATTGCGGGGCTTGTGGCCCTGGAGCACATCGATGATGTTGTAGGCCGCCTCCATTTCGATGGCCAGACGGACCTTGTCGACTGCGGAGCCCAGGTGGGGCGTGAACAGGGTATTGAGTTCAGGGGCGAGCAGTTCGGGACATATGGTCCTTGGGCGATCGGCCAGTGCCCAGTCCTCAAAGGCAAAGACATCGGCCGCATAGCCGCCAAGCCATCCTTGCTGCAGGGCTTTGGCTACACTCTGCTCATCCACACAGGAGCCGCGTCCCGTGTTGACGAGGAAGGCTCCCTGCTTCATGCGGGCAAGGGCGCTGCTGTCCACAAGATGTCTGCTGCCGGGAACCAGCGGAGTCAGCACAAGGACAAAATCCGAAGCTGCAAGCACTTCCTCCAGAGAGCACATGTGGACGTCGAGCTCGCTCCCCTGCCGGACAGCCTGTTCGGAGACATCGTGACCAAGAAGCCGTGCGCCCCAGCCGCCGAGTCTGCGGGCTACGGCCTGACCCAGTCTGCCCATGCCAAGGATGCCGACTGTGGATTCGGCAACGCCAGTTCCGAAAAGAACGGGGCGCCAGCCCGCAAAGGTGCTGCGTACACGCGTGTTGCCGGCAAGGACATTGCGGCTCAGGCCCAGCATGAGGGCAATGGTCAGCTCTGCTGTCGGTTCGGTGAGCAGATCCGGTACATAGCTGACCCAGACGCCCTGTCTTGTGGCGGCATCGATGTCGTAATTGTCATAGCCCTTGAGAGCTGCAGCGATGATCCGCAGTCTGGGAGCAGCGGCCAGCAGGGCCTGGTCAACACAGTCCGGCATGAAGAGCATGGCTGCCTCGGCCGTGGCCAGTCGGGTGCGCAATTCTTCAGGGGCGAGACTTTCATCAGTCTGATTGAGATCCAGCTCGCAATAGTTCTCCAGGAGGGACACAACCTCCTGATGGATTCTGCAGCTGACAAGACAACGTGCTTTTTCCTTCATACCATTTTCCTGCGAATCCAGGACCCCAGACCGTCGACCAGGGTCACCATGACCAGAATGACGAGCAGAATGGCCGAGACTTCCTGATACTGCATGATGCGCAGCGAGGCCATGAGCTCGAAGCCAATGCCACCGGCGCCCACCATGCCCATGACTGTGGACGCACGGAAGTTGTATTCCCAGCGGTAGATGATGGTATCAATGATCTGGGGCAGGACCTGGGGGAGGATGCCGTAGAGCACCACCTGGGCACTGCTGCTGCCCGTGGCGCGTATGGCTTCCACAGGCTTGGGATCACAGTGTTCCACCGCTTCGGCAAAGAATTTGCCCACCATGCCAATGGAATGCAGGCCCAGGGCAAGCACGCCGGGCAGGGCGCCGAAACCTACCGCAGCAACGAAGATGATGCCCATGATGAGCTCGGGTATGGAGCGCAGAAAATTGAGGAGGCTTCTGGCCACGGTATAGAGGGCTCTGTTTGGGGCAACATTGCTTGCAGCCAGAAGGCCGATGGGCAGGGACAGGACAAAGGCGAGAAAGGTTCCTGCCACACTCATGCACAGCGTATCCAGAATCGGCGCAAGCCACTTGTGAAAATTGGAAAAGTCCGGGGGCATCATTTCGGAGGCCAGGCCTGCAAGGGCAGGTCCGCCTTCAATGAGCCGCTTGATATCAAGGAGCCCTGTGTAGGCACTGCAGACAAGTATGATCAGTCCCAGAACGGCAAGGCGTCCCAGGGTGGTCAGATAGCTGCTGCGTACACTCAGCTCCACTTCGTTCAGACGGGAATCGGTCATCAATATGCCACGCCACTTCCTGCATGCAAAAGGAGGGCGTATCCTCCGTATCTTGCTTCAAATGAAATGAACGGGGGTGGAAGCCGGCAGCTTCCACCCTCCGCATCGTCCGGCTTTTCCGGACAGATTCTTTCAGATTCAGTCCGGGGACAGGACCATGAACCAGTCCCTGAATCAGACCCAGGACCAGAAGAGGCAGTGCGGTTGCACAGCCTACATCTTGCTGAGGTTGAGATTGAGGATCCTGGCAAGATCACGCACCACGTCATAGTCCTTGTCCGTGATGGAGACAAAGCCGTCGGCCTTGAAGGGCTTGAGCACGGCGGGATCCTTCATGTCCAGGAAGGCCTTGGCAATCTTGGCCTTCAGTTCGGGAGCAAGGGAGGAGCGCATGGTCCAGGGGTATTCGGGGAATTCCTTGGAAGCGGTGAGGACCTTCACCTTGTCCTTCTTCACGATGCCGCGTTCGACCAGGGTATTGAAGATGGGCTCGGAAAGGCCGCCGGCCTGGGCATTGTTGTTCTGAACGTTCATGGCCACGGCGTCATGACTGCCGACAAAATGTTCCTGGTAGTCCGTGCCAGCCTTCAGACCGGCATCAAGAAGGATGGACTTGGGGATGAGGTGGGAGGACGTGGAGGCCGTGTCGCCGAAGGCAACGTGCTTGCCCTTGATGTCGGCAAGCTTTTCAATGCCGCTGGAGGCATTGGCAATCACAACGGAGCGATAGGTGGCCTTGCCCTTTTTCTGCATGGCGGCAAAGGGTTCGATGTCGCATTTGGACTTGGCCAGCACATAGGACAGGGGACCAAAGTAGCCCAGATCAAGACGTCCGTGCCTCATGGCTTCGATCATGGACGAGTAGTCCGTGGTCACCACAAGCTCGACCTTTTTGCCCAGCTGCTTTTCCAGATAGTTCTTCAGGGGTTCGTTGTTCTTGATGACAACGCTGGGGCTTTCATCCGGGAGCAGGGCCACCATCAGCTTGTCGGGATTGGCTTCAGCGGCCTGTGCGGAGAGCGGAAAGGCAGTCATGCCGCTGCTCAGGCAGAGACCGAGCAGGGCACAGGCAAATTGGCGACGATTCATGAGCAAATACTCCTTATGGATTAGGCGGCAACGGCATTGCTGCCATTGCTGTCAGTGGTGGGCGTGGAAAATTCCTGCTGACCGGCTTCTTCCGTGGCATAGAGGCGGTGTTCCGTGTCTTCGTCCAGCTCTTCGGGGCGTCCGTCGAAAACAACCCGGCCGTCGCTCAGGGCAATGATCCGGTCTGCAAAATGGCGGGCCAGCTCGACCTGGTGCAGGCTGACCACGGTACAGATGCCATCGGCCCGGCAGATATCGTGCAGAAGCTGCACCACTTCATGGGCACGCTGGGGATCCAGACTTGCCACGGGTTCGTCGGCAAGCATGATCCTGGGTTCCTGCATCAGTGCCCTGGCAATGCCAACGCGCTGCTGCTGGCCGCCGGAGAGACAGCTGGCCTGGCGCAGGGCGTAGTCTTCAAGCCCGACCCTGGCCAGACACTTGCAGGCCTGACGCACTTCCTCCTTTTTGGGTGGAAGCAGGCCGTACAGGAGGGAATGATAGCCAATGCGGCCATTCAGCGTGTTGCGCAGGGCGGTCTGCCGCAAAATGAGCTGATGCTGCTGAAAAATGAAACCGGTCATGCGGCGCAGGGCCCTGAGTTTCTCGGGTGTGTCGATGCGTCCTATGCCCTCAACGCTGATACTCCCTTCGGATATGGGAGAAAGCATGTTGATGGAGCGCAGGAGCGTGGATTTTCCGGCCCCGGATGCACCCAGCAGCACGGTGAAACTGCCCGGTTCAAGGCGCAGGCTCACGGCGTGCAGGGCAATCTTGTCGCCATAGCGTTTGCTGACATTGGAAAGTTCAATCATTGCAACCTCCTAAAACAGGAGGGAAATACTACGAATCAAGTGTGTCAGAAACATGACTGTAGAATGACAAAAAAAGCGTACATGGTTCCCGCAAAAATGTGCCAGGAACTCGGGTGCCGTGGCAGCGCAGGCACACAGTGCACTATCCGTCTGTTTTTCCCTGCAAAATGAAGCACAGTGACGTCATGCGCTGCGACAGAAAGGGCCTGGAGCACGTTTTTTTCAGGGCACAAAAAAAGGCTCTGCACATCAGATGATCTGATGCAGAACCTCATGATCAACTTGTCTTTCTGTGGGACAGGACAGCGCGTCAGCTCTTCAGTTCCCGGAGGGCTTCTTCCTCATCGGAGAAGCGCCTTGCGCCGGGATCATGCGCAAGCCGTTCTGCCTCCAGCATGGCGGCACAGGTTTCCCTGTTGGGCCTGGGCATGTTGCGCTGAGAGCGCCGCACGATGTTGCGAGCAACACCCGTCATCCGTGCCACTGTCCTGATGCCGCAGCCTTCGCGCACCAGCATCCGGATCTGAATTGATCACGAACTTGTCCAGCATGCTGGCTCCTCCTTTGTCCTCTCCCTGTCCTGTCAGGGCAGGGCCAGGCAAATGGTCTGCTGCCCCCTGAACGCAGGGCTCGCTGACCCC
>CALVHF010000117.1 GCA_944327295.1 uncultured Desulfovibrio sp. | reverse complement strand
CAAGATGGTTGAAAACCATTGACAAAGAACTTCCAGAGGTAAAAGAAGCCTATGAAATGTCTAAAGAAGACGATGAACCTCCCCAAAAAAGATATTTAGTATATGATGAAATTCGAGGACAGGCAGAAGGCCTGCGTGCACTTCAGGGAAGGTCTGAAGATCTGCCTGAAGCAGGGCAGTGCCCTGCACCTGTACCCCATGGCCCTGCTGCCGCTCTCGGCGCTTGCTGCAGAAGATCTGCGGCCGCATGCAGAGCTTGTGCAAACGGCGACGGACGTCCTTGCCCGGATAGGCAGCCTGTGCGAACGGGGCCAGCTCTATGAGCCCCACTTCCATGACCTGCTCTCCATGCAGCCCAGGGAGGCACTCAGGGAAGTTGCCGATCATCCCCAGACCTGGTTCCCCTTCACGTTTTTCTGATGCCTGGCAAAGGCATGACAGGAGCAGGAGCAAAAGACCTGCGGCGTGAAGCGTGTGGAGACAAACAGGCTCCTTGGGACAGCCTGACGGTCCGTATTCTTGCCCCGGTCCGGCAGGCAAACAGGACTGGGCAGCTGATGAACAGTCTTCGGGCATCAGGAAAGGAAACAGACAAGATCCTGTTTTGACACATGAAAGAACAGGCGCTTGCACAAAAAAGTCTCCTTTGGGTGGATTTTTTGACCTGCCAGCCGTTTTGCCAGGTTGTTTTGCGTGCCTGTCGCAGGAGCGCCCCGTGTGCCTGAGGGGAAGTTCCAGAAAAAGAGTCCCGAAGCGTTTACAAGGCGCGTCCCTGTACACGCTTCAGGCTTTTTTTTGCAGCGCAGGCAAAAAAGCTGCAGGCTCTTCCTGAAGGAGGCCAGGGGAACCCACGGGAACGCCCGGGAGTCTTCGGATACCTTGTTCCACGTCCCTCAGGCGTCTGCAAAGCTGGCCTGATCCTGCAAGGGGTCGGGGCGGGCCCGGTCTCCGCTTTTGGGATCGGTGAGGGGCATGCAGTGAACGTCGTCCAGTTCCGGAATGCGCCAGAAGCCAAGCCCAAGGCGTCCGTTCTTGCCGGCACCGAGATACTGCCCAAGGACAAGGCGCAGGGCCGCTTCTTCCGAGGGCCTGCCACTGCAGGTCAGTACACCCGAGACACCGCCTATGGCCTTGCTGTGCTTCGCATTGTAGCGCATGTCCTCCCAGCGAAGGCGTGTCGCTTCCACGCGCAGGCCTTCTGCAGGCGCGCCCACCCAGGGCGACAGGCGCCGGACATGGCCCAGCAGATGGGCCAGGGCGTCGGGCGCTTCGCCAAGCCAGCGGGCGGAGCAGAAGCGATCCTTGTCCGTCTGTCTGCCTGTCTTCTGCCCTGCAGGGAGGGTGAGCCGCAGGGGGCTGACAAAGTGGATGTGCCACTGCGTGCGGGTACGCAGGGCGGCACATTCACGGGCAAGATCGGCACAGTGCAAGGGAGGCACGGCGCCTTTGTCCATGGCCCTGGCGGGGATGAGCGAGCGCCGCACCGCATCCCTGAAGCCCAGAAAGTCCAGATGCTCTGCGCAGAACTCCCCCTGGGGCTGCATGGTCTGCATGGCCCTGGTCAGGGGCACAAGACTGTCCAGGCCTGCAGGCTCGACCATGAGGCGCAGCGTGACAATGTCGCCTGGCAGGAAGGGATTGGTGCCGTGGCGCAGGGAAAGGAGGCCGGCAAGAAAGTCCTCGGCGCACAGATGCGCCTCCCTGCAGGCAAAGCGAAGCCAGGCACTCCAGCGGGCTCCGTGAACGGGCGGCAGGCTGCGCACGGGCCTGCGCACGGCAAAAAGGCATTCCACCAGGCAGGTCTCCTGCAGCAGGGGCAGGGTGTCTCCGATGCAGGTCTTGCTTGCCTGTTGTGCCAGGCTGACCGGATCGGCTTTGGGATCGGGAAGGCTCTGTGCACTGCCCAAGCTGCATGCTTTGTCAGGAAGCCAGAGGCTTTTTTCTAGAAGGTCCATGTTCGCGTCTGCCTGTTGTGGTGAAGGGATGTGTGCGCAGGCCAAAAACGGCATGAAGGGCCTTGTCCCTGCGCTTGAGTCCTCTCAAGGATAGCAGCTTTGGGCTGTCCTGTCCTCAAGGGATTTTGGCATCGTGCAGGGCAGGGAAACATGGAGCATGTTTTCGTGAAAAAGGTGCCTCTGGCGCCGAAACAGATGGTACTTCAAGGAGGTTTGCATGAAGAGCATTGATGCAGCCTGCTTTCGTGCCTGGGGCAGGATGTACCGGCAGCGCCACTGTCCGGATCTCAAGGTCCTGATGGAAGGCAGCAGACAGGCACAACGACACCTTGCCTCCTGCAGCATGTGCCGGGCACGCCTGGACAGTGCTGCAGAGGCTGCAGAACTGGGGGCACTCCTTGCAAAAATCCCCTTGCACATGCCCCCTGCGACGCCACCGCGTCCGGGAGAAATCCGAGCCCTGCGGCCCATGGAGCCAGGTCTGCCAGGGCTCCCCTGGCTGGACAGGGACAAGCGTTTCTGCAATGCGCCCCTGCTGCTTGTGCTCAGCTTGCCCGATGCACAGGGTTTTGTGCAGGTGGCCCAGGTCTTTGACGAGCCTGTCCTGTGCATGGCTGACGAGGACATCCCCCTGGGGACCGGGCTTTTTGCCGAGGCCTGGAATACCTATGCCGTACCGGCACAGGCTCTGGATCCGGTCATCCATGCAAGAGCTGAAGAGCGTGCGGCAGAACATGTTCTCAGGCGGGCCAGGGAACCCTTTGCCGCAGTGGAGGAAGATGCTCCTGTCCATGCCTTCCGGCTGGACGAATGCCGGATTGGGAGCCTTTTCAGCCTGCAGCTCACCCTGCATGTCCTGAAGGAACTGGAACAGGGGGAAGAGCCTGCAGACCGGTTGCCTGCGCATCAGGTGCCTCGGACTCGTCTGGCACAGCCCGGGCGTCAGGCAGAACAGCGGAGCAGGGGGCTTGAGGTCGAACCTGAACCGGAGCCTGTTCTCTGGTGGCAGGAACGCATGTTGTGCGCGTGGACAGGCGCAGACCTGCCCATGAACTATGTCGCATCGGGATCTCCTGGCAGTCTTGGCCGGGGGCCCGGGAGCAGGGTGACGGCACACAGGGTGCTGATCTGCCCACCGGGAGGCATGCCCCGCTGGATTCCAGCCGACGTGCGCTTGCGGGAGTGTGCCGGCAAGACCTTGTTCAGCATCACCTGTCAGCCCGAGATTGCCCCCTGGCCTGTGTCCGTTTTCGCCTTCTATCGCGGCCAGTGCGCCCTGGCCATCCAGGCAGGCTGGCTGCGGGATCGCATCCTGCAGATTGATGTGTCCTTTGCCGGCTCGATCCGTGATCTTGCCTGGCTGCACATTGCCGTGGAAGCGAATTCCGTGGAAGACAGCAGAGCTGAAGACCTGCGCCCGGGAAAGGCCGGCGGCGACAGATCCGGGCAAGACGCGAAGGGCGGAGGCGGGAGTGGCCGCTTCGAGGACTGACAAGAGCGCACCTGTCCTGAGCCCCCTGTTCTCTCTGTTCCCCCTGCTGACGGGAATGGCAGTGTGGTGTACACTGGTCTTCCCTTGAGAGTTTGTCCAGAAAAACAAAGCAAAAGAAGGAGCCTGTCATGCGCAGCATCATTGCCCTGCTTTGTGTTCTGCCCTTTCTTGGCGGATGCTTTTCGTATCCCTTCCAGTCTGCGTACCCGGTGTACACGGTCACGGAAGTGCAGACTGTTCCCTTCATGCAGCCTGTGCAGAGTCCGGTGGCCATGCCGACGCAATCCCTGCCTCCGGCAGACTTCAGGCCCGTGCCGATCAGCAGGCTGGCCAATTACCGCAGCCTGAAGAAGAAGCAGACGCAGGCAGAATTTCAGCAGGCCTACGACATTGCCCTTTCCATTGTGGCACCCCTGGCTGGCCTGCCCCGCGAGCAGCAGCTTCTGGGCATAGCCCAGGCCCTGCGCAATCGCTTTGCCACAGGCACCTATTCGACGTCCACAAGCCACTACAACGACGCCTATGGCTATCTTGTGCTGGGGGTGGCCTCCTGCGCCGGCTGCACACGGGCCACAGGGCTGTGCCTGAATATCCTGGGCATTCCCTATGAGCACGTGAACGAAAACAAGTGGAAGCATCAGTGGTGCCGCGTGAATGTGAACGGGACCTACTGGATCTGCGATGCCTTCGGGCTCTACGCAGGTCCGGAACCAGCGCCCTATGCCCACCCCAGGGGCTGCTGAGTACAAGGCCCGGAGCGGACAGGGACGAAAGACCCTTTGCAGAAGACGAGTTCTTCGTCCCGTCTGCTCCAGGGACTTTGGGCACAAGGCCGTGCGAAAGCTGCCAGACAGCAGCCGTATGGTGCCAGGAAAGAAGTTTTGGAGGGCGTTTTTTTCGTGCAGGATCAGGAGATCGACATATGAAGGCTTTCAGAAAGAGTGGCAGGCAAGAGACAGCACTGTGTGCAGCGTTTTTCGAGGCCGTCAGCGCCGGTGACTATGGAGACCGTGCAAAAGATACTGGACCTGGGTGTGCCCGTGAACAGCACCAATGCCAGCGGACAGACGGCCCTGTTCCTGTGTCGGGATCGCCCTGTGGCCGAGCTGCTGCTCGACAGGGGCGCCGATATGGACTGGGAGGACCATGAGGGCCAGACGCCCCTGTTTGCCGTCCTCTCCAGGATGGATCTTGCCGATCTGCTGGCAGGCCGGGGAGCCGACACCAACCACCGTGACAGGGAGGGCCGCACCCCGATCTTTTATGCCAGGACAGAGGCCGAGGCCGAGCTGCTTCTCGACCACGACGCCTTTGTCTTCTACAGGGATATTCACGGCGAGACTATTCTTGTGCAGACCAGGGACACGGATCTGTTCAGACTGTACCTGGAGGAAGGCGCGGATCCGTGTGTCTGCACTGCAGCTGGCGTGCCCCTGCTTGTTTGTGTGGCCAGGGAGGACAGGCGGGATCTTGTCGAACTGCTGCTTCGGTACAAGTGCCTGAGGAAGCAGAAGCTCAAGCGAAAGGAGCGGACCTTTCTGAAGGCCTATCTGTCGCAGGCACCCTGTCAGGTTCTGCTGAAGCTTGTGGAGTACAACGACATGAAGCAGGTCCGGTGGCTGGTTGAGCAGGGGGCGAGCCTCCAGGTCAGAGACCGAAAGGGGCAGGGCGTCCTGCACAAGGCCCGCGACGGAGCAATGGTGCGCTTTCTGCTCAGGCGTGGCGCCGATCCCCTTGTCGTGGACAACGAAGGCAATACGCCCCTGCATATGAGTGCGGTCTGTTCCGACGCCGAGGCGGTGGAAGCCCTGCTGCAGCAAGGCCTGGAGGTCAATGCCAGGAATGCTGACGGGGAGACACCCCTTTTTGCGTCCTATGGCGGCCGCGCAACCGACGTGCTGCTTCGGCACCATGCCGATGTTCATGCCAGGGACAGCAGGGGACGCACGGCACTTATGCGCAGCTATATTGGCAC
>CALVHF010000116.1 GCA_944327295.1 uncultured Desulfovibrio sp. | reverse complement strand
GTACAGCCTGCCTGCAGCGAGCATGGCCGCAAAGGCATCAAAGTCGGCATTGGAGTGACAGGTCACAAGCGTGCCTGTCCTGTGTGCATCGGACGGGGTCACGACCGGCTCCTTGGGTGGAATTGATGGTGCAGGCGCATGAGGCGGGTCGTCTGCACATGGGTGTAGATTTCTGTTGCGGCAATGTCGGCGTGGCCCAGAAGCGTCTGCACGCTGCGCAGGTCTGCTCCGCCTTCCAGAAGATGGGTGGCAAAGCTGTGGCGCAGGGTGTGGGGACTGACGGGTCTTGTGATGCCGCAGGCCCGGGCGGCATCGCGCACCACGGTGAAGACGTATTGTCGGGTGAGACGCAGGCCCTTGCGGTTGACAAAGACGAGGGCCGAGCGGGGATGCCAACCGGGCCGCACGTTTTCAAGATAGCTCAGCAGACGGGCCTGGGCTTCTCCGTGAATGGGCACCAGGCGCTCTTTGCTGCCCTTGCCGAAAACGCGCACAAGACCTGTCTGCAGATCCAGGGCCTGAAGCTGCAGGTCGCAGAGTTCGGAGACACGCAGACCTGCGGCATAGAGCAGATCCAGAATGCAGCTGTCGCGCAGGCCTCTGGGGGTGGAGGTGTCCGGAACAGCCAGCATCTTCTGCACTTCGTCCAGGGAGAGAAAGGTGGGCAGGTGTCTGGGCAGCTTGGGATTGGTGCTGCTGTCCACGGGGTTGCGGTCCAGCAGGCCGCGCTCCTGCAGAAAGGCAAAGAGGGAGCGCAGGGCGGCCAGACGCCTGGAAAGGGTCCTTGCAGAGAGCTTGCGGCTGGAGCCCCAGGCAAGGTAGAGCACAATGGTCCCTTCGCTGACTGGAAGCGGACCGGCTGTGCCGGCAGACCAGGCTTTTTGGGTCTGTCTGTCCTGCCTGGTCTGGCCAGCCTGGCAGGCAGGCTCTCGCCTCTCCTTGTGCGCCTGCGCAAGAGAAGAACTGCTTCTGCCTTCTGTATAGCCAGTACCTCCAGCAGAGACGGCAGGTTCGTCGACACCGTCGGGTCCGGCCAGTTCCTGACCAAAGCAGAAAAAATCGTGCAGATCCTGTTCGTAGGAAGAGATGGTGGCAAGGGAGAGGCCCCGCAGGGCGAGGAGGGCATCAAGCCACTCCTGGACCTGACTGGCAAGAAGGGCAAAGGTGAGGGGCTGTGCGCTCATGAAGGACTTCCGGACAGAGGAATTGCAGCAGGCAGGGAAGGACAGGGGTGTGGGCCTGCACGATCAGAAGGCAGGCTTGCCTGCATGCAGACAGGCCGACAGACAGGGGACAGCGCCCTGTCCAGGAGAGGGAACAGGACCACTGCAGTCAGTGTATCCTGTCTGTGCAGGCTTGCCAAGAATGCGTCACTCTGGGCAAAATTGTCGTGAAAGGGCCTTCTGGCACGGTTTTTCGAGACGAGAGGCCCCCTGGAATGATGAAGAATGAACAGGGCACATGAGCCAGGGGGCACAAGAGAAAAGAAGGCTGAAGAACGTATCCCCTGCCGACGACTGGCAGTCGTCCGGAAAGCCAGATGCCTGTCTGAGCGTCAGAGACATTGGTCTTGAAGAGACCAATGCAAAAGTATAAGAGGAAGTGTGAGCCCTGTGACATAAGTCCATGACCTCTTTTTCAACGGGCGAACACGCCCTTGCCCTGCCCTGAGAATTCCTTGTGCCGGTTGCACAATTCTTGAGCAAACCACTTGATGGTTCTGATTCGGAGCTCGATCCGTCAGAACGTCTGGCCACTGCATGCTACCTGGTATCCGTTTTTTCCCGCACACGCCAAACCGTGCACTTTTCCGGTACAGGCTCTGTCCTGTCCCAAATCAAGCTTTTCTTTAAGGAGGCGGCGCGTTCTTTCTGTTTCTGCAGGAAGCCCGTATGCCAGTATATTATTGATGATGTCGACTGTCTCAGTCTATGTGGGCCTCGGCTCCAACGATCCCCACGCCCTGGCCTTTCTGGCCCGGGCCAGAGAGGCTCTGGCCGGCATTGAGGGCCATGAGCTTGCACAGTGCTCGCCGCTCTATACAACGGAGCCCCAGGAGTACAGCGACCAGCCCTGGTTCTGGAATCAGGTCCTCAGGCTGCAGGTGCAGGAGGAGTGCTGGACAGCCTGCTCGCTCATGCGTGCCTTCCTGGAGACTGAGACACGACTTGGTCGTGTGCGCAGCCCTGATCCGGCCCTGCGCTTTGGTCCGCGCTGCATAGATATAGACATGCTGCTCTTTGGCGATCTCGTGTCTGCGGATCCGGTCTGTATTGTCCCCCATCCGCGCCTTGTGCGGCGGGCCTTCTGGCTTGTGCCACTGCGCGATCTTACGCCATCCCTTCTCATTCATGGTGAGCCTGTAGAGGTCCATCTGTCCAGGCTTGCCTGGCATGCAGAAGGAAACAAGATTTTCCAATAACGAAACAGACAGGGACTGTCATGGTGATGCCCTGTTTTCTGGAGGGAGAGATATGATTAAGTGGATTATTATTGCTCTGGCAGCCTATGTCTTGTACAGGCTTTTCGCCAATGACATTCTCAAGAAGCGCAAGAAAGATGAAAAGGTTGACAAAAAGGAGATGGAGCGCAAGATAGCAGCAGGTGAAATGGTCAAGGATCCTGTCTGCGGTGCCTATGTGTCCGTGGACGACTCCATCACCGTGCGCGACGGTGAACGTCTTTACCACTTCTGCAGCTACGATTGCAGGGAAAAGTTCCTGAAGAGCCTGAGTGACGGCAGCCGCGTCCTGCCTGAGGATGCCGGCGCAGAAGCCAAGCCTGCTGCCGACGAGAAGAAGGATCAATAGCCAAGGGGAAGTCACAAAAAGGACTGAGAAACGTGCTGACTCCCTATGAAGGAAGAGCCGGTGATTGCCAGGGCCCTGCACAAACCATCTGTGCAGGGCCCTGGCCGTTTCAGCGACTCCTTGTGCAGACTGAGGCGCTCAAGGCATGTTCGGAACTGTCGTGCATGGACTGAGAGCATCCGCTCTGCGGGCATGTGGCGTCTGACAGAAAAATTTTTTCCAAAGATTTTTTCAATGGAAATAAATCTTTTCTTGGGAGAGCAAGTCTGTCCTGTTGAACTGTTGACAGGGAGAGTGTCCATAGAGTTGACATTTTTCTGAAGAAAAATCTGTGCAAACATGGATTTGTCTCCTTTCAGAAAAAAGGATAGATTCTCTTCTGGAGAACAAGGAAAAATATTTAATATTTATGTACTTATGGAATTGAACTGAAATTTTTTATGATTAAGAAAAAGTACATGCTCAGCAGTACCCGCGATTAACGCTCAGTCTCCTGAGCATGCAGGGAAGAGGCTCTACTTGGACGGCAGACATACTCTGGTTCTGCAGTTTTCTGATTGGATCCCCAGGCACTGGAACAGAGATCTTCTTTAAAAAACTTTTTTAAATGTATTTGCAGTTTGTCCTGAAATATTGCTCAATATATTAAGCAGTATTTGCAAATACTGCGCAATATATTTGATATTGAAAAAAGAATACTGTCTGAAAGTGAAGACTTGCATTTTTTTTTAGAAAATATAAATTTTCTGTTGTATAAGAAAGAAAACTTAATAAGATTTATGTATTATCTAAATTGAATTGAAACTTTCAGGAAGAGACAGAGAGTACATGTTCAGGATGGTGAGCATTGTGCCCGGTTAAGGCCCAGCATCCTGGACACGCCAGGGAAAAGGCCGAGCAAGGAGTTGGGCTCTGTTCTGCTTTTCCATGAGACACGACAAGCCATGTCTTGTGCCGGTGAAAGACAGGCGCAAGCCGCTCCAAAATGAAAAGGACAACAGACTGTCAGCAGCCTGTTGTCCGTTCAAGTTTTGAGCCCTGTGCAAAGGGAGTATCAGTGTTTCCCTTTGCTTGTGATGTCTAATTCTGATCGCTCAGACGCCTGGTCAGGTTGGAGAGCCACTTGGCGTCGATCCATTCCACCGGATTCACTTCCAGACCGCCGACCACAACACCAAAGTGCAGGTGATCGCCAAAGGCCAAGCCCGTGGTACCAGTCTTGCCAAGGATGGTGCCCTTGGTGACAGCCTGTCCTTTCTGCACGACAATCTCGCTCATGTGCGAGTAGAGGGTCATGACACCCAGTCCATGGTCAATGACCACAACGTTGCCGTAGATGCCAAGTTCTGCAGCATAGACCACGGTTCCGTTATTGGCCGCCGGAATGTCGGCATTGCGGATGGAGGCAAGGTCCAGGCCCAGATGATAGGCTTCGGAGACCGGCTGGCCGTTGTAGATCAGGGTGCGGTGATCTGCAAAGTTGGCCCTGGCTGCGGATCTGGGCAGAGCCATAAAGTTGCCTTCCCAGAGCTTGCCCTTGGCAGAGATGCTGTTGAGCTCGCGCAGGGTCTCCATGTTGCTGGCGCGTACCTTGGTATTCACGGTCAGGTAGCACTGCAAGGGAGTGGTTGTCTCGGGCGCCAGGTGGTGGAGCTTCTGCATGGCATTGTTGAGGAAGTCATCCGTCAGGGTCAGGCGATCGTGACGGAAGTTGCGCTCATAGGCCATGACCGTGAAGCGGGTCCTGGTCACGTTGCCGGCCAGGTCCGTGGCCGTGAGGGCCACGCTGCGCTTGAAGTCCGGCGCGGACATGGTGAAGGGGAAGGGGTAGATGCAAACATAGGAGCCGTCCGCCTGGGGAGAGGCCGGCACAAAGTAGCCGCCAATGAGCACGCCTGTGTTGACCACTTCCTCGTCCACCGTATAGCGGATGGCCGAGGCACCGCCACGCCAGACATTGGCAGGCATGGTTTTCACGGAAATGCGTGGAGCCCTGGCATCGTAGCGCATGGGCAGGATCTCGGTGCGGGTATTGCCCTGCCCGAAACCGGCCAGGGAGGCATCAGTCACGCGGATTTCAAGCTCGAAGGAGCCCTGGGCGAGATTGGCGCTTCTGACGGGGATCTGTTCGACCTGACGGACGGCTTTCCCGTCATAGTGCTTGCGGAAAAAGGAAACAAAGTTGTTGTTCTTGCGGGTGCCTACATTGAGCTCGCGTATGCCCGAGGGATCTTCCACGGCGACTTCAAGGACAGTCTGAGGAGAAACACGGCCCGTGTTGGGAGTGAGGGTCACGGTGGGACCATCCATGTCCTTGAGAAAGGTGAAGGCCACGGCAGCAATGACTGCAATGACCAGAACGAGCAGAAGATTGGGCAGAAAACGACGTGAAGCCATGGGCAGAAACTCCTCAGGAGGCATCAGACAAGGGGGAAAATAAAATTCATATTCTCAAGGGACTGCATATCATGCTTGAAGCAGGCCTGCAACAGCCTCGCGCCTGAAGGCCGGAAGTACTGCCAGAAAGAGGCAGGACGTTGAAAGCCCCTGTCTGACTCTCCAGCCTGTCCCCTCTGCGCTCAGCGCCCACTTTCCGCAGACAGGGGACGATGACAGGTCTTTAATGAACTACCTCGCACTTACGTGCGAGGTTTCACGGGGACGTTCCCCCGTTTTTAGCAATTCTCCGAGAGAGAAACA
>CALVHF010000115.1 GCA_944327295.1 uncultured Desulfovibrio sp. | reverse complement strand
CATCGGTGAGCAGGGGCACGGCATGGCGCTGGGCCTGCACGGCCAGGGGAATGTTGCCGGCCCTGAAGAGCTCGGCCACGATGTCCCACCAGGTGGTCACCGTGTCGTGGCGGATGTGGTGCTCGTCCAGCCAGCGGGTGAGCTCGGGCTCCAGGAAGGGGTCAAAGCGCCTGGGTCTGGCCCCCTGGGGCGCCAGCTTGCGGTAGACCGCGTCCAGGGCCTCGCGCAGCATGTCCGTGACGCCGTCGGCCGGAGCGGTCTCGTTCAGGGGCGTGCACAAAAGCGCCAGCAGATTGACAAGAAAGCCTGCGTGATTGGGCAGGGGCGCCTCGCAGCCCAGGGGCGTGTCAAAGGGATTGATGGCGGCCTCGCGCACGTTGCGCAGCCTGGCAAAGACGGCCAGATGGCGCTTGTGCCTGGGCAGAGCCGCCCGTATGAGTTCTATGACGCCGGCACAGGAGGGGCCTATGTCTATGACCGTGAGCCAGGGCAGCCGTGTCTGGCCCGGGCGCAGCACAAAGAAGAAGTTCAGGGTATTGAGAAAGAAGGACTTGCCGGCGCCCATGCCGGCAAAGCAGATCTCGTTCCAGCTCGCCATGGACGAGTGAAAGAGACTCATGGGCATGAACTTGCCGTCCGAGGTGCGCAGAGGCACTTCCGTGGACGTCCAGGGCGAACAGGGCCGAAAGAGCGGCAAGAGGCGCACGGCGTCCGAGAGGGGCGCTATGGCCTTGGGGACGGGCTGGGAAGGCGCCATGGCCGGCAGGGTTGCCGCATAGAGTTCCAGGGCATCCCCGCACTGGGAACTTGTGTCGCAGGCGCCCCAGGACTGCACGGCCGAGGCCAGGCGGGCCGCCCGCTGGCTCAGGATCCGGCGGGCCCTGGCCCTGCTCTCGCACTCGTCCAGACAAACCCAGGTTGCAAGACTCATCTGCAGGCCCACCGTGGTCTCGCCCTGCAGGATCAGGCTGTGCAGGCTCTGAAAGCTCTGCTGCAGCATTCTGTTGACCGGCGAGGCAAAGGAGAGGATGGAGGCTGCCACGGACTTGAGGGCCTGGCCCTTCATGCCGTCGCCCGAGAGCAGAACGCTTGCCCGCCAGGGCAGCCCTTCGTTCAAAAGGGACCGAAAGAGACTTGCAAAGGGCAGCAGGGTCTGGGGCGGCAGGGACATGTAGAGGGGGGCATAGAGGTACCCGTCCACTTCCACAAGGCGCCCCTCGTGCACCCGGGCCTCGCAGGGCCAGATCTGGCGGGCTATGGTGGGCGGAAGGTACGATGTGGCCTCGTTTTTGCGCGAGCCGGGCCCTGGCACGCGCAAGGGCAGCGGATCGCCCGGCAGGCAGGGTGTCCAGGAGGCAGAGGTTGCCTTGGGTGCATTGAGCAGGCGCAGGGCAGCCACGGCCTCGTGGGCTTCCAGAACCCTGGCCCGCAGGCGCACGCTGCCAAGCTTGTCCACAAGATCGCGCACCTGGGATCGGTGCACATCACGCATGCGGGCAATGGCCACATGGAGCCCCTGGGCCTCGCGGACCCTGACCAGCGGCTGGCGCAGGCGGCGGTTTTCGGCCAGGGCCTTGGTGTACTCGGCCCGGCTCAGGATGGAGGGTTTGGTCCAGAAGGCCAGCAGGGTGCGCTCGCTTGCACAGTACCTGGAGAGGTCCTCTTCCCAGTCGTCGAGCACCCGCTCCAGATCAAGCTCCAGATGGCGGGCTGTCACATGCAGGGGCGCCATGGCCCGCACAATGTCCCTGTGCGCCCGCTCCGGATCGCAGCAGAAGACCACCTGCAGGGCATGGCCCTCGCGAGAGAGCGGTGTGCGCAGGCAGCTGCAGAGCACCTGACACACCTCCTCGTACTCCTCGCTGCCCGTGAGCCTGAGGCTGCCCGCAAGTTCGATGAGGGAAACCATGGCCGCCGTGTCGGCCACAAGGATGTCGCGATCCTCGCAGGTGTGCAGACGGCACAGGGACGTGGGCGTCACGTTGCAGAAATCCTGCAGGGAGCGACCAAGGCTGTCCAGTGCGGCAAAGAACCCGTCCAGGGACATGAGGAACCTCCAACAATCGAAAAAGAGAAGCTGCAGTGCTGTGAACCCGGATTCAGGGGCGGACACGAAGAGGTACGATCTGGTGCCCTGGGGCCCATCAGGGCACAACCACGCGTCGCGTGGTCACAAGACTTGTCAGGGCCACCCCCTGGGGGTAGTCCGTGGCAGGCACCCTCTGCACCTGGCAGACCACGGTGACGGCATTGTTGGAAATGCGGCCTGCCGAGGTTTCGTAGGTGACAAGCAGGGGGAGCTCGAACTCCCAGAGCAGGGTCCCCTGCACAACACCCGAGCGCGTCATGACGGGTGTGCCCTGCACAACGGCGTGCATGAGGGCACGCTGCTGGCGGATGAGATCCAGATGCCCCTCCTTGTCCAGGGAGGTGGCAAAGCGCACAAAGGCCTGACGGGTGAAGAAGCGGCGCACTTCGTTGAGCTGACGCTTCCAGTGCACATAGTCCAGGTTGAAGGACAGGGTCACGGCCTGGGCGACCCAGTTCTTCAAGCGTGCCTCGTTCATGATGGGCGCCGAGAGCGGCGTCATGGGCAAAAGCTTCATCTCCTGGCTCATGCCAAAGTAGACCGGATCCGGGCGGTTCATCAGGGTGATGCACAGGGCGGCAAGGCAGAGGATGTTGGTGAGGGCCAGGACAAGGGCCGTCTTCTGGGCAGAACGCAGGGCCCTGCGCAGGGACACAAGAGCGTCCGCGCAGCCAAGGGCCCCTGCCAGGGGAACGTCTGCCTCTGGCAATCCCTGTTCCTGCTCTCCTCCAACTCAGCCCGTCCTTCCTGTTCTGCCCGCAGGGCCCGACAAGGCAGCGCTGCGGCCCTGCCTCGTCTCTTCCCTGTGCTGCCCCTGCGGGGGGTGCGCTCCCTGCGCGTTCCTGCCCAATCCGAACAAGCGTGCCAGCGGCATGGTGCTCCTCCTTGCAAGTGATTGATTTCGGCCACAGGCAGTTTTGGCCCTTTCAGGACAGACGCGCCTGGCCAAGCAGCCTGCAGCTCTCGGCAAGCCATTGCCCGGCCCACTCCTGCGCCTGGCCCCACACGGCAGACCGGGCATAGACACGGGCCTTTGGGTGGCTGCGCCAGTCGTACAGCCAGCGCAAGGGCTGCAAGTGGGCTGCGGTCTGTGCCCGCCGGATCTTTGTCCCTGTGCGCACAAGACGACCCAGTACCCGGCCAAGGGCGGCTTCCCTGCCGTCCAGGACATAGGCCAGATCGTACTTGCGGCCATTCAGAGTCAGGCTGACACCGGCCAGACTGCAGCGGGCAAGAGCGTGCTCCACGGCCTCGCAGCGCTCGCGCAGGCGCAGCATGCGCTCTTCCCCGGTGCTGCGGCCTTGGGCACTGTGCACAAGGCCCTGCTCGATCAGAGGGGCACAGCGCGCCTCCACAACGGCACGCACGTGCACAAAGAGGGTCAAAAAGCGCTGCGGAATCCGCTCACTCCATAGAAAGCGGCCTGGAAGGCGGCCCTGTTCCAGCATGAGGTCGCAGTGCATGAGTCCGTGGCACAAGGGACAGAGGGTGGCCAGATTGGCCAGTTCCTGATTGTCCGGGTTGTCGTCCTTGTGGTGCACCTCCAGGCCTGCCCACAGATCCTCGTCGCACGGAGACGATCGGCAGCCGCAGCCCTGGCAGGTCCAGTCATCGCGGCGCAGGGCCGCAAAGCGCGGATCCCTGGCCGTGCCCTGCATGTCATTGTCCATGCTGGTCCGCCGCCAGACGGCGCCGCGCACCACAGTGGCAAGGGAAAATTCCATTTGGTGCTCCTTTGTGCTGTCGGAATCCCTGTTCGCTCCCCTTCGCTTCCGCGATGCATGCAGGGGCCTCGGGCCCGGGGCAGACGGTACAGCGTGTGCCGTCCCCCGGGCCCTGCTGCGATCTAGAGGCCTATCTCGCTGAGCTCCGGCGTGCCCGTGCCAAGGGATCCTGCGCCCATCTGGGCCACGGTGGCAGCACCAAGCAGGCCGCAGCCAATGATGATGGCCATGATGGCGCCACCCTTGGGCTGACCCGGCTGCTGGGAGCGGGACCAGAGCTGCCAGAGGCCAAGCCCCACCAGGAAGAAGCCGCCCAGGGCAAAGCCGGCCTGCAAAAGCGGCCCGAAGCGCGAAAGCTCGCCCTTGATGTTGTTGGCCATGTCTCCGAAGCTTGTGGCTGCCAGGGCATTGGTGCAGGAGACAAGCACAAGGAGGAAGACCGCCTGCACAAGGCATCCAAACCTGGGCTGGCGCTCGTTCCTGCTCCTTTCGTCCCCGGTGTTCCCGGCCTCCTCGGCTCTGCGGGCGGCCGCGTGCTCTTCCAGCCTGCTCAGGACCTTGTCGGCCGTCCTTTCCGCCGTCGTCTCGGCCAGCCATTCGGCCAGTTCCCGGTTCTTTTCTTCGCTGGTCTTGCGGGGAGCCCTGCGGCTGCGTGTGCCCGGCTTGCGGACGCTGTCCTCGTGTCCCTGCCCAGGCACGGCAGGAGTGGGATCGGTCTGAACCGGTTCAGAGACAACGACCGGGACAGCCTGGGAAACGGTCCCCTGTGCCGCCTCTTCGGCTGTCTGTTCTGTCTTAGAAATCCCGGTTCCATGCAAAGCGTCCGCCCCGTTCAGGGCTGCCGCTCCTGTGCCCTCCTCGCCGATGTGCGGGTTCACGGCTCCCATAGGCAGCCCGACCTGTGCGGCAGCCTGTTCTCGCTTGCGTTCTTCCATCGGATCCTCCTTTTGGGTGTGTGGTTCATTGTGGCTTGCAATGGTCTTTTGGGGATGGTCTTTGGGGTGCCGGGGCTTCAGGCATGCCCCCTGGCACCCGATCCTTGTGCAGCGTCACGCGCCCAGCAGCACGCGGGCCACTTCCTCCACGCTGCCGCCCATGGTGGAACCCAGGGCCAGGACAAAGGTGCGGATGTTGAGGCAGAGGATGCCACCCACAATGTGGGTCATGGCCGGCCAGAAGACGTGCGTCCTGCTTGCGGACTCCTTGAGCATGATGAGGCCCTTGACGACCTGATAGGCGCCCACCACCATGACAATGGTCACGGCCAGGCGGATCATGGGCTCAAGGCCGCCGGCACTGCCCACGCTGACAGAGGCCAGGTCTGCCGGTGCCGAGGTGCGAAAAAGGCTCATGGTGAAGGCGTCCAGGACCGTGGTGAAACTCAGCAAAAGCCCTGCCACCAGAAGGGCGCCAAGCCCTGGCAGGGGACTTTTGCGCTCCTCGCCGCTCGACTTCAGGGACACAAGCGCTGCTCCCAGGAACACAAGGCCTGCCAGGATGCTCACCGTGCGTATGAGGGGGTAGAAGTGCTGCAGTTCGGAGGCAAGCCTGGCACAGGCCTCAAGCAAGTCTGATTCCATACGCTCCTCCTTCGGGCCTGCTGAGCTTTTCCCGGACGTTCGGAGTTGCACGCAAATAACGCTCACTTATTACACTGATAACCACTTGAAATATTTTAATGGTATTGCTGATAAAGACAGCGTTAT
>CALVHF010000114.1 GCA_944327295.1 uncultured Desulfovibrio sp. | reverse complement strand
CAAGGTCCTGCCCATCCAAAAGGATAGCTCCGCCATCCGGCTTTTCAAGTCCGAGGAGCAGCCGGGCCAGGGTACTCTTGCCGCTGCCGCTTGTGCCGAGCAGGCCCGTGACGCAGCCGCGCTGCAGGGTACAGGAGACGTCCTCAAGAACGCGTGCCCGTCTGCCCCAGCCGAGTGCATAGCTCTTTTCTATGTGGCGCAGGCTCGCAAAGATGCCACTGTTCGTCACGCCGTTCCTCCGTGATGGGCAAAGCGGGCGGAGAGATCGGCCCTGGTGCGCACAAGAGCGCGTGTCACCTTGTGCCGTGGCGCATTGAAGACCTGCCAGGCCAGGCCGCTTTCCACGCAGTATCCGCCATTGAGGACAAGCACATGCTCTGCGAGCATCTGCACGGCGCCAAGGTCGTGGGAGACCAGGATGAGCGCCGTGCCCCGCTCGCGCACAAGGGTCTTCAGGGCGAGCAGGACCTCGTACTGGCTTTTGGCGTCCAGAGCGGTGGTCGGCTCGTCCGCGATCACAAGGCGCGAGCCGAGACCAAGGCTTGTGGCAATCATGCAGCGCTGCATCTGCCCTCCGGAAAGCTCGTGGGGGTACCTGTCAAGGACCTGTGCTTCAAGCCCCACGCGTGCCAGGGTCGTGCAGGCCAGGTCATGTGCCTCGTTGCGTCCAAGCCTGAGCCTGTCGCGAAAAAGGGCCGTTATCTGCCGGCCCAGGGTCAGAAGCGGATCATAGGCTGTCATGGCCTGCTGCGCCACAAAGCTTATGCCTGCTCCGCGCAGCGCCCGCCGCTCGCGCTCGGACAGGGAAAGCACATCCCTGCCCTCGAAAAGAACAGTACCCGACGCCGCAAGCCCTTTTGGCAGAAGGCCCAGAAGAGCCCGGCACAGCAGGCTCTTGCCGGATCCGGACTCGCCCACGATGCCAAGGCAGGATCCTGCCTCGATCGCAAGAGAAACATTGTTGACAAGAAGGCGGCCAGAGATCCTCTCGCGCACGCAGATGGAGCGTGCCTCAAGAAGCGAAGTGTTCCCGACAGCCTTGTTTTGGGGGGCGATTGCCTGTGTCACGCCTTCCTCCTTGTCGTGCCGCGAGGGTCAAAGCAGGGATCAAAGGCGTCGCGCAAGGCGTCGCCAAGGAAGTTGAAGGCAGCGACCACCAGCAGGATGGCAAGGCCCGGCGGCAGCATCTGCCAGGGGTGCAGGATCATGACGTTGCGTGCCTCGCCGAGCATGGTGCCCCATTCCGGCACAGGCGGCTGCACGCCAAGGCCCAGGAAGGAGAGTGCCGAGATGGTGAGCAGTACAGAGGCACAGTCCAGGGTGGCAAGCACGGAGAGCTCGCCTGCCGCACCGGGCACAATGTGGCGAAAGAGGATGCGGGTGCGCGAAAAGCCGGCCACGCGGGCATAGAGCACGTAGTTCATGTCCCTGAAGCGCAGGGTGATGGAGCGGGCCATGCGTGCGTACCAGGGCCAGCGCGCAAGCACGCAGGCCGCAAACGCGTTTTCCATGCCGGGTCCCGCCATGCCGACCAGGGCCAGCACCAGCACCTCGGAGGGAAAGGACAGGAGCATGTCCGTAAGACGCATGAGCACACTGTCGAACAGGCCCCGAAAGGTACCGGCTGCAAGGCCCAGCAGGGAGCCTAAGCTCACGGTGACCAGCATGATCACAAGAGCCAGCCCAAGGCTCGTCCTTGCTCCGTACACAAGGCGCGAAAAGAGATCACGCCCCAGGTGATCCGTGCCAAGCAGATGCTCGAGCGAACAGGAGGCAAGCCTGGCCTT
Organism: uncultured Desulfovibrio sp.; assembly: GCA_944327295.1. Lineage (GTDB taxonomy): Bacteria > Desulfobacterota > Desulfovibrionia > Desulfovibrionales > Desulfovibrionaceae > Desulfovibrio. The sequence continues at coordinate 3,732 of CALVHF010000114.1, read as the reverse complement.
CATGTCCACGGCAAGAGGATCGTACGGTGCTATGAGGGGGGCCAGAAGTCCTGCGGCCAGCACCACGGCAAGAAAGCACAGGGCCGCCATGCCGGGCCGGTTGTGCTTCAGGACATTCCAGGCCATGTCAAGCTGTCCCCGGGCGCTCATGCTCTGTCCTCCATGCTTGTGTCCGGCCTGCTCTTGTCTGGCCTGCCCTTGCCTTTTCTGCCGGCAGAGCCTCTGCCAGAAAGGCGCGGATCCACCAGGGCGCCTGCCACCTCCATGAAAAGGTTGAACAGGACAAAGAACAGGCCCATGAGCACAACATACGCCTGGATGACCGGCAGATCGCGGTTGAAGATGGCCGTGACGCACAGCCGTCCGAGGCCTGGCCAGGCAAAGATGCACTCGACCACAAAGGTGCCTGCCAGGAGCTTGGGCAGGGTCATGCCCAGGGCCGCAAGGGTGGACTGCAGGGAATTGCGCACAATCTGCAGCAAAATGGCCAGGGGGCTTCGGCCCTGGGCTCGTGCGTAGAGCACAAAGTCCTGCTGCCCTGTGGCAAGCATGCCGGCCCGCAGAAGGCGCGTGTAGGTGGCAAGGGAAGGAAGCGCCAGGGTGCAGGCCGGCAGGATGAAGGAGGAGGCGCCCTCAAGGCCTCCGGTGGGGAGGAGGTTCAGATGGACGGCAAAAAGCCAGATGAAGAGCAGGCCTGCCCAGAAGGTTGGCGTGGCTGCTCCGAGGAAGATGAGGGCGCGCACAAGGATGTCCGCAAGCCTGCCCTCACGCACAAAGCACACAATGGCGCAGGGGATGCCCACGCCAAGGACAACCAGCGTGGCCACACAGGCCAGGGCCAGGGTGGACGGCAGTGCGCGTGCGAGTTCCCTGGCAACGGGCCTGTGGGTCACGAAGCTTGTCCCGAGATCGCCCTGGAGCGCCTTGCCAAGCCAGGCGAGGTAGCGCTCGAAAAAGGGCCTGTCCAGGCCCAGTTCCTGGCGCGTCTTCTCGATGACCTCGGGCGTCGGGGTAATGTCGTTCACCCGCAGGGCCACCTCTGCCGGATCCGAAGGACTTGCGGCAGTCAGGCAGAAGGCCAGAAAGGAGATAGCCAGAAGAAGGGGCACAAGGCAGAGCAGGCGTCGAAGGATGAAGGCGTACATTGCTTGTTTTCCGGGAGAGGAAGAGACAGATGCAGGACGAAAGGGGCTCCTACCGGGCCTTGTCCGCAAAGAACATCTTCTCGAAGGGGATTTCGTACTGGGAGAGCCCGAAGCTCACGCCGGAGAGCTCCTTCACGAACACGGCCCTGGTGCGCGAGTAGGAGAGCGGGATGTAGACGCCCTCGTTGTGCACGTAGGTGAGGATATCCCGGTAGAGGTCCCGGCGCACCTGTTCGTCGCGCTCTGTCATGAGTCGCGTGATCTGCCCGTCCAGCCATTCCTTGCGTTCAAGGCCGACCTGGGCCTGATAGTCCCCGTGGGCAGGAAGGCGCCAGGAGGAAACGTAGGACTGGGGATCGTAGGGCGTGCCCCAGGACAGGGAGTACTGCATCTCGAAGTCGCCGGACTTCTGGCGATCCAGGAAGGCCTGCTTTTCCTCGCCAAGCAGCCGGATTTCTATGCCAAGGGCTTTCAGATTGGCCTGCAGAAATTCGCCTATGCTCTTTTCCTGGGCGTTGTTGGCATTGTAGGCCAGGCGCACCACGGCCTTGTCGCCGCCCTTCTCGCGCACGCCGTCTGCTCCCATGACCCAGCCTGCTTCGTCGAGCAGACGTGCGGCTTTCGCGGGATCATGGCTGCGGATGTCCAGCGGCACGTCGCAGTAGAGGACTTCGGGCGAGAGGAGCGTGTCGGCCCTGGTTTCGCTTCCGTTGAGGAGGCCGTCCACAATGGCCTGCCTGTCGACCGCGTACTGCAGGGCGATGCGCACGGCGCGCTCCTTCGTGAAGTGCTGGTGGGCGTTGACAAGGATGGCACGCGAGGCAATGGGCTGGCTCTGGGCCGTGGCAAAGCGGTCCATGGCCTTCAGGGCCTCGAAGTTGTCCAGGCTGAACATGTCGCCGTCAGAGCCAAAGACAAGGTCAATCTCGCCTTTTTGCAGGCCCAGGATGATGGCCTGATGGTCCGGCACAACCTTCCAGCGCACGGAGTCAATCCTGGGCTTTTCGCCCCAGTAGCCGGGGTTGGCCGTAAAGAGAGCATATTCGCCAAGCCTGTGCTCGCTCAAAATCCAGGGGCCGGTTCCTGCAAGGCCGCTCACGCCGCCGGCCGTGCCGCCGTTGACAAAGCATTTGGGAGAAATGAAGCGGAAAGGACGCATCATGCCAAGTTCCACAAGCGTCGGATAGTAGGCATGCCTGAGCACAAGACGTACCGTATGACTGTCCACCACCTCGCAGCGATCGATCTCGTTCACAAGGTCAAGCCAGGCGTGGCGCAGTCTGTTGGCAAGGACAGCCTCGATGTTGAGGCGCACGGCTTCCGCGTCAAAGGGGGTTCCGTCGCTGAAACGCACATCCTTGCGCAGGAAAAAGGTATAGATTGTGCCGTCTTCGGAAATCTCCCAGCTTGTGGCAAGACAGGGCTGGACACCCTGTGTCGTGTTCGTGACCAAGGACTCGAACACCATGCCCTGGGCAGCCATTTCGCCGCCGTAGAGGTGGGGATTGATGTCGCGAATGTCCTTGGTGCTCGCGTAGACAAGTGTCCGCCCCGCCCTTGCGGACGTCTGGGCAGGTCCCTGGGCCGAATCTTTTGCAGCGGCAGGCGTTTTTTCGCCAGCGTCCTCCTGGCAGCCGGCGCACAGGAAGGCCATGGCCAGCAAAAGGATCAGGGAAACAAAGGACAGGGGATTGTGGCGTCTAGTGAGCCTGGACAGCATGACTTCCTCCCGAAGCGCTTTTTGTGCGTGACAGAGTGGCGAAAAGGGGGTATCAGTCTCTGAGTAACACTTTTTTAAAAATCGTGTTACCAACTGTCTTTTAGCACAGGCCAGAGGCTCTGGCAAGCGGGACACGCCCTGAAGCCAAACTGTGCAGCCCAGCCTTGCACAAGTCCGCTGCAAAGGCAAATGGAACGCCGGAGCGCACCGGAACGCAGCCGGAGCACTCCGAAGCAGTCGGAACAAACCGAAACAATCCAGAACGAACAGGGGGAGACATGGACCACACGGGCCAGGCACCGCAACGAATGCAGGGAACGGTGAGGCTCCTTCCACAGGGAACGCCCTGAATCTGTCCAGAAACTGTCCTGAATATGCCCGGAAAGCCGGGGCAGCAGACCTCACGTGCGGATCTCTGAAGCGCACACGCTCCCTGCCCCTGGCAGGACAGGGAGAGCGCGACGGACTTTGGTCTCTCGCCCCTGAAGAACAAAATCCTGCTTGCGAAGAGGCGCAGGCAGACACGAAACCATCAAACCACAAGGAGCAATGTGTGAAGGAGCAACGCGTGCGTCTACGACGTCCCCTTCTTTTTTTGTCTGCGGCCGCGAGCCTGCTTCTCGCCCTTCCCTGTCCCTCTTCAGCCGTGGACTTCAAGGCTAGGGGCATCTAGATCTCCATGTTTGAGTACGGCAATGGCGGAAGCTTCGTCAAAGAGGATCGCCAGGGACAGAGGGCCAGTGGCTGGGGCCGCTGGGGCGAGGACGAATTCGAGGCCAAGACCCGTGTCCGCCTGCAACTGGATGCCGTGGCCTCCGAATCCCTGTCCGGTACGGTCTACTTTGAAATGGGCGCCTTTGCCTGGGG
>CALVHF010000113.1 GCA_944327295.1 uncultured Desulfovibrio sp. | reverse complement strand
TCCCTGGGCCTTGCCGCCCTCATTAAGGCCTCGCCCCTGGCCTTCCTGCTCATAAAGACGGCCGGCGCCCTCTATCTGCTCTGGCTGGCCTGGCTTTCCTGGCGCGCCTCGGCCCTGCAGACCCACGGCGAAAAGCCGGCCTTTCCGGGATATCTGGCCCTGTACAGGCGCGGCATCGTCATGAACATGACCAACCCCAAGGTGACCATGTTCTTCCTGGCCCTGCTGCCGCAGTTCTGCGATCCGGCCAGAGGCAGCATAGGCTGGCAGTGCTTTTCCCTGGGGCTCATCTTCATGCTGGCCACGGTGGTGGCCTTCTCCTCGGTCTCCGTGCTCTCGGGCCGCATCTTTGCCCGCTTCAACAGGACAGCCAAAGGCCAGGTCCTGCTCAACAAGGCCTGCGCCCTCATCTTCGTGAGCCTGGCCGTCCTTCTGCTCGTAGCCGAGCTCTAGGTCCGGCACAACAGGCCGGACCAGGCATTCTGGGAGTTTTCATGCCGTTCAAAAATCCCCTGCACATTCCCCTGCGCGACATTCCGCCGCAGGGCAAGAGTTATGAAGTCAGCGACGCCGAGGTCTGGCAGGCGCCCCTGGAGGAATTCCACATGGACTGCCGCCTTGAGGACACCCCGCTCATGGAGCTCACCGTGCTGCCCGTGGACGAGGGCTGGCTTCTGCGCGGAAAAATTTCGGCCCGCGTCGTCCTGCCCTGCAGCCGCTGCACAACAGACATCCATGTGATCCTCAGCGAACCCTTCGAGGACTACATACAGCAGCCCGACGAAGGCGAGGCCCTGCCCGAGAACGACTTTGCCCAGGGCGACGATCACCTGCTGCTGGAGCACGGTGCGCTCATGCTGGACCTTTCTGCCATTGCCTGGGAACAGTTTGCCCTGGCCCTGCCGCCCACGCCCCTGTGCCGGTCCGACTGCAAGGGCCTGTGCCCGCACTGCGGAGCCGATCTCAACAAGGGCCCCTGTTCCTGCCCGACGGAGGACGGCGATCCAAGGCTCGCCGTCCTGCGGGGAATCAGGATCAAAAAGGCATAGACAGGAGATAAACTTTCTGATACAGCTACCTTCTTTGAAAACGCCCCGAACACCGGGGCGTATTAACTTGCGTCTTTTGACAAGCTGCCTCGTGCCGCACCAGGCCGCCTGCGGCCTCTGACCGGCACCTGGAATATATTCTCAAGGAGACAATCCCATGGCTGTTCAGCAAAACAAAAAGTCCCGTTCCCGCAAGGGTATGCGTCGTTCCCACGACCGTGTTGCCACTCCTACCGTGATCTTCTGCTCCTGCGGCGCCCCCACTGTGCCCCACAGCGTGTGCCCGAGCTGCAAGACCTACAACGGTCACAAGATGCCCGAAGAATACGAGGGACTGAAGACCGTCCTCGGTGTCAACTAAGCAGCACGCACATTTTTCAGGATGAGAAGGGCCTGGCCCTTTTGTCCTCTCTGCCACAGGGCCCCAAGGCGGTGACAGACTGTTTCAGGGCCGGGGCAAGAGTGTTCTTGTCCTCTCTGTCACCTCTGGCAGACCTGGTTGTCGCCCTCATTTCCTGCCAAACAAAGTGTCCTGTTTTGTCAGAAAACGGACACGCAGCCTTTGTGCTTGCGTGACAGTCTGAAGGAAGTCCCGTTTTTCTTCGGGAAACCTTTCTTCGGGCAAAAAACGCACAGCGCTCTTCTGGTCGGAGCACAATACATGAGCGAGCGCCCCATCATAGCAGTAGACGCCATGGGCGGTGATTTCGGCCCTTCAGTACTCATTCCCGGAGCCCTGGAGGCCTCGCGGACTGAAGATCTGAAAGTCCTGCTTGTCGGAGACACAGAACGCATCAAGGCCGTTCTTGCGACAACGGACACGACGGGGGCCGACTACGACATTGTCCATGCGGACGAAGTGGTCCTCATGAACGAGCGTCCGGCCGATGTTCTGCGCCGCAAGAAGAAGTCGTCCATTCAGATTGGCTGCAACCTTGTCCGCGAAAAGGCTGCCGATGCCGTGGTCAGTGCGGGGCATTCCGGCGCAGCCGTGGCCTGCGGCATGTTCACCATCGGTCGTCTCCACGGCGTGGAGCGTCCGGCCCTGTGCACCATCCTGCCCACGGAAAAGACGCCCGTGGTGCTGCTTGATGCCGGAGCCAACGTGGACTGCCGTCCCTACCATCTCTTCCAGTTCGGCCTCATGGGCGATGCCTTTGCAAGGGACATTCTCAACTACGAGTCCCCGAGAGTGAGCATCCTTTCCATAGGCGAGGAGGAAGGCAAGGGAAACTCCCAGGTCAAGGAAGCCTACGAGCTTCTGAAGATGGCCAAGAACCTCAACTTCGTAGGCAACGCCGAAGGCCGGGATATTTACACGGGCGACAAGGATGTCGTAGTCTGCGATGGCTTTGTGGGTAATATCGTGGTCAAGACAAGCGAAGGCCTGGCCATGTCCCTGACCAACATGCTCAAGAAGGTCTTCATGTCCGGCCCTCTGCCCATGCTCGGCGCGCTGCTGGCCAAGGGCGCCTTCAAGAAGTTCCGCCGCACCATCGACTATGCCGAATACGGGGGCGCGCCCCTGCTCGGCCTGAAGAACCTGGCCATTGTCTGCCATGGCCGTTCCAATTCCCTGGCCATTACCAGCGCCGTCCGCATGGCCGGTACCTTTGTCCGCAAGCAGACGGTCTCCAAACTGGCCGAAACCATTCTGGCCAACGAGGAACTGACCCGGTTCTCGCGTGCCCTCTAGCACCCTCCAGCCTGCATCTGCATCCCTGGGGAATTGCCGGGGGAACAACAGGGCACAGACATAATGGGCGCTGCGGACACGTCCGCAAGTAGTCCGGGAAACGGGCAAAAGCCTGCCCCGGAAGAGTGCCAACAGGGGTTCACTCCCGCGAAACCGCGCACATCCGTGCGAGGACGTTCATTGCCGGAAACATTCATGACCGAACTGTATATCCACTCCTTCGCGCTGCACACTCCAAAGACAGTCCTCTCCAACGATGACCTGACCCGTGTTGTGGACACGAGCGACGAATGGATTCGTACTCGCACTGGCATCAGCTTCCGCCACAAGGTCGAAGCTGGCGAAAATGCCTCGGATCTCGGGACTCAGGCAGCGATTGAAGCTCTGAAAAGGGCCAATGTCTCTGCCGAGGATCTGACCCATGTCATCGTGGCCACAGGCACGCCGGACAACCTGAGTCCTTCTGTGGCCTGCATAGTGGCTGCCAATGTGGGCGCAGGTCATGTCATGGCCTTCGACATCTCTGCAGCCTGCACGGGCTTCATCTATGGCCTGTCCGTATGCAGGGCCTTCTTGCAGGCCGAGCCGGCCGCAAAGATCCTCTTTGTGTGCACGGAGACCCTGACCCGCCGCATCAACTGGGAGGATCGCACCACCTGCGTGCTCTTCGGTGACGGTGCCGGAGCCCTGGTGATCAGCGCCGAGGAGCAGGGAGCCCTGGCCCGCCTGGAGGATGTGGTCTGCCTGAGCGACGGTCATGCAAAGGATCTCATTATTGTCGGCGGCGGCACAAGCTGCACCTACAAGAAAGGCGATCCTGTGGACGACTGCTTCTTCATCCGCATGAACGGCCGCGAGACCTACAAGTATGCCGTCCGCAATATGACGGGCATCTGCAAGGATCTTCTGGCCCGCAACAACTACGAGATCGGGGATGTGGCCCTGCTGGTTGCCCATCAGGCCAACATCCGCATTGTGGAGGCCGTGGGCGAACGCCTGGGCATTGCCACGGATCACGTGTTCACCAATCTGGCCAATTACGGCAACACGTCTTCTGCCTCCATTCCCATTGCCCTGGCCGAAGCCCTGGACAAGGGCTGCCTTGCCAAGGGCGACCTTGTGCTCACCACAGCCTTTGGTTCCGGCCTGACCTGGGGTGGTGCGCTCATCCGCTTCTAGGAAGCCATTTTTTGCTGGTAGCGTGACGGCGGTTCCCGTCTTCTGCACAAAGGCCCGTACCCTCGTGCCGGATCCGCCCCCAGAGGAAACGATATGACTCTTGCAACTACTCTTTCTCCCACGGCGCCCACAGCCGTTGTCACCGGCGGCTCCCGCGGCATCGGCCGTGCCATTGCCCTGGCCCTGGCCCGCGACGGCTATCAGGTGCTGCTCACCTATGTGAGCCGTCCCGAACAGGCTGCCGGGGTCGTCGAGGAAATCAGGGCCCAGGGCGGGTCTGCAGCCAGCGTGTGCCTCAACGTGGGCGACAGCGAGGCTGTGGCGGCCTTCTTCCGCGAACAGATCAAGGATCACGTCAATCTGGCCTGCCTTGTGAACAATGCGGGCATCACCAAGGACGGATTCCTGATCCGCATGAAGGACGAGGACTTTGACGCAGTGCTCTCCGTCAATCTGCGCGGCGTCTTTGTCTGCACAAGGGAAGCTGCCCGCATCATGGGCAAGAACCGCACCGGCTGCATCATCAACATCTCTTCCGTTGTCGGGCAAATGGGCAACGCCGGTCAGGCAAACTACTGCGCGGCCAAGGCCGGCATCATCGGCCTCACCAAATCCAATGCCAAGGAACTGGCCGCCCGCGGCATCCGCGTGAACGCCGTGGCCCCCGGTTTCATTGAGACGGAAATGACCGCCGTCCTTCCCGAGGAACAACGCAAGCTCTATACCGAAGCCATTCCGCTCAAACGTCTGGGCACAGCCGAGGACGTCGCTGACGCAGTGGCCTTCCTGGCCTCGCCCAGGGCCGCCTACATCACCGGGCAGATTCTGGCCGTCAACGGCGGTATGTATTGCTAATCTTCAGAACGACTGTTCTGAAATTCAAACCAACACACGAATATACTTGGAGGAAATCATGTCCGACGTTGCCAACAAGGTTACCAAAATCATCGTTGACCAGCTTGGTGTCACCCCTGACGAAGTGAAGCCCGAAGCTTCCTTTGTTGAAGATCTCGGTGCCGACTCCCTGGACCTGACCGAACTCATCATGGCCATGGAAGAAGAATTCGACATCGAAATTGCCGATGACGATGCCCAGAAGATCCAGAAAGTCCAGGACGCCATCAGCTACATCGAAGCCAAGAAGGGATAACCAACCCAATCTTCTCTCTTTTTTCCAGACGAGGGGCAGGAAACTCCAGCCCCTCCTTTTTCCGTTTTTTGGGAACCTCATACTCAAGCAGGAGAAGTAATGGAACGCCCTCGCGTAGTCATCACCGGTCTTGCCGGTCTCACCCCCCTCGGCCTGGACATGGCCACTACCTGGAAGCGTTTGATCGCAAGTGAATCCGGTCTTGGTCCCATCACGCTCTTCGACGCTTCCAGCTACGACTCCAAGGTGGCCGGTGAGGTCAAGGACTTTGATCCCACTGCCTACGTCTCTGCCAAGCAGGCGCGGCACATGGACCGCTTCACGCAGTTTGCCGCAGCGGCAAGCAGCATGCTGTTTGAAGACGCCGGCTTCAAGGTCACTCCGGACAATGAGCACACCACCGCTGTCATCATGGGTGTGGGCCTGGGCGGCCTGCGCACCATCGAAATCTACAACGAGAAGCTGCTCAAGTCCGGCCCCGGCAAGATTTCGCCCTTCATGATCCCCATGCTCATCTCCAACATGCGTCCCGGCGAAATCGGCACCAAGCACGGCATCAAGAGGCCCCAGCTGGCCACCACCGCGGCCCGCGCCTC
>CALVHF010000112.1 GCA_944327295.1 uncultured Desulfovibrio sp. | reverse complement strand
GGCACGTTACCGAGTATCGGGCAGATGTCTACGAAGATGACAAGGGGCATCGTCTGGTAGCGCCCTTTCCGGCTGGCCTGGCCAGAAAGGTCCAGTATGGCAACACCACAAAAGCCCACGTAGTCTATTTGAATGTGGGGCAGATGCTGCCATACAACCGCATCCAGGACTACTTTGGAGAGAACGGTCTTCCCTTGTCTGAGGGCAGCATCTACAATTTTCTTGTAGATGCCCATGCTCTGCTCGAAGACTTTGAGCGCTGGGCTGTCTGGGACTTGTACCTGCAGAGTACCTCCACTGTGATGAGACAGGCATCCGCGTGGGCAAAAAGGGGTGGTGGCTGCACAACGTGTCCACTCACTGGACAAGCCTCTTTATGCCCCATCCCAAAAGAGGGACGGAGGCCATGAATGCCATGGGAATCCTGCCCCGTTTTCGTGGCGTAGCCATCCATGACTTTTGGAAGCCGTATCTCAGCTTTGAGGCATGTCGTCATGTGTTCTGTGGCGCCCACCTCCTTCGAGAGTTGGAAGGTGTTAAGGAAAAGGACCAGGTACACTGGCCGCAAGCCATGGCTGATCTGTTTCACAGAATCCTCAAGGCAAAAGAGGATAGTGGAGGGGTGATTCCGCTGTCTGTACAACAAGGATTCCGTGACGAATACAGAGCCATCTTGATAGAAGGAGAGAAGGAAAGCCCTCCACCACAGCCCAGGAAAGTGGGAGATAATGGCAGGAAGAAGCGCGGCAGAGTGGCCAAAACCAAGGGCCGCAATCTCTGGGAGCGCTTTAAGGACTACGAAGACGGCATTCTCGCCTTCATGGCTGACCCCGCAATCCCCTTCACCAACAATCAGGCGGAGAGGGACATACGGATGACCAAGGTCCATGAGAAAGTGTCCGGTGGCTTTCGTTCGTCAAAGGGAGCACTGTTCTACTGTCGTATTCGTAGCTATCTTGCTACGTGTTCCAAACGCGGTATTCCGGGACACGAAGCTCTGAGGCTGCTCTTCTCTGGCGCCCTTCCGGATTTTGTCAACCTTGCAGAGATACCAGGTGAACTGATGGAGAGCACCCAGCCCAACGCTCTTGGGCAAGACATGGAGACCGAAAGCCTTCAGGATACCAGAAGCTCTCAGGCTGAACAATCTGAGTAGTTACCGCCCCAGAAGGAACGCTCCTGATGAGCGGCAGACGCCCCGGCACTCGGCCTCTGCCTGCACTCCTAAAAGAAAATCTCCCTGACTCCCCTTGACCCTATAGTTCCTATAGGTAGTATTTGTGCAGCAGACAAAAAGGTCCTTATCCCTTTTGTCTCCGCATCTCCCAAGCCGCCGTAAGGCACTGCCCTGTGCATCTGCGAATTTCCCGTGGCCTGAGTCTTCTTGTCTTGCCCCGGGATCCTGCTTGACTTGTGCTCTTGAAGAGTGCACATTTTAGAAAAGGAATTTCCATTTCACAGTATTCTGCTTTGTTTGGCGTTCTTGTTCAAATTGTAAGGATGCGTTCCCTCTTGTCTGCAAGAGAAGGGAGTCCTCAACATGGAAAAATTTCTTGTCACAGGAATGAGTTGTGCCGCCTGCAGCGCCAGGGTGGAAAAGGCTGTGTCCGGTCTGCCCGGTGTCAGCTCCTGTTCGGTGAGTCTTCTCACCAATACCATGGGCGTTGAAGGCACGGCCACAAATCAGGAAATCATAGATGCCGTGGTCAATGCGGGCTACGGCGCAAGCGCTCTTTCAGAGGCACCGGCTGCGGATTCAGCAGCCAGTGCCCCTTCCTCCGTGCCCTCGGAAGACATTCTGGCAGATCACGAGACTCCGAAGCTCATTCGCAGGCTCATCTGGTCCCTGATCCTCCTGGTGCCCCTCATGTATGTGTCCATGGGCCATGTCATGTTCGACTTTGTCGTTCCGGCCTTCCTGGACGGCAATGCCCTTGGCATTGTGCTTCTGGAGATGATTCTGGCCCTGGCCATCATGGTCATCAACAAGAAGTTCTTTGTGAACGGCATCCACGGTCTCATGATCAAGGCACCCAACATGGACACCCTGGTGTGCCTGGGGTCGGGGGCATCCTTTATATGGAGCCTCATTGTCTTCTTCGGCATGACCCGCAGCATGGCCGACGGCAACATGGAAGCCCTGCATCAGGGCCTCCATCAGCTCTATTTCGAGTCTGCGGCCATGATTCTGGCCCTCATTACCGTGGGCAAGACCCTGGAAGCCCGCAGCAAGGGCAAGACCACCGATGCCCTGCGCTCCCTCATGCGCCTGGCCCCCAAGAAGGCCACCCTGCTGCGCAATGGCAGGGAAGAGGAAGTGCCCATTGAGGCTGTGCAGGTTGGCGACCTCTTTGTGGTGCGTCCAGGCGAGAGCATCCCGGTTGATGGTGAAGTCCTGGAAGGAAGCTCTGCCGTCAACGAGGCAAGCCTCACGGGCGAGAGCATCCCGGTGGACAAGGCCCCTGGTGATCAGGTCTCTGCGGCCACGGTAAACCAGTCAGGCTTCCTGCGCTGCCGTGCCACCCGCGTGGGTCAGGACACCACCCTCTCCCAGATCATACAGATGGTGAGCGATGCCGCTGCCACCAAGGCACCCATTGCCAAGATTGCCGACCGGGTCTCCGGCGTCTTTGTGCCGGTGGTCATCACCATTGCCGTGGTGGTGACTCTGGTCTGGCTCCTCCTTGGCGAATCTTTGGGTTTCTCCCTGGCCAGAGGCATAGCCGTGCTGGTCATCTCCTGCCCCTGCGCCCTGGGTCTGGCTACGCCCGTGGCCATCATGGTGGGCAACGGCCTTGGCGCCAGAAACGGTATTCTCTTCAAGACCGCAGCCTCCCTGGAGCAGACCGGCCGGACACAGATTGTGGCTCTGGACAAGACCGGCACCATCACAAGCGGTGAACCGAAGGTCACGGACATCCTTCCGGCCCAGGGGACAGACAGGGATCTGCTCAAGGCAGCCTACACCCTCGAAGTGTTAAGCGAACACCCCCTGGCCCGTGCCATTGTCCTTAAGGCGCAGGAAGAAAGGCTGGAGGCTCCTGCAGGCCTGCAGGACTTTCAGGCCCTGCCTGGCAACGGCCTTGAAGGGACGTTCAATGGCACAAGCCTCTATGGAGGCAATCTGGCCTTTGTGGAGACAAGGGCCCAGGTCTCGGAAGACGTCAAGGCGCAGGCACGTGCCCTGGCTGAAGAAGGCAAGACACCGCTCTTCTTTGCAAAAGGGGCAACCTTCCTTGGCATCATTGCCGTGGCTGACGTGGTCAAGGAAGACAGCCCCAGAGCCATTCGCGAACTGCAGGACATGGGCATACGCGTGGTCATGCTCACGGGCGACAATGAGCGCACGGCCAGAGCCATTGGCCGCCAGGCAGGTGTGGACGAGGTGGTGGCCGGTGTCCTGCCCGACGGCAAGGAACGCGTGATCCGCCAGTTGAAGGAACAGGGCAGGGTGGCCATGGTGGGCGACGGCATCAATGATGCCCCGGCCCTCACCAGGGCAGACACGGGCATTGCCATTGGAGCCGGCACGGACATTGCCATTGATGCGGCCGATGTGGTGCTCATGAAGAGCAGCCTTGCCGACGTGCCCGCAGCCATTCGCCTGAGCCGTGCCACCTTGCGCAACATTCACGAAAACCTCTTCTGGGCCTTTATCTATAATATCATCGGCATTCCCGTGGCCGCAGGCGCCTTTGCCCACTTCGGACTCACCTTGAGCCCCATGTTCGGGGCCGCCGCCATGAGCCTCTCCAGCTTCTGCGTGGTCTCCAATGCCCTGCGCCTCAACTTTACCAATATCCATGAGGCCGCCCGCAAGCACAAGAAAGCTGCAGCTGGACCCGAGAACGATTCTGCGGCAGAATCGGCCAAGGTTCAGGCTGCCCCGACTACGAAAGCAGCCACAGCAGCCACAAACCAGACCTCTTCTGCTCTCAGCAGTCCTTCGCAAACAGACTCCTCTCAGACCCTTTCTTTCGAACCCATCTCTGCCAAGGAGGCAAAGACCATGATCAAGACCATTGGCATCAAGGGCATGATGTGCCCCCATTGCGAAAAACACACCAAGGAAGCCCTGGAAAAGATCGAGGGCGTGACCAGCGCTACTGCCGACCACAAGGCCTGCCAGGCCGTGGTGGAAATGACCCGCGACGTGCCCGAGGAAGAGCTCAAGGCTGCTGTGACCGGCGCTGGCTACGAATACCTGGGACTCAAGTAGTGTGATCCCTGGGGGACAGGAACGCCCAAACTTCCAGTCAGGGAGCTCCTGCACCAAAGACCAGGGGGCCAAAAGCCTTCGTACGCCGAGAGGGGTCGCAGGGAGGGGACTGCATTGTGCATCTTCCTTCTTGCGGCCCTTTCTGTTTTTCCTGGCTCCCTTCCTCACGTCTTTCCTTGTCTCATCCGTCCTTCTTTTCTTTCCTCGCAGCGCCCGCCTTTTTTGCAGGTCTCTTTCCCGGCCGAGGCTCACGCAAGGATCCATCTCGGAGCCGTGCCTCTCTCCTTTTCTTTTCGACTGATCGTGCGCGACAGTCCTTCCCGGGAGTCCTTTCAGAGAGTCGTTCCCGAGAATTGTTCCAGAGCCTCCTGTCTTCCGCTCTCGGCACATCTTCTGGCAGTCCCTGCAAAAAGGCTTTTCCCACGGGAGTCCTTATGGACGTCCTCATGGAACTCCACAGGAACGCGTCCTCAAGATTGTGTGCCGACACTCCTGTCTCTCGTCTTGTGTCGCTGCGGCACAATTGTCTGTTGACAAGGGCCAGGGCCCCTTTCTACCCTTCAAGAAGGCAAGGCCTCTTTTCCCTGCAACCACATCTTTTGTGATATCTCTTCCCATCTTGGAGGTCCCCATGAACAGAACAGTGCAAGAGGTTCCTTCGGCAGCAGCGACGTCGGCAACAATGGTAGAAACAGTTTCGGGCGGCTGGTCCAGACGAGCCTTTCTTGGCGCCGGTGTCCTTGCGGGCGCAGGTTTGCTGATGTCCAAAGACGCAGAGGCCAAAAAACCTGAGACTGTGACAGAGAACAGGGTGGTGCAGCTGCCGGCACCGGACAGGAACGGTGGCAAGCCCCTCATGGCCTGCATGAACGCACGCCGCAGTACCCATGCCCCCGGCAGGAAGGATTTGAGCCTGGACGATTTGAGTGCCGTGCTCTGGGCAGCCTTTGGCATCAATTCCGAAAGTGGCAAGCATGTGGTGCCCACAGCCATGAACCGCCAGCAGCTGCAGGTCTATGCCGTGCTTGGCAATGGCGTCTGGCTCTATGACCCCAAAAGCCACGCCCTCAGACAGGTCCTTGCCGGCGATCGCCGATCCTCCTTTGACAACTCTGGCTGCATCCTGCTCTATGCCGCCCCGGACAGCGACCGCTTTGCCGGTATGCATGTGGGCTCCATGTACCAGAACGTGGGCCTCTGCTGCGCAGACCGTGGCATCAAAAACTGCGTGAAGCACCAAAAACACGATGCCCTGGACGCCGAGCTGCCCCTGCCCGAGGGGTGGAGTGTGCAGATTGGCCACTCCCTCTCTCGCTGAGCAGCCCTGGCAGAGCTCTCTTCTGGGTATCTCATTGCTCTTTCCTTGCTCTCTGCACCGGGCCAGTTCTTCCCGGTAAGGTGTCTGCCTGCAGGACGCCCTGTCAAAGAGCTGCCTGCACGGGGCAGGGAGAGCGCTTTCCTCTTTTGCCAGGAGGGCAGGGA
>CALVHF010000111.1 GCA_944327295.1 uncultured Desulfovibrio sp. | reverse complement strand
CGCTCGTGCAGGCCTCCATCGGCATGCTGGACGTGTTCATCGATACCCTCATTGTCTGCTCCATGACAGGCTTTGTCATCCTCATCTCCACCGTGACGCCCGAAAACGTGGCCGTGATCAACAATGCCAACGTGCATGCCGGCGATCCCCTGTGGTCCAGCGGCGTCAATGGCGGTCTTTTGAGTGCCATGGCCTTCTCCTCCAACCTGGGCACCTTCGGTGAAGTGGGCGTGACCATCAGCCTCACCCTCTTTGCCTTCACCACTTCCCTGGGCTGGAGCGTGTACGGCGAGCGCTGCGCCATCTACCTCTTTGGCGACAGGGCCCAGATGCCCTTCCGCATCATCTTCTCCGTGGTCATGGCCAGCGGTGCCGTCATCACCCTGGATCTCGTGTGGCTCATTGCCGACACGGCCAATGCCCTCATGGCCTTCCCCAACCTCATCGGCATCCTGCTGCTGAGCCCCATGCTCTTCAAGTACGTGCGCGAAGAGGTGGCCAAGGACAGCCGCTTCACCATCTAGATTCGACAGAAAGTGCTGTGCAGGGCCAGGAACATATGGCCCTGCACAAAGATGAAAAGGGTGATGCCTGCAACGGCGCCACCCTTTTTTCATACCTGCTAACAGGACAGGACGTGTGTCTTGCGCCCCTGCCCTGTCTTTTTTTGTCCTTGTGGCCTTCTGCCATCAGGCCAGGCTTCTTAAGGGGGTGCTCTCGTTCAGGGGGGCCTGCTGCCAGAAAGGGGCCTCTCAGGCGCAGGTCGAGGAAGGCGTGTTTCGGGACAGATCGGGGTTGCCGCCCTGTTCTACAGTCTGTCCGGCAGTCTGTCCGGTCGCCTGCTCTCTTCCCCGTTCTGTGCCCTGGCAGGCAGCCCTTCTGCACCCTGCTCCACAAGGGAGACTGTGCTTCCCCGTGCGCCAGGCGCATCGTTTCGCCTCATGCCGGACCTGCCGTCGGAAGCCCTGGTCAGCCGTTCGGTCTGCAGGCTTGTGGCCAGCATGGTGGCAAGGTAGAGCAGACGCTGCCAGCAGGAGTAGTCCAGCGAGCGCCAGTAGGCGACAAGGGCCATGAGGCAGTCCGGGGCTGCGTCCAGGGGGACATAGGTCTGTGCCCTCACGTTGAGACCAGGCACGAACCAGTGGCGCAGATCAAAGCACCGGGCCCTGGCCGTGCGCTCAAAGTCCTGCAGGGAATAGGTGTGCAGGCGGTACCAGTAGCAGAGCATGCCAATGGCCAGCCACGTTGTTCCGTCCTTCAGGAGTACCGGTACAAGGACCTTGTCGGCAATGATGGCCCGCAGGGGCAGCGGCGGCGCCTGCAGGACGTGAATGTCCCAGGGAAAGCCCAGGGGGACGGGATAGAGGTCCCCTTCGGGCAGGCTGTCTGCAAAGGCTTCCTGGAGCCTTGGCAAAAGTGCCCTGTGCTCGCGCCCCAGGGGGCAGTCTTCGAGGCCCTTCAAAAAGGCCCTGGCTCCGGCAAAGGTGAGGCAGTCCAGGGAAATGCGGCCCCTGCTGGAGGGAAAGGTTTCCTTCCAGATCTGCCAGCCGGGCAGGAGACGGGCGCTCAAGTTGCGGTAGAGCTGCGTGCCCTCGGCGCCTGCCGCCCTGGCCAGATGGCTGAAGATCACATGGAAGTCCCAGTTGTTGATGCGGCCCCCGTAGCAAAGCCCCGGCACAAGCCTGGAAACAACCACAATGGGCGCGCTCCACGGCTGCGTGCGCAGGCTGTCCTGCTCCCAGTCGCGCCCGGCCCCCTGGGGGTATCGGGCAGACCGGCCGGAATCGGTCTGGCCTGCGGCTCTGCGGCTGTACCGCGCGTGTTCCTGATCACGGGCGAAAGACTGTCCGAAAGACTGCCCGTAAGTCTGCCCGTAAGTCTGTCTGGAGCTGTTCTGTCCCCATGTTCGTCTCCGAGACCTGTTCGTCGTCCAGTCCGGGGCGCACTCCTGCAAGCGTCCGGGTTCGATGCCGAAGGTCTGCTGACGGTACGTGCGCCCGGGCTGCCAGGCGTCCTCTCCGGCGCTCCATGTGTCAGCGCCCATGTCCGTGCCCGTCTGCCTGCCTTCGTCCCGTCCTCGTCCGTTCGGTCCTGTGCAGCTTCCGGTTCCTGAATGCCTTGTGCTGTCTGTGCCCATAGTCAGACTCCTGTTCTGTCCGCTGTCTGGTGCGCGGTTGTCTTGGGTGTTGTTGTCTTGTACTTCGTTGCCTTGTGTGCTGCCGCCCTCATGGGCGCAGTGATGTCTGGTGCTCTTCCTGCGTGATCGCTTCTGATGTGTTCTGTCCGGATATGGTTTGTTCGAATATGGTCTGTTCGGGTGTGCTTTTGTCTGGCGTCTTCTGTTCCGGCAGGCTTCGCTGCGGCCTGTGCGCTCGGCACAAAGGCTGTCTGGGCTGTCCGGAGATCCGGGACTGCCCGGCTCTGCGGATGTGCCCTGGCCGGAACGCCATGCCTCGATGAGTTCCCTGACAAAGGACATGTGAGCCTCCTTACCCTTGGGGAGTGGATGAACAATGCCTGAAGAGCTTGCCAGATGCGCTGAGGGCGCTGGATGCGACGGATTGTGCCCAGGAAGCTCCCATTTTTTCGGACAGGAGGACCGTATTGAGCCTCCTGTCTGCCGCTCCCACAGGCCAGGCCCTTCCTTTGGGAGAAGCAGACAGGAGACGGCAAAAAACGGTTCCTGAACGCGAGCTTCTGTTGTGTTCCTGTTCAGGAGCAAGGAAACGTCTGGTCTTGTCCTTGCTGTCTTTTTTTTCTTTGGAAGGTGAGACGCTTTTTCGTGCAAGGTATGCCTTGTTCCGGGCCTCAGGCCTGGCAGGATGGCAGGCCTGCAGGCGAAACAATGGCTGCGGGCGGAACGGGAGGAACGGGAGGAACAGGCGGGAGAGGAGGATCAAGGGAAGTGATCGTGTCCCCGGCAGCCACGGTTGCCATGTACAGAACAAGCTCGTCCAGGCTGAAGGCAGGCTGGCAGCCCCGGCTCCGCAGCTCCCGCAAAAGGATGCGTGCCGCAACCTGCGTATCGGAGGAGACGGCCAGGGAGGATCGGATCAGAGCCATGCTCAAGTCCTTGAGCACAAGCACTCTGCGGCAGTAGGGTGATCCCGGGAAGAGCGCATAGAAGGTCTCGTCCGCCGCATTCCGCCGCACGATGGCAAGCTCCTTCCAGAGGGCCTCCAGATCCTCGTCATCGCCCAGATGGGCGACCAGGGTGACAAACTGGCGCAAGGGCGCACTGCAGGTACGCGACGAAAAGAGTGTCTTCAGGCCGGAGCGGGTTATGCCTGCCGGCAGGCGGAGGATGAGGGAGACACTGTCCTCTTCGAAGGGCTCATCGATCAGGTCGGCATAGCCTGTGCAGTCGGCAAGGCCAGGGGCAGTCTCAAGCTCCAGGCGCAGGATGCAGGCCGGTCGAATCTCTGTGTCGTCTGCCTGCGGAACGCGCCCGGTTTGCGCTGCCTGTTTTGCCAGCCCGGCCAATTCGGCCAACTCCTCAAGGGCGCAGGGATCGGACGTGCCGGCCACTTCTCCCTCCGCTATCCGGCTCAGGGCCGGAGCAAAGACGCCGGCATCAAAGGCTTCGGCCAGAGAGGGCTTGAGGACCTCCATCCTGGAGTGGAACAGGCGCACAAAGACCGGAACGCCCCTCGGGTGGGCAGCCGTGACATAGAGGAAGGGGCAGTCGTCCCAGTCCTGCCAGCTGCCACGGTCACGCCAGGAGCTGGGCCAGTACCTGTGCCAGCCCCGGCACCAGTTGCAGTCCCCGCATCTGTCGCCGGGAGCGCTGCTGCCACCGGGGCCCCCGTTGTTGCGGTTTTTGTCCTTGTCACGGGAGCAGACGCAAGATGAGTCCAGGCTGCTGTCCTCAGGGGCGCTGGGCCTTTCATCAAGCACGTGTGCAAGAGGTCGCCATATTTCGGGCATAGGAATCTCCCCGCAGCAATATTCTCTGCTTGAGAAAAAAACGGTGAAAGAAGAAAAGAGACGGACAACAAGACAAAGTATATGGAAAAAAAGAGCGGAACTCTTTTCTTTTTTGAGAAGTCTGTGTTCGGCACACAGGGGACAGGTCTGGAGTCCCCTGGCACGCTCTGTTTTGCGGGGTATGGGAAAGAGACCTGGCGAATCCGAAGGACTTGGGGATCCGTCAGCATGTCATGGGTGAGCTTGCGCCCGCCCTGGTACGTCAGAGAACATCCGGGTACGCCCGGACACGGGGGCAACCGTCTTTGTTGTGCAGGGAGCCTGATTTCTGCCCTGTGCAGGCAGTCCCAGTCCCGGGTTCAGCCGCCAGGCGCTGTCTCAGGCAGCTGTCATCATGGCTTTGGCGTCATTCGTCCGGCATCTGGCATCCGGCATCGGATATCAGACATCAGAGGAATACCAGCGGATGCGGCCAAGGACCTCGAAGTCCTCGGACTCGTCGTCCTGCATGATGACTACGGGCGGGTACAGTTCATTATAGGAATAGAGTGTGGTGCGATCGTCCCCGAAGACTACTCTCTTGGCCCGGAGAAGCCCCTGGTGACGCACAATGTAGAGTCTGTCGCTTTCCAGGAAGAAGTTGTACTGGCTTGTCTCCTCCATGAGCACTGTGGAACCGTCTGCGATCACGGGTTCCATGGAGTCGCCAACGATCGGAACAAAGCGGCAGCGTCCGGGATCAAGGTGCCTCTTTCTGAAAAAGTCCGCACTCATGGCCCGGATGGCTTCGTAGTGCGCGCCGTCGGCGTCCGCATCGTAGCCGCCGCCGGCGCTGGCCTTGCAGCTCAGGACAGGGATGAATTCCACCTCTTCCTGCTTGCCCACCTCATCCGGGTAGATGATGGAGATGCCGAGACGCTCCAGCCATTCGAGCACGACACCGGCCCTGGGTTCGGCGCCCTTCAGGAACTTGTACAGGATGCTCGCACGCCCCTGCGCAAGATTCAGGGCCTCGGCCATGTCCTTTGCCGTGGCATAGGGCCTGTCCGAACCGATAAGGTCACGGAGAAAATCCCGCAGCCTGTCGATACTGGTCAAAATGTTGTCTGGACGCAGGTCCATGGCTGTCCACCTCCATAAGCAGCCTGTCAATGAACAAAAACGGACCAAAAAGTCAATTCTCGTGACATTCCCCGAGAAATCGGGGCTGCAGGAAGGAAGACTGTCACTGGAGGCCAGAAGAACAAAAGATGCGAAAATGTCCTGCCGGGCATCCGGACGAAGAGTTTTTCTGATCGGGCTCTCCCTGGGTTGAAGGTTTCGGAGGGGATGTCGAAGATCCTGCCAGGGCGCGAAATGTTTCGATGCGGGGGCAAACGACATCAGGAGAGAAAACAGATAAACGATTTGCTCATTCGCTAAAACTGTCTATGCGACAAAGGAGCAATTTTTGTCAAGCAGGCACAGACAGACTTGTGAAGATAGGACAGAATACATATTTTTTAATATCTTGATATTATTTTATAAATAAGGGGAAGAAAATATTTTTTTGCACGATGCACACCCCTTTTCTGCCTTTTCTTGCTCAAAAACGGGCGCAGCCTGCCCGTCCCCTGCCTGGACAGGCTGCAATGATGTGTAAAGATATGCATGGTATTCTTGATATGTTCTGTCCTGATTGTTCCTCCTGCGTCTGGATCGGTCCCGAGGAACAGGGGGTGAGGAGTATAACCTATGAATACTCATTTACAAATACGGTATCAACCTGTGTTTTTTTGCCCTGTCCCAGGGCCGGTCCGCAAAGCCCCGGGACAAGAAAAAGAGGCTCTTCGAGGGTATTTGTGGGTAAGGGCCCCAATCCCCTCATGGGGCTTCTCTCCAAGTAGTCTTTCCATCTCT
>CALVHF010000110.1 GCA_944327295.1 uncultured Desulfovibrio sp. | reverse complement strand
CTGCCCTGATTGATATAATCACGCTTCCATTGTTCGACACGTTCTTCTAACATGGTATAGATATCCTCCAGCTCGTGAATTTCGGGCAAATCTTTTGTCTCTCCCAAGCGTTCAATAACATCGCTCTTGAGCCACGATACTTTTGCTTCCAGCCTTCCATGCATTCCCGCATGGTGCACTTTCCTCCAGACATCCGCCCCTTTGATGTTCAGACAGGCAGAGACAAGAATCATCCGGACAGAGACAGATGCCCCATCCTTGCGAATGGGGCATGTACAAAGACTCTTGATCCAGGACAGCACAAGACTGTCAAGCGATACACAAGACACATCTCCATCGGGACACAATGTCCTCCATTATATGTGACAGACTGTGTTCGACAGTGTGTCTGCGACTCTTCCCTTCCAGCCATCAGGAACGAGTTTCCTGTACAGGAAGCTGCCTCATAAAGTTCTGCAGAGAGTCAGCCAAAAGGGCCTGCTCATGCAGTCTGAACAGGACATCCACATCGGAAACAGTGGCAAGATATGCGCCCAGGGAAGGAGGCAGCGTTTCAAAACGATGCTGAAGTACATTTATCAGAAGATGTACAATATCAGCCCTGATTTCAGCCCTGCCTTCTTCCCTGCCTTCTTCCCTGCCCTGATTGATATAATCACGCTTCCATTGTTCGACACGTTCTTCTAACATGGTATAGATATCCTCCAGCTCGTGAATTTCGGGCAAATCTTTTGTCTCTCCCAAGCGTTCAATAACACCGCTCTTGAGCCACGATAAAAAAGCCTGCCTCAAAAAACTGTTCTCTCCGTCGCTGCGGGGGAGGGCGATCAAAAGTTCCTCGAACGCCTGCTTAACCTGTTCTGTGTTTTGGGACTTGTCCAGACGAAAGAGGAGAGACGCCAGTCTGCCACTTTCCTTGTTCAGTCCCTCGGCCAAAAGACGACCTTCATCAAGCAGGAAAAAACCTTGCTTGGGGATGACTCGCATGACGTCCTCAGGCAAATCCACAAACAGCTCAATGGAATCAGTTGGGGCATTCCATCTTGGCTCACCATTGTACAGGACAATGGGCAGAACAGGTGGAAGCTTCTCTCCAACCTTGAACTTGCCGGTCTCTACCAGATCCAGCAGGAGAAGGTATGTATAGGCTCCTATTCTCAACGCCATCCAGTAATCAATGGTACTCTGAAATCCGAGGAGAACGATAATATAGCACTGCTGACCATTTTTCCATTGGATACGCCAGACAATATCGCTGAAGCGCCGTCTCAAATCCTCCGTGATATAGCTGTCCGGAAGACGAACAAGTGTCTTGAAATCAAGTTGCTCGATGAAATTCCCAGGAATATATCCCCGGATCAATGCTTCGACCATTTTCGGATCGCGAAAAAACTGCTTGTATGCAGCGTCATGCGGAACATGGCTCTTTGTTTCCATATCCATCCTTAATGTAGTTGGAAGTTCTGGACAAGGCAAGACACTTCCTGGCCATGAAAAGGTATGATCTTGTAATCTCCTGTTTTTCTTCTTCGTATTTCCCCGCAGCGCTCTTCACTGAGGGCACTGCAGGAAGACTGGCCACAGCTCTCCTGTCAGACCTCACTTTCTGTCCCTGTTTGCTGCCAGTCCCTCGCCTGGGCGCAGTATGCCGGAAATGAGGCCTACCATGTTGCCCACCGAGGCGGCATCGGCAGGGATGATCATGGTATTGTTCTTTGCTGCCAGCTTGCCGAACTCGACAATGTAGGCTTCGGCGAGCCTGAGCTGGGCAGCAGCAATGGCATCGCCGTTGAGCTGATTCTTGACCTGCTCAAGGCCTTCGGCCGTGGCCTGGGCAATGCGCAGGATTTCTGCGGCCTCGCCCTCGGCTCTGTTGATCTGTGCGAGCTTGTCGCCTTCGGACAGGGCAATGGCCGAGGCACGCTGGCCTTCGGCGATATTGATGGCGCTCTGCTTTTCACCCTCGGACTGCAGGATGGCCGCCCTCTTCTCCCGTTCGGCCTTCACCTGCCGCTCCATGGCCTCCATGATGCTGGAAGGCGGGGTGAGATCGCGGATCTCGTAGCGCAGAATCTTAACGCCCCAGCTGCTTGTGGCGGCATTGAGGTCCGTGCACACTTCCCTGTTGATGTGTTCCCGGCTCTCGAAGGTCTTGTCCAGAGCCATGCGGCCTATGCTCGATCTGAGCGATGTCTGGGCCAGCTGCACGGCCCCCTGGACATAGTCGGAAATGCCGTAGGCCGACTTCTGCGGATCCACCACCTGCATGTAAATGACTCCGTCAATGGAAACAGACACGTTGTCGGAGGTAATACAGGTCTGGGCAGGCACGTCCAGCACCTCTTCCTTCAGGGAACGCACGTAGGCCTTTCGATCGATGACGGGGATAATGACATGAAAGCCCGCCAGCAGAGTGGTGCGGTATTTCCCCAGGCGCTCGATGATGACGGCGGTCTGATTGGGCACAATGATGATGCCCTTGATGAACAGGCCAACAATCAGCAGCGCAAAGAGAACGACAGTCAAAGAACTCGCATTCAGATACATTTCCATACCTTTGCTCCGACAAGGAAAGAGTACTTGAAGGGGTGAGGACGTGAGCCTGGAGGATGAAGGATACTGAGTGAAGGATGAGGGGTGCGTGTCCGTATCGAGAGCGTCGAAGAGCCTCTGGCAAGGGACACTGGACTCCGGATCAACGTGAGTAGCACCCCGTGTGTCCGCATTCAGTTGCAGTCCTGCGTCGTTTTGTCGACGAGCAAGAACGGCCGGCCTGACTTACAAACATGCAGATATACGGATATACTGATATGTGGACATATTGCACCCAGGCACAGTGTTGCGGCATCAGTGCACAAGCAGGGGCACATCCGCAGCTTCCAGGACTGAGCCGACTTCACAGGCAAGGTCTCCGCCAGCCTGAAGATAGTCCTGCACCTCGCGCACCTGGTCAGGGTTCACGGCCAGCAGCAGGCCGCCCGAGGTCTGCGGATCGAAGAGCACGTTTTCCAGATCCTCGTCCTTGTGCCCAAGCCAGCGTGTGCGGCAGGCACAGTAGTGCTTGTTGTGGATGCCTCCGGCAGGCACAAGACCGTCCGAGGCGTACTCAAGGACATTGTCCATGAGCGGCAGGGCCGAGGTCTCAAGCTGTATGCTCACGCCCGAGGCCTGGGCCATTTCCAGGGCATGCCCGCCAAGGCCAAAGCCTGTTATGTCCGTGGCTGCCCGAAGGCCAAAGGTACTGATGGCAGAGCCCGCCACCTTGTTCAGCCGGCCGGCCCAGCGGCGCACGCAGTCCTCGGCCTCTTCTGCGCCTTCCCAGGCTGCCTTGACGGCCGTGGCGAGGATGCCCGTGCCCAGAGGCTTGGTGAGCAAAAGCCGCTGTCCGGGCCGCAGGCCCGCATTGGTGGCAATGTGTTCGGGATCGATGAGCCCTGTGACGGCAAGGCCGAACTTCATCTCGTTGTCGCGCACCGTATGGCCGCCTGCACTCACGCAGGAAGCTTCGCTCATGGCCTCCAGGGCTCCCTGCAGCACGCGGCGCAGAGTCTCGGGCTGGCTTAGGGCCAGGTCCTCCGGAAAGCAGGCAATGCTCATGGCACTCCAGGGTGTGCCGCCCATGGCATAGACATCGGAGAGTGCATTGCAGGCGGCAATGCGTCCAAAGGACAGGGCGTCGTTGACGACGGGCGCCAGAATATCCACGGTCTGCACAAGGGCCCTGCCTGCAGGGACGCGCACCACCACGGCGTCCTCGTTGTGGGCACGGCCAGCCAGCACGCGGTCCTCAAGATCCCCTGGCAGCATGTGCATCAGGGGGGAAAGCAACTGCTCCAGACCCTCTGGAGCGAGCTTGGCCGCTCAGCCTGCGGCTCTGGCACGTTGCAGAAGACATTCTTCCATGGGGGACTCCCTCGAAAAAAACGGAAAAGGCGGTTTACAAGGAGGAGCGGGACTGTACCGAACGGTGGTTCTCTCAGAAGGCTCAGGCGTCCGAGCCAAGACGCTGGACATGAAGAAGCTGGGTATCCATGGCATCGACACGGACAATGCGTATCTGTTCGCCTGCGCGGATCGCGCCCTCGTCGCTGACGGCCCGCCAGAAGCTTCCGCCTGCGTCCACCTGGCCTTCGACACCGGGTGACATGGGCACGGTCACCGTCCCGCAGAGTCCTTCCAGCGAGGAGTGCTGTTCGCTGTCCCTGCTCTGGCCGGAAAAAATCCGCGCCAGCCTGCGCCGCAGGACGAGCAGCGCCAGGATGCAGCCTGCCACGGCAGCAAGAATCTGCGCGTTCAGGCTGGCATCTGCCAGGGCGGCAAGCCAGCCGGCACAACATCCTGCGGCAAAAAAGAGAAAGGCGCCCACTGGAACAAGCATTTCCAGAATGCAGAGGGCCACACCTGCGGCAAACCAGAGGAGCGAAGCAGTCAGCATGAAAAACCTCTCTTCTCCTGTCCGGCCGCATCAAAAACCGGCTGGACAGGTCCAGGGGAAGGGGCCTTGGGGACGAACAAAAGGCCTTATGGCAGTGAAGCCCCAGGGTGCCTGTGCACCAGTGGCTTTTCCCAGGAGACGGGCTCCTTTCCCGGACAGTATAGGCACCCCTTGCCCCCTTGTCAGCCAGGAAGCAGGCACAGCAGCAAGTCTTGCTCTGAACTTGCGTCCGCAGACTACCTTCCTTGCCAGGGCTTTTTTCAGCCTCCTGGCAGAGTCCGACAGACTGAACAGTACTCGGATCCGCTGTACAGAATGCTGTCCAATAATGCCAGGAGCAAGAACCTTCGTGAGACCGTCCTGCAGCACACCGCCCCTGCACGACCCAGTACAGGGCCTGCTGCAAGACGTGCTGCGTATCCATGCGGCCCCTGACACATGAACCGGGGGACACGGATTCATGGATGGCAGCAGCTTTTTGTAGTGGACTGTCTCTCCCCCTTGCCTTTGCATGTTCCTGAGAACAGACAGATCCTTTGACGACAAATCCCTGGATTGCGGACAATTTTTGGGATTTGTCAATTCCGGGCGGCTTTTGTACACTTTCCCTTCCTGGTCGGATGCAGACAGCTTTTCCCCTGCATGCCTGTACATTCTGACCGGGAACAGCCTCTGTCCCCCTGTCCACAGTCCATCGGGAAAGAGGCACCCTCTCAGGAAGCGATTTCAAGAGGCCTATCTGCTTTCTCCTCTTCTGTCAATACCAGTTGAACCAACTGCAATTGTTGACCAAAGACCAGGACAGCCCTGAATGCCCTGCCGTGATTTGTCCTCTCTTTTGCCCCCAATCCGCCCCTGCACCACACATCCATGACCTCTTCCTCCCTGCATGCACATCTGTCTTTCTTCGGCTTTGCCTTTGGCCGCAACGGAGTCCACACTGCCCGCACCATGATGCTCAACGAGCTCCACAGGCTCTTTGACACTGTCAGTGCGGAGGATGCCGAAAAGGAGCAGTACATTACGGCCATTGTCCGAGACAACTGTCTTGGCAAGCGTTCCGAGAAAAACCGCCACCTGACCTGCACCCACCTTGTAACCCTCTATTCCCTGGACTGCAGGCTTGTCCTTTTCCGGGCGCTGCGCTTTTTCTGGCACAGGGATCCCCAAAGCAGACCGCTCCTGGCAGCTCTCATATGCTGCGCACGCGACGAACTCTTCCGCCGTACCCTGCCCTTTCTCCTTGCTCTTCACGAAGGGGAGACCTACAGCAGACGTGCCCTGGAAGAATATATTGAACCTGAGTTCCCGGGTAAATTTTATTACCACACTCTGAGAGGGGGTACTGTAGTGTAAGATCCTTTGTGTAAATTGAGGTTGAAGAGGTAGGGGAGCCGCCCCCCAGGAGAGGGGGTACCCCCTCT
>CALVHF010000109.1 GCA_944327295.1 uncultured Desulfovibrio sp. | reverse complement strand
TGTTTCGCTCTCGGAGAATTGCTAAAAACGGGGGAGCGTCCCCGTGAAACCTCGCACGTAAGTGCGAGGTAGTTCATGACAAGGGGCGACGGGACCGGCCCCGATCGTTCGTTTTCCCCCGGGCCTGCACCCCTCCTGCACAAGTTTCGCGGCCTCCACAAGGAAATCCTGCCCATGAAGGAGCCCCTGTCCGCAAAGGCTTCTGAAGAGGGCCCGTGCATAAGGCAGACAGGGGCCGCAAAAGGGCCTCTGTGCGGCCTGAAGACCTGCTCCAGAGGCAGAGCCTTGCCTGCTCCTTCCCTTGTTCCTGCGGACCACTTCTGATAGATACAGGCATTCATTATTCTGCGAGGTTCCCATGGGGCAGGACATTCTTGACATCACCATCATCCTCATTCTCTTCTTCTTCACCATACGCGGCTATTTCAACGGTCTTGTGGGTGAAGTGGCTGCCATTGTCTCCCTGGTAGGCGGCTTCGTCGTGGCCCACAAGTTCCACCCCCTGCTGGCACCGTACCTCGACTTCATAGCCGAGCCCATGTGGCGCACCATGGCTGCCTACGTGGTGCTCTTCGTGGCCGTGGTCATCGGCGTGGCGCTTGCGGCAAGACTTGTGCAGCGCCTGCTCTCCCTGGCCTTTGCCACATGGGCAGACCGTCTGGGCGGCGGCTTCTTCGGCCTGGCCAAGGGCATTCTTGTCTGCTCGCTCATCTTCCTCATTCTCGGCAAGTTCTTTTCCACGGCCGACTTTTACAGGAACTCGCGGGTACGTCCCTACATGACTGCGGTCATCGAGCAGCTGCGCACCTCGCTTCCACCTGATATTGTCAAAAAATTCAGCCTGTAACCAAAGGAATATTCCATGTCTCAGCAATGCAGCGCTCCTGCGGCAGATGCCGCGGACACAACCTGCGAACAGTCCGCACCCGCTTCCGATCACGGCCTCAATGCCCTGCGCGATGTCATCGCCCGGCTCACGGCCCCGGACGGCTGCAAGTGGGATCGTGCCCAGACCCCGGACTCGCTCACCGAATACGTCATCGAGGAGAGCCACGAACTGGTCAGCGCCATCCGTTCGGGCTCCCCTGAGGATGTCTGCGAGGAACTGGGCGATGTGGCCTTTCTTCTGCTCTTCATCACCCATCTCTACGAGAAGGCCGGCGCCTTTACCCTGAACGACGTGCTCTCGAAGAACGCCGCCAAGATGATCCACCGCCATCCCCATGTCTTTGCCGGGGAGCACTTTGCCAGCCTGGACGAGCAGCTCAAGGCCTGGGAGCGCCTGAAGCAGGAAGAGCACAAGGCCGAAGGCAAGCCCACAGGCCTCTTCGACTCCCTGCCCCGCACCCTGGAGCCTCTGGCCAGGGCCTACCGCATCCACTCCAAGGCCGCCCGCACGGGCTTTACCTGGGAGTCCACCGAGGATGTGGAGCAGCAGGTGGAAACCGAATGGCTTGAGTACGTGGACGCCAATACCCGCAGGGACAGCGAGGCCATCAGCCACGAGCTTGGCGATCTGCTCTTCTCCATCGTGGAGCTCGGCCGCCGCCACGGTCTCAAGGCCAATGCCGAACTTGATGCCGCCAACGAGCGCTTCCTCTCCCGCTACCGCTTCATGGAAGAACAGGCCCGCACCAAGGGACAGGATCTGGCCGCCCTGCCCCTGGCCGAAAAAGACGAGCTCTGGGCACAGGCCAAAAAGGCCGAACGGGCCGAAGGCAGCGAGGCTCCCGGCACAATGACGTCCTCGCCCAATGCCGTCCTGCGCAAACCCCAGCCTGCCACGCCTTCTTCCGAGACTTCTTCAGACACGGAGACCAGGTAACACCAGGCTTTGCAGCGGGCTGTGCTTCGGGCCAGAGCCCGCACGGAGGCGGCCTTGTCCCACATTGTCCTCAGACAGGCCCCAGGGGCCAGTACACTCGGTACAGGCAGGACAAGTCAGGCCCTGTCCTGCTTCCTCCTGTCGTGCCTTGCGCTCTTCCTTGTGCTTGGCAGCCTCTGGGGCTGCACGGCCAGGGAAGCGCCTTCGCCCCTGGTCATACCCAATGGCGCGGAGGCCGCGCAGTCCCGGGGCCGGGTGAGTCCTGTCTACGAGCAGTGGCTCTACAGGCAGTCCCTGCTTGGCCAGGCCCGAGAGCTTCTGGCGGCAACGCCTGCCGAAAAGACGCTCTGGCGCCATACGGCAGCCCTGCAGGACAGAGAGCTTGTGCGCAAGGCGGCCCCTGCCTGGGTGGTGTACACACAGGACTTTGCGCCGCAGAGGCTCTTTGCCTCCCTGCAGGCGGCACTGCCCGTGCTCGCCAGTCTGAGCCTGACAGGCGTGTGGCTCGATCAGCCAAACGAGCCGGATACGGCCTGGGTGCCCGAAAAAGCCGACCACACCCGGCGCACGACCTCCCTGCACCTTGATGCGGCCCTTGGCAGTGCCGAAGAGTGGCAGCAGCTTGTGGCAAGCCTGCAGGCCCACGGACTGCAGTCCGGCATGCGCATGACCGAGGCTGCCACAGGGCTTGGGCCGGACTTCATGCTGCAGGCCAGGGGATCGGATCGCCATCAGGGCCTCTACGCCCTCTGGGAAGTGCCCGAGCGCCTCTGGTCGCAGCTCCCCCAGGCCCAATCGGACTGGGACGTGCACCCCCTGGACAAGACAACGGTCGAAGCCCTGCGCAGGGAAGGCATCCTGCCGCCCCTGCTCTCCCAGGAACGCCTGCCCCTGTCCTGCGGCTGGGCCGCCACAGGCAGGGTGCTGACCATGGACGGCCAGACACGACGCCTTGTGTACCGCTACCTTGGCACCCCCTGGCAACCCGTCCTCTGCTGGCAGGATCCTTCAGGCCGGGCCAAGTCTCTTCTTGCCGCCTCCGTTCTGCAGGTCACGGGCCTGCGGCGCCAGACGCTCTGCGGCGTGGATGTGACAGGGTTCCTGGGCCTTGACGTGGCGCCGGCCCCGACGGATACACGGCTTGCCCTCACCCCGGCGCCCCAGGTCCTGGCAGATTTAAGCCAGCACATCCGCCGCTACGGCGGCTGGAGCCTCAGTCTGGGCGACGGCCGCATCGACGCGCCTGCACGTGCCTGCACGCATCCTGACGGACGCAGGCTCGATCTGGCCCTGGCCCGGGCCGAGACGGACCTGGAGCTTGCGGACTTTGTGCAGGCGCCCTGTCTTGAAACGGCCCTGGCCACAGCGATACGGCTTGGCGATGCCTCGGCCCTGGCCGACCTTGTCCGGCGCCTGGCACGTCTGCCCCTGAAAAACTGCGTCCTCAGAGCTCCGTCCCTGAAGGAACTGAAGGAAGCAGGATTCACCGGCGCAGCTGACGCAGGCACCAGAGCTGCAAAGACACAGGGCGATGTGCGCTCCCTGGCCGAAGGCCGCAGGGATCTGGCCCATCTTCTCTGTGCCCTGCCCGCGGGCCTTCCGGGCCTGGCCTTTCTGCCCGCAGACTGCGTGCTCAAAGCCCCGACCGCCCCAGCCAGGGGCAAGGCCCCAGACTCCTCGGACGCAGGCCTGCTGCTCGCGGACGTCTTGAAGGCCCGCGCTGCGCTTGACCTTTCCGGGGCGCGACTAGTAAAAGTTTCACAACCAGCCAAGGCTGTGCTGGTCACCATGGCAGCCCTGCCCGGCCAGGGTTCCCTTGTGACTGTCCTCAATTTTGGTGCGGAGCCTGTCACCCTCTCCCTGCCCGTATTGTCCGGGAGCATCAGCCTGACTCCGCACACCAACACCGTTTCCGGCGCTCTTTCCCTCAAAGCCCGGCAAGCTGCCCATTTCCTTGTGGGCTGCGCTTACCGGCCGCCACATGGTTAAGGATCTCTCTATGGACAAGACTACATCTCCTGTCAGTGACAGCCAGGAACAGACACAGGCACCCAAGAATGCGGATGCCTGGGCAGCCTTTGCCTCCAAGCCTGCGGCTGCCGAGGAACACACCTCTGTCCCCGGGACAGCGGCCCCTGAACAACCACAGACCTCTGCCCTGCCGGCCAGTACCCAGGATCTGCAGGCCCAGCTGCGCGAGGCCCAGGAACAGCTCCTGGCCACATCCAGACGACTGCAGCAGCTTGAAGAAGCTGCCAGGGCCGCAGGCCTTGCCACCGGCCAACCCGCTGCCCAGGCAGCACCTGCAACCGGCATGCAGGCAGGCGTGCCTCAGGCGAACGAGCCTGAAGCCCAGGCCGCGCCGGACTTTGGCGCGCACGAGTCCGCTCAGGCCGGAGCATTCGAACAGGCAGACGAAGCAGACAAACAGGAAGATGTCTTTGTGGCTCCCGGCGCAGAGAGCGTCGCTTCCGGGAAAAGAAAGGCGGACAAGAAGCAGCCCGAAGGGCCTGCCGTGCATAACAGCGTCTTCAGGCAGCTCGCTGCCGCAGCGCCCCTGACCCTACTGGTCCTTCTGGCCTTCTTCTGCTGGGCCCCCATGCTTATGGGTGATCTCGCCTGTCCCGAGGAAGCAGCCAACCTGAAGGTGCTCTCCGGCATGAGCGGCCTTGATCTGCTGCCCCATGCCGGCAGTGCGAGCCTGCTGCCCGTCTATGCCTGGTTTGCCTGGGGTATAAGCCTCATTCCCCTGCCTGCGGCAGCCACCATCTGCGGTCCCTTGCTGAGCTACCTTGGCGCTGCCGTGGCCCTGCTTGGCCTGTGCATCTTCTGCGGCGGCCTACGCCTTGGCAAGAGCGTGATGCTCGGTTCCGGCCTCATGCTGATCAGCCTGCCCCTTTTCATGAGCATGGCCAACTTCGTGGGCCCCATTCCCTTTGCCTGCGGCCTGAGCCTTGCTGCCATGGGCCTTCTGGCTCGCTCCTGGATGAAGAACTTTGACGTGCCCGGCATGGTCCTCGGCAATGCCCTGGCTGCGGCCGCGGCCCTGTCCGGCGGCCTCTACTACGGCCTTGTGCCCGTGCTCGCCGGCATGCTCTTTGCCCTGTGGCGCGGCAACGTGCAGCGCCTGCGTAATTCCGATGCCCTCATCGGCTTTGTGTGCTTTGTCGTGCTCCTGCTTCTGTGGATGAGCGCCCTGATCCTCTTCGACGGATCGGACATCACCACGGACATGCTCTTTGCCGCCCTCTTCGGCACCCCGAGCACCCAGAGCCTGCTCAGCCGCATTGTCCTCGGCCTGTGCGCCTTCCTGCCCTTCCTGGTCATTGTCATCAGCATCTCCTGGCCGCGCTTCCTCGCCAATGCCGTGCGCTCGCGCAGCAACAGCCCCGAGAACGCTGCCGGCTATGCCTGGATGGCTCTCATCCTGGCCCTGCTCCTCAGTGCCTGTGCAGCCTCTGCCTTTGACGTCTTCCTGGCCGTGTGCCTCATGACCGTCCTGGCCACCAGAGCCCTTCTGAACCTGGGCACCATGGGCACCAAGTTCTTCTTCCTGCTCGTCTCCATCCTCCTGCTCCTCGTGACCCTGGCCGGCTTAAGCGTCACCGTGCCCTTCGTGGGCGAGATCTTCCTGCCCCTTGCCGCCCAGTTCGGCCTGACCATTCCGGCGTCTGCCCAGCCTGTGCTGGCAGCCTTTGCCCAGGGTGACATCTTCACCACGGTCATTATCCCGCTGCTCCCCCTGCTCTCGGCTCTCGTCATCATGCACGTGGCCTGGCGCAGCCGCACGGCTGCAGCGCCCCTGCTCGTGACAGCCGTGGCCTGCGTGGTCATGGCTCAGCCCTTTGCCCTGCTCATGACGCCCGTGATGGCCTCTGTGCCGGCCCTAAAGCTGGAAAAGGCCGCAAGCATCGTGCCGTCCCTTGGCGCTCCTGTCACCAAGGCTGCACCTGCGGCCAAGCCTGAAGCACCCAAGACGCCTGCCGTGGCTGCTCCTGAAGCCAAGCCCGAAGCTGCCAAGCCCGAGACTGCTGCTCCTGCCGTGACGACTCCTGCAGCAAAGCCTGAAGCTGCTGCTCCTGAAGCCAAGCCCGAGGCTGCTGCTCCTGAAGCCAAGCCTGAGGCTGCTGCTCCTGAAGCCAAGCCCGAGGCTGCTGCTCCTGAAGCCAAGCCTGAGGCTGCTGCTCCTGAAGCCAAGCC
>CALVHF010000108.1 GCA_944327295.1 uncultured Desulfovibrio sp. | reverse complement strand
GGCCCTGCAGCCTGAATGCCTGCCCGAACGCAGGGCAGGACGCCGGCCCGAACTTCGGCCAGGCCGTCAGGGACCGGGCACAACAGGCTTGCACCTGCTCCCAGTAAAAAGGTTCTGCGCAGCATGGATTGGAACCTCCTTGCCCGTTGCCCCTGCCGGAGATTTTTGCAGGCCGGCTTTGGGTCGTGCATCGTGTCGCATCGGGTCCGTGCATGGTTTTGTGCACAGGCGTTCTTGTCTGTCTTTGCCTGCCTGATCCCTCAGGGACTGCAAGCGTGCATCAGGACCTGTGAAGCTGGCCCTGTACATTGGACCCTTGTCAGCCGATCCTTGTCAACCGGCTGCGTGTCCACTCCTGTCCGGTAGGGACGGACTGCCGGATCCCGACCGTTCGACCCCTGATAGGTGTTCTTCGAGCGTTCCGGTGCCCAGTCCGGTTTCCGGTCTGCCCGACTTTCAGGTGCTGGCAGGAAAAGATTCCTGTCAGACATCTGACACATGACTATACAGACATGTCAGAAATAATGCAAGCCCCGGATCCTTTCTGCTCCTTTTCTGAAAGGCCGGCATCCTTCCCCCGGAACATGGTGCCAGGGGCGAAGACAGAAAGAAAATTCCTGCAGAAAAAGCCAGGCCCTGCACAAGGGTTCTTTCTGCTCCTGTCTTCAGTATTGGCACATGCCAAAATTTTTTTCTTCCTTGCTTGACAAACATTCGAACCTGCACTACCTTCTCTTTCAGCACACAGATTCTGCCAAGGGACACAAGCCCGACAGTGCCTGCCCATCCTGACAAAAAAAGGCACGACACTGGCCTGACGGTCCAATCCACCAGACACAAACACTGCCGTCAGAACGCTTCCTCCGAGCCTCGCTGTGTACAGGATCTGTTCACAAGGCCTGTGCCTGCGGCATGCTGCACGCCCGAACACCTTCAAAGCTTGTGCCGGTCTTGTCCGGGACTTGCCGGCACAATGTTCCGACAAGAGCCCCAAAAGAAGCGCCGCAAAAGAAGCGCTCCTGGCAGGCTGTTCTTGTCGTGCAGGCTTCTTTCTGTCTGCAAATCTGTTGTTCAGGCCACGGAGCAGGCTCCCTGCAGGGCTGTCTCTTGCTTTTGCAGGAGCGTCCGGTGCAGACGATCCATTCCGGACTCCGGCTCTGATCCCCCTGCTCCTGTGCCCTGTCCCCGTGTCCTGTCCGGGGCGCGGCCCGAACAGCCGACCCACACTCCAAACCTCTGCCTGAACGTCTCGTCCCTGGGGTGTCGCATGCACCTGCGCCAAAGGCGCCCTGCTCGCAGCAGGGATGGGCACAACAGGCACGCCGCTTCTGCCGTTCAGGGGAGGCCTCCTCCTGCGCCTCAGCCTTTCTGCTCGTCTGCCTGAAGCCTTAGTCTGAGGCCCCAGTCTGACGACTTTGTTTGATTCTGGTTGCCTGCTTGTCTTCTCCAACAGTCTTGCAAAAGAGGATGCTCTCATGAGGATCGCGACCGATTTCAAACTTGATCCCAGTGTCACCTGCCACCTTATCCTGCTCCTTGTCCAGTGCGCCCTGTGCGTACTGCTTGTCTGCTTCCTTGCGCCCGTGGTGGAGTACGTTGACCACCTGCCTCTCCCCACTGCAGAGACCAGGGAGCCTCGGAAGCAGTCTGCACGCCAGCTCCCGGTGGTGACAGAAGACAGGACAAAAGGCATGGCTGCCGCGCATACGGTTGCGTCAGACGCTGCACTGTCTGCCGAAGAGGCTGCCCAGCACAACCGGCGTCCCCTGGTACCGGAAAAGGGAAGCGTGGCTCAGCCGGCCGCTGCATCTGAAACCAGGCCTGCGTCTGCTGCCCGGGCAGCAGGACACGGGCCCTCCGCAGCCGGC
The DNA here is from genome assembly GCA_944327295.1 of uncultured Desulfovibrio sp. Lineage (GTDB taxonomy): Bacteria > Desulfobacterota > Desulfovibrionia > Desulfovibrionales > Desulfovibrionaceae > Desulfovibrio. The sequence goes on along the minus strand of CALVHF010000108.1, from coordinate 4,207 downwards.
ACGGCAGACGCCAAGTCCCGTATGCCTGAAAGAGCCCTGGGGCACACAGCTTCCAGCCAGTCTTCGGGCGGCACAAGGGACAAGGATCGCCCCCATCACGAGGAAGTCCTTCCTGATGCCAGGACCACTCTTTCCGCGCTCCCTGCCTCTGCTGCCCCGTCTGTCTGGCTGCCCATCAACCTGCCGGCCTGGCCAGGTGTCGTTGTGCTCCCGGTGGCACCCAATGCTGTTCCCAATGCGCTCCCTCAGCCCTGGTCCCCATGGCCGGTCCCCATGGCAGGACCTCAGCCTCTGGGTCCAGTGCCCATGGCTCTGCCTGTACCCAATTTTTCTGCATCCGCTCGTCCCCTGCCTGTCGTTCCCGAATCTGGCCTTGCCGGCCCCAGGACACAGGGGCTTGCAAAACCCGGCGGCACGCCTGGCATACGCTCTCTGCCTGACACAGCTCCCAGACAGCAGGATCTGACAAAGGCAGCCGGACTGGATCAGGCAGAGCCACAGGCTGCATTCCGGACAGGGCGTTCTGTCTCCCCGGACGACCTCTCTGCGGGTGCCCTCTCTGCACATCCTTCCCGGCAGACCGGGAACACCGGCATGACAGGGATGCGCAAAAGGGCCGAGGAGACCGAAGCTCCTGCTGTTTCTCCCGATCAGCCAGACGCCCCTGGCCTTGCGGCCAGTCAGAGCACGCAGCACCTTCCTGTTCAGGTACAGAGTCCGATGCAGCCTGCCCCTGGCATGGGAGAAGCTGGAACGCACGAGTGCTTGAACAGCTCCGAACCGACTCCTGCAGCCACAAGGGCTGCAGACCCCCGGACGACACGGCCTGTCCAGGCAAGCAAGCCTGACGAAGGGCGCACACCAGGCCAGCCCCCTGTCCCGGAGACAGGGACTTCGGACAGGGTGAGCGAGCTGCTTGGCCGCTACCCCATTGAGCATCAGGCACGATCAGGACTTGTGCCTGCACCGGTGCGCTTTCTGCCAAGAAAGGACTTTGCCCGCATGGCAGGCCTGCAGCTGACCCTGCCTGAAGACGCTGCGGCATCGTCGGGCACGCCCGATGCGGCGGCTGCTGCAGACGCGGCAAAGCCGGTGCAGCCCTCGCCCCTAAAACAGATCTCTGGCTCCGTGCTTGAGCGGGTCTTCAAAAAGCTGTCCGCTGCCCCGCAGGTGGAGCGTCAGGCTGTGGAGGAACTGCTTGCACACGTCCCGGGAATAGGCCTCAGGGACTATGCACAGAAGGAGCATCGCACCATGCTCCTTGTCCTGACCCAGCCGGACTGCAGGCACTGCCACTCCATGCAGGCCTTTCTCGCAAGACTTCGGCAGGAACTCTCCTTCCCCGTGCTCTTTCTGCCTGTAGGCGAGCAGCCAAGTTCTCTTGCCTGCTACACGAAGAAGGGCGCCACGCTTTCTGCCGAACAGGAGACACTGGTGCGAAGCTGGCTTGGGACAGCCACTGCCTGGCTGCAAAAGGAGAGTCAGTCCCAGGCACCCTATGTGCCCACCTTTGTCTGGATTACGGATGGCGAGGCACACAGGAGCACCCTGACCCGCACCGAACTTGCGGTGCTTGCCTCCTACCTCAATGCCAGAGTCCGGTCCCTGGATGCCACGGACTTTTCCTCCGACACGGTCGGTGCCTCTGCATCCACCGGGATCGGCTCCTGACGGAGCCCTTGTGTTCTGAACCTGTCGCCCTGGCCACTGGCCTTGCGGCCGTCCCTTTTGAACGCACAAACTTTTGCAACCCGTCTTCCTATGTGCGCTGTTGCCTGCCTGTGCAAGGCTGCGAAACATCCCAGCCTTCAGGTAGAAGAGCCCTTGCGGGGACGCACCTGATAAGGGCGGAACAAATCCGGGCTGAATGTGTGCCCGCAAGGCTTGCTGGCACACTGTGAAAAAACTCCCCAGCTGTCTTGAAGATGCCGTGGAGCCGACAAACTTCCGTCACTTCCGGGGTCTAGCGAACAGACAAGAGACTGGCCGAAGGGCCCTGCTCCCCAATCCTCACGCTCCTTCTTTTCCGTCTCTTTGAGACCGCAGGAACAGGAGCGCGCTTTCAGACTTCAAGACCATCATCACCCAAAACGCATCTTCAACTCAACCAAACCCATACATTCAAGGAGAATACAACAATGGATATTCGTCTTCAGGATCTCAATGATCACGACAGGGAAAGCTTTGTGGACGGCTTCGAGGAAGCTGCCAGGTGGGACTTCCCTCATTTTGACGCCGACAGGGACAACATGAGCCTTCATCCCTGGAGCAGGCCCTGGGAAACCGAGCCTGTCACCATGGTCTGGCAGGGCCCCGGCAGTCCTTCTCCCCGCACCCTGGGCAAGCACTGGTTCTGGATTGTGCGCGAGGACATGCTCCGCGAGACCCACAGGCAGATCATGCCGAGCCAGGGCGTTTCCTACGCCTACTACCATTAAGCCGCGTCCCCGACGCAAACATCGACAGTCACGGCCACAGAAGGTCAGGACAAAACGAATGCAACGGCCTGAAAAACCCAGCCTGAGCGTTCTGTGGTCTTTCGTGACGATTGTCCAGCAACCCGCAGACTGTGCGTCCCCTGCCCCGCAAGGCACGAGGAACGCTTCCTGCATGCCAGCTCCCTGCCGAAAAGTGGCAGGGGGGCTTGCATGGGGGTACGGAGAGGGCACACGACAAAAAAACTGTGTCCGGCCAGGAGCTGGCAGACAGCGTTCTGCCTCCTTGCCTGCTGCAAAAAAACGTTATCCAGAAACGATCTAAAAAACTACAGAGACACCAGGGAGCCTGTCCTCTTCTGCTCCCCTGCGGCCTGCGGCCGCAAGGGGCAAGGACATCTCTCAAAAAAGCGCTTTCCCGCATGCACTGCAGGACAACAACAAAAAGCTGCCTTGTGCGGGAGCAAGGAGAACCCTCATATGAGCAAGGGAAAACAAAAGGGCCGATCCGGTTCTGCCTCCCAAAAGGCAGACAGGGCAGACGCACGATCGGGTTCACGAAAAAAAAGCCGCAAGACCCAGGGCTGCATCAAGGGCTGCAAGGGCGCTACCAGGAAAATCCTGGAACAGCTTGTTGACCGGGGCTGGTTTGTGCTGCGCAGCAAGCGCCATCTGGTCCTTGGCCATGAACGCTATGCACGGCGCATCACCCTGCCCTGTACGAGCTCTGATGTACGCTCTGCCAGGGCAGCGGTCTGCAAGATTCGCCAGCACTTTGGCATTGATCTTGCCTGAAAAGGACTTGGCCTCCCTGCTGGAAGGAAGACGTGCCTTGTTCCCTGGATCACAGGGCGTCTGACCGCACGCCCACGATCTGGAACCTGTCATGGAACCTGCCGGGGGCTTGCGAAACGCTTTGTGCTGCCTATCTTCTTTGGATGCGCATCCTTGTCGCTTGCCACCTTCTTTTGCCCCTGCGTGCCCAAGAAGGCGTTTCTGACCGGCTCTCCCCGTCTTCCTACTCTCATTCAGCACAACGGCACATACTTCCTCCCCCTCCCGAACAGCGAGCCCCTGTCCCTGTCTTCTTTTTGGCAGAAACAGGGGCTCTTCTTGCGTTCAGGGAAAACGTCCGGGGACACTGCGCCAGCAGTACCGGCAGACAAATCACCTGCATTCTTTTAACACAGGACGGCAAAAAAGATAGTTCTTGGCATATAAATTGCTTGCACCTGGAGGAACTATGTTCACTTCCCACAGCTTGCTGCCCATAGTCGGACGGCTTTGCAAAAAAGTCCTGCTTCATCTGCTCGTGTTCCCCATCTGGCCGATGGACAAGGAGTATGCCCAGGCGCTTGATGCCGACGCAGACAAGCTTGGAACCGAGAGGTATTGCAACATCTGTGGGTACAGATTTTCACGATTCAATTTCTGTAATAACAGAAAGCCCAGAGAGGTGGAATGCCCTGTCTGCAAAAGCAGGGAGAGGCATCGGCATCTGTATATTCATATATGTGCCCTGTTCCCCTTTCTGAAAGGCAAAAAGGTTTTGCATTTTGCTCCAGAACAAGTTCTGAAAAAGATATTTCTTGAATCAGATGCTGAATATTATGACGCCGATATAGATCCGGAAAAGGCCAGTCATCAAATAGATATTACGAATATCAAATTTGATGATAATACTTTTGATTATATTGGTAGTGTAAGATCCTTTGTGTAAATTGAGGTTGAAGAGGTAGGGGAGCCGCCCCCCAGGAGAGGGGGTACCCCCT
>CALVHF010000107.1 GCA_944327295.1 uncultured Desulfovibrio sp. | reverse complement strand
GACCGGCTGCTAGGCCAGCAGATGACAATTTACCCCCTATCTCCAAACAGAATTTACACAGTATACTTGACACTCTCGACTCTGGAGCCGTGCGGCAGCTTGTTAACGGCGACATGTGTCCCAACCTGATCACCTCCTATGTGCTGGACAACGGAGAGGGCCTTACGCTGCTGGATTCGGGTTTTGGGGACATTGAGCCTGGGGCCATGTATGAGCACTTCCTTGCCGCAGGCTACAAGCCTGGCGACGTGAAGCGTGTCTTGCTGACCCATCTGCACGGGGATCACATTGGCGGCCTCATCAAGGGGGATCGCAAGGTCTTTCCCAATGCACTCATTTACGTCAATGAGGCCGAGCTGGCCTTCTGGAAGGACAGGGGCAACTGGCAAGCCGTGCCTGAAATGATGCGGTACTGCTTTGACGCAGTCGCAAAACTGCTGCATCTCTACGGCGATCAGGTGAAGACCTTCCGAGAAGGGGAAAGGGTAGTGCCCTGGCTCTCACCCATCAATGTGGCAGGTCATACTGCTGGGCACACTATGTTCGAGCTCAACTACGGGGGAGAAACGGTGTACCTCTGGGGCGATATCATTCACTGTCTGGCTGTACAGGCTCACTACCCCGAAGTGAGCGTGCCCATGGTGGACACCGATCCAGAACAGGCAATCAGGGCAAGAATGCGGGCTCTGGAGCTTGTTGCCAACACGGATCGCCTGGTCTTTGGCGAACACTTCACCAATCCAGGCGTGGGCAAGTTCCGCTCCAGGCCGGATGGCGGCTACGACTTTGTGGCAATAGAGGCAGACGCCGAGTGACTGCGTCAGTTCTCCCCGAAGGTACATCGGTAAGAACTTTTGTATCCGCTCAGGGGGTAGTTGCAACTTATAATTGCATAAAATCAATGTGTTAGCTGTTATAAGGCGTCCTTTCGGAAAACCGGTATGCAAGTGTACGCGGCCAGCTTCGCAGGAAGAGAGGCACACGGATGGATCTAGCCGAAGCTGGGTGAAAAGGACTCCCTCGTGTCAGACCTGTCGAGCTGAGGAGCTGTTCATCCATACCGATTTTCCGCTAGAGCCTCAATAAACTATTATACATTGAAATTATTGCGATTTTTTATGGACACCCCTGAGCGGATACGTCCATCCTTGTCTGTTCTCTGGCATTCTGTCCGCTCTTTTTCTCTCCAGGACAGAAATCCTGCGGCCGCGCCTCAGAGCGCTCCCTCAAGGACTCTGTACAAAGACAGGCATGAGACATATGGACACAACAGGGCACAAAAAAAGGAAGGCAGGTCGGATCTCCTGAATCGATCGTTTCCTGCCTTCCAAGACCACGGTTGCACAGGCTTCTGTGCAACACTTCTGAATTTTTAAAAAATCTACTGGACCGTCTTCAGCCAGCGGGCCCATTCCACGCCTCTGGCTATGAGTTCATCCTGGCTCAGCACCTTGGGATCGTACAAAATCAAAGCCGAACCGGCCTCAACATTGACTTCTACGGATCTGACGCCGTCCTGCACTTCGAGACGTTCCTTTGCCTCTCTTGCCACATGAGCCTTTGTCAGGGCAGGGTGGCGCACACGCACACGGCCAGGAATAAAGCTTCGGACATAGCGCACAAAGGACATCATTTCCAGTTTGCTCGGGGCTTGGGCCATTGATCGCTCCTCTGAGGGGACATCGAAAAACGAGGCCCTGCACGTATGACAGGGCCCGCATGACGTTGTGTGCAAGAATTGTCTACAGTTCTTCGTCTGCCGGCAGGGCCAGGGCAAGATCCTCGTCTGTCAGGTTGCGGCGCATGGCACGGACGGACAGAAGCACTGTCGTCATGTTGTGCAGGAAGGCCGACAAACCGGGTGAGAGAATCATGAAGATGCCGCCCATGAGGAACAGACTGTTGAAGACCATGGTGTAGAGGTAATTCGTGTTGATGCGCTGCATGGCGCGGGCACCAAGCTGTCTTGCCGTGATGAGGCCTGTCAGGGAAGACTGCGTCAGCAGCACGTTGGCAACGCCCTGGGCAAGATCCGTGCCATCCGTCATGGCCACACCCACGGTGGCTGCGGACAGGGCAGGGGCGTCGTTGATGCCATCGCCCACCATGAGGACATGGCGACCTTCGGCCAGAAGCTGGTTGACCACCTCGGACTTGTCCGTGGGCAGCACCTGAGCGCGGTACTCGGTAATGCCCAGCCTGGAGGCAATGGCCCTGGCCGTGCGTTCGTCGTCGCCGGTAATCATGAGGATGCGGTCCACTCCCTGTTCGCGCAGGGTACGAATCACCCGGGCAGCCTCGGGACGCGGCGGATCCTCAATGGCCACCATGCCGGCAATCTTTCCGCCCTCGCCCACATAGAGCAGGGAGCGGCCCATGGCGGCCTGTTCGTCCATGGCCGTACGCAGGGGCGTCAGATCAATGCCCTCGTCGTATTCCACATAGTGGCGGGAGCCCACGACCACATTCACGCCGCGCAGCTGCGAGCACACGCCATGGGCAACAATGTACTGCACCTTGTCGTGCTCTTCGGGATGACGCAGCCTGCGTTCCTCTGCGGCACGGACCACGGCTCGGGCCACGGGATGCGGGAAGTGTTCTTCCAGACAGGCCATGTCGCGCAGGACCGTCTCCTCGTCAAAGCCCGGTGCTGCCACCACGGCAGCCACCCTGGGTGTGGCATTGGTGAGGGTGCCGGTCTTGTCGAAGACCACGGTATCCACGTCCCTGAGTGCCTCAAGATAGCGGCCGCCCTTGACGACCACGTTGTTGAGGGCGCCTTCGCGCATGGCGGCAAGCACGGTCAGAGGCGTGGTGAGCTTCAGGGCGCAGGAGTAGTCCACAAGAAGGACAGAAGAGGCCCTCAGTGGATCGCGGGTGATGAGGAAGACAAGGGCTGCAAGACCGAAGGTAAAGGGCACGGCCAAATCAGCCATGCGCTCGAAGCGGCCCTGAATGCCGGCCTTGAGCGACTCGGATTCCTCGATGAAATGGACAATCTGTTTGATGCGGGTTTCGTCGCCCACCTTGGTCACGCGCACGCAGATGGTGCCTTCCTCCATGACCGTGCCGGCAAAGACACTGTGGCCGGCCACACGGACCACGCCAATGGGTTCGCCGGTCATGGCCGACTGGTTGACAACACCTTCGCCCTCGACCACCACACCGTCCACGGGGATGGAGCTGCCGGCATTGACGACAACAATGTCGCCTTCCTGCAGTTCCCTGATGCTGATCTGGCGCTCCGTGCCGTCGGGGTTGCGCACCCAGACGGTTTCTGCGGTCAGATCGAGGCTGCTGCTCAAGGAGTCCAGGGACTTCTGCCTCGTCCAGGATTCCAGGGCATCGCCGATGCCAAGGAGCAGGGTAAGGGTGCGGGCCGTGCGGAAATCCCGCCTGAGCAGGCAGACGGCTATGGCCGTGGCGTCCAGGACGGAGACATTGAGATGGGCAAAGAAGAGTTCCTTCAGGCCCTTGAGAAGGTAGGGCACAGCATGCACGATGGCGGAAGGAATGCTGTACCAGGTGGGCATGAAGGGTCGAAGGACGTAGAAGCGGATGATTTCCAGCGCCGCTGCCAGCGGTCCCTCGACCCGGGGTCGCACCAGTTCATCGCCATGAAAGTCGGGGCGGGTTCGTGCCTCGTCTATGGCGTCCCCGGCGTCGGCTATGGCCTTGAGCGCGCTCAGCCGGGCGGCGTCATCCTGATAGAAAAACAAGACACTGCCAATGACGGGATTGACCGACACACCCACTATGCCGTCAAGAGCGGCCAGGCTGTCGGCAAGCCCCGTTGCTTCCTCAAGGGTCAGCCTGAGTCCGCAGCGGCAGCGCATTCTTCCCTGACAGGTCACGATGCCGTCAGTGAAGATCCCCTGCAATTCATGAACAATGACAAAACTCACTTCTGTCTCACCTCGTCCTGGACACCCGGCACACTAGGCGTCCTGTTCCTTGCGCTGAGCCTGTTCGGCCTTGGCTTCGGCGTAAAGATCCTGGGCGTCTTCCTTGACCTTTTCCACGGCGCCGGCAATGGCGTCCTTCACATCCATGCCGCGGCTGATGATGCCGGCAGCAACGGGCTTCAGATTGATGGCACCACGCTGCAGAGCCATGGTTCCGAGGACACCGGCAGCGATGCCGCCCACGAAGAAGAGAGCATATTTGAGACCTGTGTTCATAATCAAAACCTCCATGATAGGACTGGCGGAAGCCATTGATACTGACACATCCGCTTCACGATCTTTTAAGGCAGCATCAGATTTTTGCCCTATACTAGCGTGTCACAGTGATGTAGTCGGCTTCCTTGTTGCGTAACGTAACAGTAACACCGGAAAGGCGCAAGGCCACGGGATCCTGCAGAGGGGCACGGCCCACAACGGACACCTTGGTGCCGGGAATCAGTCCCATGTCCCTGATACGACGGCCCAATTCGCCGGGAGCGATCACATCGGCAATGGTTGCGGTCTCACCCACATGCATCTCGCGAAGACTGATGGTACTAGCCATATAACTCTCCTGAATACTTGTTTATTTTTGGCTTCTCAGCCTCAGATTCCGACCTTTTTCAAGAAAAACAAAAAATTTTTTGTTTTTTTAAAAAAGGTAAATCCATTTTCATTTTTCGTCTGTAGTTTACAATGAAATACAGCGAAAATGAATGTCAAAATTCCAATTTGTCATTAAGTACAAACTGTGTCACACTGCATTTCAGCTGGAGGGAGAAAAACTGCAATCACTTTCCAAAAAACTTGCATGCGGCCTCTGTCAGGCTTATCCACGGTTTCTGAAAAATGATTTCAAGATGCACCCTGCCTGTTGCGGCAGGAGTGGCATGCCCTTTGCAATCCTGTGCCAGGACCTCCCAGTATCCAGCCAGCGTGCACGTCCTCTGTCCGGCCTCTCAGGCAGAACCATACAAGGCCTGTCTGCCTGCAGGGGAAGGGCAGCAGCTTCAGGAATCACCTTCAAGCCGCTCTCCCTTCAAGAGAGCGGAAAAAATTGTACGGAGGATGCCATGTCTGCAACCAGTCTTGCCCTTGCTACCACAACCGCCATTGTCAGAAAGCCCTTCAACGTGAAGCCGGCCAATGCCTTCATGCTGGGCCTTCTGGGCCTCACCTTTGTCGCCGGATTCACCGGCTCCAAGGGTGTTCATCTGGCAGCCGGACTCGCGCTGACCGGTGCCGTGGGGTATCATGTGTGGAAGCGCCGCAAGGCCCTCTAAAAAACTCGTCTGTATCGGCCCCTGGGAAACAGTGTTTTCCGGGGGCCTGCCGTCCGGACCGGATCATGAGGCCAGGGACACTTGTGACGAGGCCGGGGCAGACAGGCAGCCTACTGCTTGTCGTGGCAGTGGCAGGCCGGAGCCTTGTCAGAGGCGGCATGGACAGAGGAAGAGCAGCAACTCGAACCACTGCCGCAGCAGGAGCAGGTCTTGCTCTTGATCTTCTTGCGGTAGTTGTTGATGAGAAAGAGCGCTGCCAGAATGATGATGACGGCGACAATGATATTCTGTGTCATGACAAACCAGCGTCCTCTCCTCCGGGAACGCCTGAAAAAAGACGTTCAAGGCGGAGTTTCGGGCGCAGCCTCCGGGGGAATCCTGAAGAGAAGCAGGGCAGCAAGCCGGCACATTCAGGGAGCACTGTCCCCCTGCACGATGCCGGGACAAGAACCGGGACGAATGACGGCCACGTGTCCCGTGCTCCTGGTCTTGTGACCGGTGGCCGGGTACTGTGGCTAGATGCAGCCGGGCGAAAAAAAGCCCGGCAGGAAACGGGGAAGGAGCTTCCGCGTACTGCCGGACACGATTTATATGGGAAATGGAATTCGTTGTCAAATTCGTTTCGAGACAAACCGGCAATTCCTTGCATTTCCCTGCCCAGTGCGCTTCAGAGCATTTTGGTTCCCATACCCTGGCTTGAGTCTGCGCTTCAAAGGCCCACCCCCTTGTTCGAGAGGAGCACCTGCCTTTCCGGCGTTCCGTCCTTGTCATGAGGACAAAAAAAGGCACACGCTTGAAGGTTCCCTTTTGGGAGATCCCTTGCGGCGTGTGCCTGCAAAAATTGGTCGGCACAAAGCCAGAGGCACAGCGCCTGGCCCTGCCATGCCCCGTCTTGTCAGTTGAGCAGGGCGGGCTTCAGCACGCAGCGATCGGACGTCAGAGATTCGACCCAGCCTGTCACGGTGACAATGTCTGCGCGCTTGAGGCTCTCGATGCGCTTTTTCTCCTTATCGTTGCGGGCCACCAGGAAGACATCCAGGGGAATCTGATCGGAGTTGTCCGCGCTCTTCAGGCGATAGGAATTTTTCTTGTGGATGGTGATGTCGTCGATTTCGCACACCCAGCGCACCATGTGCCCCACAAGCTCGGCCGTCTTCTT
>CALVHF010000106.1 GCA_944327295.1 uncultured Desulfovibrio sp. | reverse complement strand
GGGTGTCCCCACAATGACCAGTCGGTAGCCAATCTGGGCGCAGACCCTGCCCAGGGCTTCCTGCAGGGGGCCTTCAAAGCGCAGGTTCATGCGCTCCTGCAGAGGGCTTGTGGCATGACTTGCGTCGTAGCTCTGATAGGAGCCAGTGAGTCGTGCAAGGTCAGCCATGATCACATTGGCTGCATCATTGAGGGACTGATCCACAATCTTCTGTTCGTCCGGGGCCTGTGCCGTATTTTTGGGCAGGGCGCAGCTGCACAAAAGCAGGGGCAGCAGAACAATCAGGGAGAACGAACAGCCATGCAGAAAGGAACGAAGGGGGGCTTTTGCGGTTTCTTGTGCCAGTGCCTTGCGGGAAGGATTGCCCTGGACGGGCCTTTGCCCCGGATGCATGCTGCGGATGGTGTCTTCTTTCTGCTTTTCTTTTTGCTTGTCTTTCTGGAATAGGGCTTGCGGCATTCTGTCTGAAACCTGGCAGAAAGACGTGTGCAGCATTCTCTTTTCTGCTGTGTCTGGCCAGGTGCCTGACGGAATGTGCAAGGCACAGTGATCCTTTCCATATTGACACATAACTCCTCCTTGGGGTTTAGTCGGGGAAGTATATGGAAGCTCTTGCCTGGGGCGGGCTGTCTTTATGTTTCTGCTGGACGCAGCTGCAGGGGAAGACGGTTTTTTGCGAGATTCCCCGTGTGCAGAACTGCTGAATGTGCCGGAATATCCTGAACGTTTGAAAGATGGACTGGACAGGCCCGGAGATGGTTTTTGATGGATTTTTTTGTGCGTCTTGCTGAGAGTGTTTGTGGTTGTACAGCAATGTGCACCCAGGATACAGGTCAGAGTTCCGTCTGCCAGGCCTCAATCTGTACGAAATACGAAAGCGGATTCAAACAGATGAAAGTGGATGGCGGCAGAGCGTCTGGTCGCTGACAGGGAGGACGGCAGTCTCAGGAACCAAAATCCCTGCTGTCTGGTCTTGTTTTCTGACCAGAGAGGCTGTGACCCTGGAGCGTCTTCCTGACAGAATACGATCTAATACAATTATTCTGACATGTCAAGAAAAATTTTCCTAAAATTGAAAAATTTTTCGAGGGCCTCTCCTGGAGCCTGTTCACAGGCGCTCAGAGGCCAGTTGGGAAGGCTGTTGATTTTTGTGTCAGGCGGACATGCTGTCCCCGAGGGGCGGAGATTTCTTGAAGAAGACGGCTCTGCCGATGTGCAGGAAAGCCCTGCAAGGATGGGGTTTTGTGGAGGGCCGTTGTCAAAGGAGAGCAGAATCCCCTCAGCGAGGGGACTCTGCGAAGAACCCGGATTCCTCGTTATGACGAGCTCGTCGTAGTCCCCTTCAGCTGAAAGGTCACTGCAAGCCATGGATATGCTCGACACGGACAGGACGGTGGTCGTAACCCCCTTCAGCTGAAAGGTCACTGCAAGTAACACTGCTGTAAAAGTACTCTCTACCAATGAGTCGTAACCCCCTTCAGCTGAAAGGTCACTGCAAGTAACACTGCTGTAAAAGTACTCTCTACCAATGAGTCGTAACCCCCTTCAGCTGAAAGGTCATTGCAAGCAAATATTAAAAAAGGAAAAGTGATTGAGATGTCGTAACCCCCTTCAGCTGAAAGGTCACTGCAAGAGTATGCTCAGAAAGCAAATACATGTCAAGAACTTGGAGGGGCAAAATTAACCATGTCGGGCAAAAATGGCTAATTTTTGCAATAAAAGCAAAAATAGGCCGCAAAACAACGTGTAACTCTTAGGAATTGTCGCATGAACCACCTCTTTGCCAAGATTCTATAAAAAGTCAACAATTTAATATACTTAAAAATGCTCGTGATGGTTTCTGACCCCGTTGCTTTAAATATATTTATATTATAATATATTCTATGCGTAGAGATGACAAAGACGAGCGGCCAGACTTTGCCCGGCAAGGTTGTACCTCTGGACACTTTGCCAAACAGCTCAAAAAAAGCCGTTACGAGAACGGGCCAAAAAGGAAGCCTTGAGGCATCGGCTCCGGAGCTCATTCTCCTTTGGTTGCCTCAAATACCTTGAGAAACAAATACTCGCCGAAACCGACCCAGTCATCGCCCGTGCACAAAATCCACATCTCTACCAGATCTCCTTAAGGGACAGGATGCCAACGCAGTCAGGTCTCATGTCCGTGTTTTCTTCAGTGCGTCTGCAAAAGGGTATGACTGTCATTGAATTCCATCGGACTTGGCCAAGCCAGGGATACGCAAAAATCCCCAGGCGACATTCGTCCTTCTGCTTCCGTGTCCAGGATTTCACTTACGGCAGAGCGAGTTCGTGCGACATCAGGCCATTGCAGGGCAGGGAGACCGGGAGCTGCCTGTTCCTCTCTGAGTCAAAGCGCAGTCCCTTTTCTCCTGTATCCATCTTCTCACACAGACAAACGCAGCCCCACTCCCCAGGGGAGCACAAGTTCTGTTCAGCGAGCAGGACAGAGAACAGTAAAAAATGAAGATTAAGAATAATGTTAGATATTTCAAGATATTGGAGAAGAGATCATGAAATTCGGAAAAAGACTGACCAAAATAGGAGCAAAATGCTTTGTTGACGTTTGGCAAATAATTTCAAGTTGTTAAAATGTTAACACCATGAATACCATGAAAATTGACCTGTCGGATTTTTTTCGATTCAGGCAAAATTTTTCTTGACAAAAAATTCTGACATGTTTATACAGATAGCACGTTCTGCGAAAAACCGGACTGACCGGAGGCGGAAAGCGGACAGAAGACCGGCAGGCTGCTCTGACGGCTGCATATCCTTAAAATAGAGGGACAGCTGCTGCCAGGGCCTTGCACACATCCTGCCCGCCCGGACAATGTTCCCCCAATTTCGGACCGTCTGGCCAGCAGTCAGGCTTTTGCAGAAACGAACAGGCAACAGGCCCTTTGAGAATCACTCCCCCAAAAAACAGCAAAACCTTTGTACACACTGGGGAGAGATGGCTGTTGTCCCGGTGCAACGTGTCTTTTGCCTTTGAGCGTCTCTGGTCAGGAGGGGCACACAAAGACAGATTGGATACGCAGACACAGGAAAGGCAACACCGGAGGCAACTTCTTGCATCTGGCTTCTGCAGACAGAGGACGTTTTTGAGCAAGCGCCCTTGTTCAAGGCTCCTTGTCCAGAACTCCACTCAAAACCCGCTCCAGAACCATCAAAAAACACAACAGACACTGGCACAAGCAAGACAGACAAGCAGAAAAAACAGCCATACGGAGGACGTTCTATGGAAACATGCAAGGTACAGGATGAGGCAGCAGGAATCCTGCAGTCCGCAGAAACAGCGTTTTCGCCACAGCAGCCCCTGGCTTTCGGCCGCAGCCTGGAAAAGGAGTTTCCTGGAGCAACGGACCAGAACATGGAAGACGACACGAGGCAGGCGCGGCAGACGGCTGCGGAATGGGTTCGGGAGGCTGCACTGGAACAGGCTCTGTTCCAGGAACAGGATGCGGCAGCCCCGCAGCCGGAAGAGCGCAGGTACAGGCACCATGGCCGTCCTTGCGGTCCTCTTTCTGCACATCCCGCGGACACCCCTTCCGTCCCTCTGCACGATTGCGCCCGTAGCGAAGCTTCGGGCAGCTTAAGGGAAACGACGCAAGGCTTTGGCGGGGAAGAGTACGAAGATCGCCCGACTCGTCCGCTGTCCCGTTCTCTGACAAAGCGTGCCTGGAAGCGCCGTCCTGCCGGAACGAGGGAAGACTATGCCAGGGCTGGCCTTTCTGCAGCCGAGGCCCAGTGGATTGCCAGCATCAACGAGATGGACATTCTGAAGGACGAGAAGGTGGCCCTGGAGACGGTTTTGCAGTGCCCGCTCTCCTTCGTGGGCTCCTCGGACTTTGTGGTGCTCTCCGGTATCCTGCTGGGCCGGCTCCTCGCCATGGACGAGCAGGGCCGCAGGGATGTGCGCGCCGACTTGAAGCGCCTCTACAGCTACATTGGCGGCTGGAGCTTCTTCGACCCCGAAGCCTGCGGCTTTTTGCTGGCCATTGTGGACCCTGAGGTCATCTATGCCTGCATCCTCTTCTGGCCCGAAAAGTACCGCAGGGAACGCGCCTTCTTTGTGTCCGTGCTGCTGGGACTCTATGCCGAGAAGGCCCGGGGCACGGAGTTTTTGCGCAATGGCGGTGTCGACCTGCTGCTGGACCTCATGGAAGGCGAGCGCCGACCCGACACCCTTTTGAGCGCTATCTAGTGTCTAATTTTAAAATTATGTCATGATATCTAGACAATGAAATGTAGTAATTTCAACTAGATGTAAGTAGACGAATTTATCAATTTAGACACTAGGGATAGAACAACAAAAATACGCGCAGTTAAAACACCGTAAAAATTCAGTTCTTCCTTGAGAATGACAGAATACGGATTTTTGTTTGTTCCTGCTCCCTGTACACCTTGGCTCTTCATCCATTCATCCTTTCACTGGCTCTCTGCTCAGGACCAGAGGCTCTGTTTCAAGGCTGCAGACGAACAGACAGACCAGCGAGCAGAAAAACCCGCGACACAGGACAAGAACAGGAACATCGCAGACACTCCAGGAAGACCCTTCAGGAACACCCCATGGATCACGCACGCATTCAGCATCTCTCTGATTCAAGCTCAGGCCCTGCCGGCCGCAGGCTGCTCCGTGTCCAGCTGCCAAGGGGCCATATCCCCTGCCGCATCAGGGCGGATCCTGGCTGCAGCAGGCGCATGCCCGCCCATAGTGTCCGCCCGCAGGGAGCGGGGCCAGGGCTCCCCCTGAACGACACCACACGAACTGCAGCACGCACACGGATCAGGGGCACAGACCAGACAACAGGTCAGGGAACAGGTCAGGGCGCAGGAAGACGCAGTGGACGTTTTTTGCTGCCGGTGCTTGTGTTCCGACTCATTGTCAGCGCCTGGATCCTCTGTCTGGCCGTTCTGGCAGGCTCCGAGGCCCTGGCAGCCAGGGCTGCTTCGGCCCTGGTGCCCGAGAGTCCGGCCCCTGTGCCGGCTCAAGGAGCCCAGAAGGATCCGGGCAGCCTGCAGCTGCAGGATCCAGAACGTGCTTTTGACAGGACTGCAGGCAGCGCAGACGCTGCCGCAGAAGACGGCGGTCTGCAACAGGCAGACGAAGCGGCCAGGGCACGGGAACAGGACGAGGCCCTGCGCCAGAGACAGCACGAGGACGCCTTTGCCAGGTCCCTGGATGATCTTCTGCCCCTGGATCCAGACGAGGTGCGCACCTATCTGGACCAGAAGGAGCGCCTGGACAACGCAGCCCTGCCGGATCCGGCCCGCATGCGCACCCGGACCCGCACCCTGGCTGGAAGCATGCAGGACGAGCCGCCGGTCATTCACCTGACGGCAGGGTATTCTTCCACCTTGCTCTTCCAGGATGTAACCGGCGCTCCCTGGCCCGTGCTCTCGGCCATTCTTGGCAATGCCAGAGCCTATGCCGTCTCGCAGCCGCGGGTGGACGTTGCGGACACAGGGCCGAGCGGGGGCAGGAGGACAGAGTCAGGGGGCGAGAAGCACAATGTCCACTCCCACATTGTGAACCTTGTGCCCCTGCGCAACCATGCCTCCTCCAACCTTGTGCTCACCCTGGAAGGGGCCGAGTACCCCGTGGTCCTGCATCTGGTCACTGGCAGCGGCCGCAGGGAAGGCCGCATCAACGACGCCCTCACCATCTTCAGGATACAGAAGGAAGGCCCGGGGGCACGATCTCCCCTTCTTGGCCCTGTGCAGGAGCCGGTGAGCGAGGAACTGTTGGCCTTTGTGCACGGAGTGCCGCCAAGGGGAGCCGTGCGTGTGCGCACGCAGCCGGCAGACCCTGGCGTCCAGGTCTGGGCCCATGAGGGGCGCCTGTATGTGCGCTCCATCTATCAGGCCGTGTGGCCTGCCTGGGAGCGGAGCGCCGCCTGCGAGGACACCCACCTCTATGTGATGCCGGTGACGGCCAGCATTGTGGTGAGCAGGAACGGCCAGAGGCTGAGCCTGGTCTGCCAGCGCCCCGTCCCCTGATCGGATGATTCCCTGATCCTGTGCCCCGGCAGTCCAAACGTCCCGATCCCCCTTGTTCCCTGTCCGCACACAAACGTTCACGCACATCCTCTTGTCCCTGGTCAGGGCAGGATCCTGGTCCAGGCCCAGGGACCACAGGCCGGCAAGGACAGCAAAAAGCACCAAGCAAGGAGGTGGACCATGCAAGACCGTGCACATTCAGGCAGCGGAGCGGGCCTCTCTGTGTCCGCAACAAGGCCCGCCGCCCTCGAAGGCCGACAGGACGGGCAGAATGGGCTGAACGGGCTGGAGACGGCCCGCATCCGGGAAAGCCCGGGCGTGCAGTCCCTGGCCGAGTACGAGCAGACAGATCGGGCGCGGCCCCTGGCCCGCATTCTGCCCTGGGTCATGCTGCTTGCCATGACAGGCTTTCT
>CALVHF010000105.1 GCA_944327295.1 uncultured Desulfovibrio sp. | reverse complement strand
AGGATGTGACGTCCACAAGCCATGTGGACGCAGCCGACAGGGCCGAGCTCAACACGCTCTTTCTGGCCCTGCGCGAGCATGCCGCCAGCGTGCAGCTGCCCTGCTATGTCACCATGTGCCGCCAGACCTCCCTGCGCCTGCGTGGCCTGCGCAAGAGGGACACCCTGACCTGGCCCGGCGGCACCCTGTCCGATGCGGCCTTTGTGGCCCTGGCTCACGACGGCCGGGAGACGTCCTTCTTCCGCTCCAGCAAGAAGGCTGAGGCCGAAGAACTCAAGGCCAGGGCCATGGAACTGTGCCAGCCCCTGGTGAGCCTGGTTGTCATGCACATGCAGACAAGCGTGGAACTGCTGCAGATGCGCGATGCGGCTTACTGTGGCAGGTGCGACTTTGCGCCCCTGTGCCAGAGCTGAGCAGGCCTTGCGAGACGGGCTCCGGCTGACAAATCCGAGAGCCGAGTCAGGAAGACGAGTCCCGGTGCCTCTCAAGGGCTGACCGGGACTCGGAAACTGCCCACTTTCGGGAAGCAGCACACGCCCCGGACTGTGCCTTTTGCAGAGGGTGCTCTCCCCATCTCGCAGAGTCTGCTCCCGGCATCCGCATCTTTTGGGATCTTCGTTGAACACAGGCTTTGTACTTTGCGAAAAATGCCCGTCGCCTGTTGCCACAAGTTGCCACGAGAGGACAAGATCTTTTGCAGGTTGTCATGTCTCTGGCTGGAAGTTCTGTCTCTTTTGTGTGGCCTTCATTCTGTCCCTGTTCTGTCATCGTCCTGTACAAATGGAAGACCAATCGACACTGCCTCTTCACAGACTGGTGACAAGAGCAGCGTACCTTGTTTCTGGCATCTTTTCAGGCTCATATTCCTGGTGTACCTGCTCACGTTTCAAAAGGCACGCCCCTTGAGCACATGCCGGCTCCCGCTCCCTGCCAGACTGTGGGCATGCGCTCCCGTCCTGCCGATCCCAAAATGTGCAGATCAGGGCGTCCCATGGCTCTTTTCCAGTGAGCAGGGCCCGTCAGCTTCTGAGACTGCGGCGGTCCGGCGCTGTGAATCGCCTTGAGTGTCATGTCCTTTTGCGCTACGCTTCCTCAAGTCTGGAGCAGGCTTTTTGCTCCCCTTCCTGCAGCGTGCCTCTTTTGTTCTTCCGAGTTCCCCATGGGGTCTCTCCATGCTTCCACTGTTGTTCCCCAATCAACAGGACCAGCAGGTTCAGCAACAAAGACCCTGCGCCTCTGCCTGCAGGATTGTCGGCGCAGTTCATACCCCTTCTGCACATTCTTCTGCGCCTTTGTCTGCCTGCCGTGCCAGAAAATTTCAGATCATGAACACCATGCCCACCTGTCCCTTTGCCCTGCCGCCTCTGCCCGAGCGTTCCCGCGATCCCCTGGACATCGGATCCCACGAGACGTGGTTCAGGGCCTACACCGACCTGGAACTTGAGGTCTGTCCCTTTGAAAGGGGGCCAGAAGAGCTCAAGGTCGAGCATACCTTCAGGGTCCTTGAGCATGCCCGCGCCATCTGTCAGGGCGAGGGCTTTGCAGCGCCCCTGACCAGGGCCTGCCTGCTCGCGGCCCTCTACCATGACCTCGCCCGCTTCGCCCAGTACCGGACCTGGCACACCTTCAAGGACGCCGACTCCTGCAATCACGGCGAGCTTGGCGCAGCTCTTGTGGAGCACTACCAGGTTCTCTCCCGCGAGCCCCTGATCCGTGCGGCTGTCACCAGGGCCATAGCCCTGCACAATGCCTTTGCCCTGCCAGAGCATCTGCCCTATGATGTGAGCAAGGTGACGGAAGTGGTGCGCGATGCCGACAAGCTGGACATCTTGCGGGTCATGGACGAACACCTCTCGCGGCCCGGCCCCTACTCGCCCACCGTTGTGCTGAGCCTGCCGGACACCCCTGAACTTTTTTCGCAGACAGTGCTTGACTGTGCCCTGACCGGCAGAGTGGCGAGTTACACGGACCTGACCTGTGTGAACGACTTTCGCCTGCTCCTTGGCACCTGGATTGACGGCCTCAATTTTGCCACCTCGCGCCAGAGGCTTGCCAGCGCAGGCCACGCCCTGCACCTGCTCGGCGCCCTGCCCGACCGCATCTACGGCCCGGCCAGGGACAGGCTGATCGGAGAGCTCAAGACCCTGTCCGCAGCCTCTGCCGTCTGAGGACTGTCACAGGATTTGCCTTTTTTTGTCACTTTGTGTACAAAAAAGCATTCACTTTGTGTTTCTGGATCTTTTTTTGTACTCTTTTGCCGCAGACATGCCTCACGTTCTTGCAGCTGCATACCAACGGGCAGCACACTGATGCTGTTCATCCTTAGGAGGATCTAATGACGCTTCCTTCTCTTAAAATTGGCGACCTCACAGCCACCATGCCCGTAGTCCAGGGTGGCATGGGGGTAGGCATCTCCCTGTCTGGCCTAGCCTCTGCCGTCGCCAATGAAGGTGGCATTGGTGTCATTGCCGGGGCCATGATCGGCCTCCTTGACAAGGACGTGACCAAGGATCCTCTTGCTGCCAACATGCGTGCCCTGCGCCGGGAAATCCAGAAGGCCAGGGAAAAGACCTCCGGCATCATCGGCGTGAACATCATGGTGGCCCTCACCCACTTCACCCAGCTGGTGCGCACGGCCATTGAATCCCGCGCAGACATCATCTTCTCCGGTGCCGGTCTGCCCACGGATCTGCCCAAGCACCTCCACGAGGCCTGCGAGCAGAAGAAGGAAGAGTTCAAGACCAAGCTTGTGCCCATCATCTCCTCTGCCAGGGCTGCCTCCATCATTGCCAGAAAGTGGATGCGCAACTTCAACTATGTCCCGGACGCCTTTGTGGTGGAAGGCCCCAAGGCCGGCGGACATCTGGGCTTCAAGGAAGACGAGCTGACAGACGCAAGCTTTGCCCTGGAAAACCTGGTGCCGCCCATCGTGGATGTGGCCAGGGAACTTGAGGACAAGTGCGGACGCGCCGTGCCTGTCATTGCCGGCGGCGGCGTCTTCACGGGTGCCGACATCCGCCGCCTGCTCAACCTGGGCGCCTCCGGCGTGCAGATGGCCACCCGCTTTGTGGCCACAGAGGAATGCGATGCCGACATCCGCTTCAAGCAGGCCTATGTCAATGCCAGGCCCGAGGACGTGACCATTATCCACTCGCCCGTGGGCATGCCCGGCCGTGCCATCGACAACAGCTTCATCGAGGCCTCGCGCAAGGGGCTCAAGAAGCCCTTCCGCTGCATCTACCACTGCGTGAAGACCTGTAACAGGGAGAAGACCCCCTACTGCATTGCCCTGGCACTGCTCAGTGCCATGCGCGGCAACCTGAAGGCAGGCTTTGCCTTCTGCGGCACCAATGTAGGCCGCATCACCTCCATTACCACAGTGCATGAAGTGATGGAGAGCCTGCGCAGGGAATACGAGGAATCTGCACCCAAGCAGGCCTAACAAAATACACAGCAAAACAGTTTTTCGGGGAGGACGGCACACAAGGCTTGAGTCCTCCTCTTTTTTTGCCCTTTTCCCTGGGAGCGGGCCTTCTGGCCGGGCACAAAAAAAGGAGCTCGTCTGCGGCACAGGGCCAGGCAGATCTGCTCCGAACGAAAAGACAGGCATCGGGACAGGAGTCTGGAAGACTTCAGGGACGGATCCAAGACGGATCCAAGACGGATCCAAAACGGATCCAAAACGGATCCAGGACGGCTACAGGATTTCTTCTCCGTCCTCGTCGCGCACGTCCAGCCCCGTGGCCTTGCGTATCACGCTGTCACTGATGCCCAGCTGCTTGAGGTTTCTGGCAATGCGCCGGCGTTCCTCGCTCTTGCCCTCGGTCTTTCCCTTCATGACAGCGCAGATAAGACAGGAATCGAGATAGTTCAGGGATTTCTCCCTCTGTTCCTTCAGATAGTTGCAAATATCCTGGGAAAAGAAATCTTGCTCTGCGCCCTTGCACAGACGGTTTTGTTGTGACGAACCTGACATGGCAGCGCTCCTGTAGAATTCCAAGTTTCATAACCCAAATCCGTACATTTTTCAAGGGGTGAGAGTAGAAAAACAACAACTTCTCAATTATTTATATTCATAATTACGGAGATTTGACAAAGACCTCATACTGTCTATATGGACTTTATACTACAAACTGCAAAAAAGCAGAAAAGAAATATCTATGTCTCCTTCTTCTGCAATCCTTCTTCTTGGAAGAAATCTTTCATATCTGCAAAATGAAGAAAAGGACCTCTCAAAACCTCCCCTGCGCCTGACAGAACGGCTCCAGTACAATGCCGATTTTTTGCAGGCTCAGGCGCAACGACCGCTTCAGGCGCGGACCTGCTCCCACGAAAGACCGCAAAGCCAGGGAAACCCTGGGAAGCCGTGCAAACCGTGATCACGTCTGCACAGGATGCACGCTTTCGGGCAGGCTTCCAGACAGCTCCAAAGGCCCATGCCTTGTTCCGTGCAGAGCGGCCAGAGGAGTGCCTTTTGCCTCGTCCTCTTGCACTCTTCTCTCCGCTCCCCTATTTTTGCAGGAGCACAAACACCTGCCTCACGGGGAAAAGCCCCAAACCTCTTGCGAGGAGCACGCTCATGACACAGGAAGAACGCCTTGATTTCCTCATCCAGGCCCTCAGAGAAGAAAATCCCGTTTGGCGCAGCAAGCCGGTTCCGCAGAACCTGGCCGCAAAAAAGAGTTTCTTGCGCTCGCTCATGAACGTGCGGCTTCCTGCCCCGATTTCCGATGAGGTGCTTGCCGTGCAGGATGCGTACCTGCAGGAAGAGACACGACTCAGGGGCATTGTGGATCCGGCCACCCTGCCTCGCTTGAAGAATCATCTCATTCTCTGGCAGGGCGACATCACCCGTCTGGCCACGGACGCCATCGTCAATGCCGCCAACAGCGAGCTGCTGGGCTGCTTCATCCCCTGTCACAACTGCATAGACAACTGCATCCACACGGCTGCAGGCATGCAGCTGCGCCTGGCCTGCGCCAGGCTCATGGACCTGCAAGGCCACAGCGAGCCCACGGGCACGGCCCGCATCACCAGGGCCTGGAACCTGCCCTGCCGTTACGTGCTGCATACGGTGGGCCCCATTGTGAACGGCGCACTCACGGACGAGCACCGCCGTCTGCTGGCAAGCTGCTACCATTCCTGCCTGGAACTTGGTCGCCAGCACCATCTGCGCAGCATTGCCTTCTGCTGCATCTCCACCGGCGTCTTCGGCTTTCCGGCCGATGAGGCCGCAGCCATTGCCGTGGCCACAGTGCAGGACTTTCTTGCTGCGACCGGTGCCGACATGGACATAGTGTTCAATGTCTTCAAGGATGCGGATCATGCCCTCTATCAGCAGATCCTCCAGTAGCCCGTCCTGCAAGAGTCCGTCCGTCAAGAACCCGTCCGGCAGTTCCCCGTCTTTGGGCAGCGACCCCTCTGCCGGCAGCCCATCTGCCGACAACGCCTCCTTATCAAGTGCCTCCGGAAGCAGCACGTCGCCTGCCCCGGCCACCGGGGCAGAAGAGGGCCAGACCTGGCGTGCCACGCAGGAGCAGAGGGAAGGTGCCGTGGATCTCGCACCCCTGCTCAGCGGCCCCAATCCCTGGACAGTGACGCAGGCTTCTGCAGGAAGCCTCAGGAACAGGGCTGTGCTGCAATGCGACCGGGAACGCTTTTCCGTGGATCCGGAGGCCGTCGATCGCCTCTTTCTGGAACTGTGCGACTCGGAAGCCCTTCTGGTCGGTGTCGGCTCAGGGCTTTCCTTTGCCGCAGGCTATGACTATGGCGGTGCGGTCTTTGCCCGCTTCTTTGCCGACTTCATTGCCCGCTATCACTTCAGCGACATGTACAGGGGCGGTTTTCATCAGTTCTCTTCCCCTGAGGAGCACTGGGCTTACTGGAGCCGCTTGATTCTCCTTGCCTGCTACCATGAACCTCCTGGCACCACCTGCTCAAAACTTGTGCGTCTTCTGGCCGGACGGGACGCCTTTGTGTTCACCACAAACGTGGATCACTGTCTTGCCAGGGCAGGTGTCCCAGAAGAGCGCCTCTTTGCCATTCAGGGCGATTTCGGGCTGTGGCAGTGTTCCCGTGCCTGCCATCCCAAAACCTATGTGAACGAAGCCCAGGTCCGCCGCATGGTGGCCGAACAGCGCAACGGCCGCATTCCCTCGGACCTTGTCCCGTATTGCCCCGTCTGCGCGGCCCCCATGTGCATGAACCTGCGCGGCAGCCATCCCTTTGTGGAAGACGAGGCCTGGGAGAAGGCCTGCACGCGCTATCAGGAATTTCTGGAACATATAGAGGGCAAAAGGGTGCTCTACCTTCTGCTCGGCATTGGCGACAACACCCCCACCATCATCCGCACGCCTCTGTGCAGGATGGCCCGAGCCAATCCCCGCTCCTTCATTGCCTCCATCTCCCTGGAGGACAGGGGGCATGCCTTGGCAGGCACAGCTGTCGAGGACGACCCGGACCTGGCCGGCCGCTGCCTGCACCTGCAGGCAGACATAGACCTTGTGCTCGACCTGCTGCTGAAAAGGCAGGAGCAAAAGCGCTGAACACACAAGAGCTCCCTTCCTGAACGACGAGGAGGATCCAAAAGACCTCCACTGCCGGACGAATCTCCTTCCGTAGCCTTCCTGAG
>CALVHF010000104.1 GCA_944327295.1 uncultured Desulfovibrio sp. | reverse complement strand
AGGGGGTACCCCCTCTCCTGGGGGGCGGCTCCCCTACCTCTTCAACCTCAATTTACACAAAGGATCTTACACTACCATCGTTGCCAGAGAAAGAGCGGATTCGTATAAGGCTCGGTTGTAGGCCTGCTCCACGCGGCCCCCGGCAACATGGAACAGAAGCCTCTCGCACAAGGCCTTGGGAAGACCAAATTCCAATGCCAGCGTCTCAAATGTGCTTCGAAACCCGTGCAGGCTGTGCTCTTCTCTTGGCACTCCTGCTATTCGCAACAGTTTGCTCATGCCACCGTTGGAA
Organism: uncultured Desulfovibrio sp.; assembly: GCA_944327295.1. Classification (GTDB taxonomy): domain Bacteria; phylum Desulfobacterota; class Desulfovibrionia; order Desulfovibrionales; family Desulfovibrionaceae; genus Desulfovibrio. Next base: position 6,383 of record CALVHF010000104.1, on the reverse strand, counting down.
ATGTGGCCCGTTTTGGAGCCGCTGGGGAAGCACCACTTATTGTAACGGTAGGATCTGAGGCGCTCCAGGATATCCCTGATTTGGCGAGTAAGTGGCACAGTATAGGCACGACCGTTCTTGGTTTCCTGAAAGAGCCACTGCCCTTTTTCGAAGTCGATTTGCTCCCACTGGGCCTCGACTACGTTGCCGTTGCGAAGCGGCATGTAGCAGCTCAGCTTCAGAGCCGCAGTGAGGAAAGGGCCACTCCTGCCACTCTCGCAATAGCTCCACACTCGTTGAAAGAGGCTGGAAGCTGTCTCCACAGTCACCAGAGCCGCATGATGCCGCTGAGAGCCCCGAGCCTGTCTTGGCACCAGCCTGACAAGGCGGTCGGCAGGGGAGATTTTGATGTAGCCTGCGTCGAAGGCAAAATTCATGATGCGGCCAATCAGCCCTGCTACTCGCCTTGCCTGCTCGAACTCTCCTCTCTGTACGAGCTTGTCGATAACCGGCTTCAGGTGCGCAAGGCGTTCGATTTGGACAACGGGAATGTTTCTGATATCGGCCATGTGATTCTTGACGCGTCCCTGTTCGCATTGGAGTCCTCTGCGGGACATATCGCCTCGCATGCGAAAATACTCATCGGCTACGACTCCAAAAGTTCTGGCATCGATTTCGGCCTGGGCCTTATCTTCAACCTGCTTCGCTTTTTTTCTTCTCATTGGGATTGATGCCATCCTTCAGAAGCAGGCGGATTTTGTCTCTTTGCAGGCGAGCGGCGCTAAGCGCTGTCTCTGGTGCCGTTCCGCATGTGACTTCGACGATTTTGGTAATGCCGGCCAGACGACCTCGATAGATCCATGTGCCTCTGTTTTTGCCGTGTACCTTCAGGCACAGAGATCCGGTGTCCTTCAATATGACTGGCTGTCCGTCTCGCAGGGCCTTGCTGACCGTAGCTGCATTGAGTGAGGTTGTCTTTTTCGTGTTTTTTGTGCTCATTATCAACACCTTATGAGGCTTTGTGAAGGTCGGGGTAAGCCACGCAAAGTGGTCTAGGCCAAACCTATACATGCACCTTCACAAATCGCCTAATTTCCGGTGTTCAACGATGAACAACCACGAACGTCTACGGAAGCTAAATACTTAAAAAAAAGGACTTTGTTGCCTTTTACGGTCAAACAAAGTCCCTTGCGTACATTCTAGTGGCGGAGAAGGTGGGATTCGAACCCACGTGCCCTATCACTAGGACAACTCGATTTCGAGTCGAGCTCGTTACGGCCACTTCGATACTTCTCCGCAAGGGCCTTACGTTTGCAGATGGCCCTATAGAAAACATGCGCCGATGCATCCTTGCACAGGATGGATCGGCGCATTGAAATTTTTGGCGTCTCCAAGCGGATTTGAACCGCTCTTAGCGACGTGAGAGGCCGCTGTCCTAACCGGATAGACGATGGAGACGTGCCGCAAAAGTGTTTCTAAGGAAAAGCACTCCTGCTGTCAATAAAAATCTTTCAGATTGCCCAAAAAAAGTCGCGCCTGTTGCACTATTGCCATCTTCTGCAGAGAGCGGTCTGGATCGGAGCAGCGGGCACACCTGTCGGCAGAGACCGTGATTCTGGGGACTTCTGAGGAATACTTGGAAGAATTAGGCGTTGGGGCGGATAGTCAGAACCGGAACTTCGGAGTTCTTCACGACCTTTTCGGCAACGGATCCAAACAGGATGCGGTCAATGCCCTTGCGACCATGGGTGCCCATGATGATGAGGTCGACGTTGTCCTTCTTGGCCTTGCCCAGAATTTCGTCGGAAGCATAGCCGACCATGACTTCACCAGTGGCCTTGATTCCTTCAAAGTGCTGGGCAACAAAGGCATTCATGCTGGCCTGGGCACCGCTGACGATTTCGCCAACAAAGGAATGAATGTCACTCTGAGGAACCTTGAATCCGGTGTACTGGCTCAGGGTGGGAGCCACGTAGACGACTTCGACTTCGGCATCGCACTTGGCGGCGAAGAGAGCCGCGTATTCGGCAACCTGAGCACTGTGGTCGGACAAATCGACAGCACAAAGAATCTTCTTGATGGTCACTGCCATGGTTTTCTCCAACAAAGCGTTAAACGTTAAAAATGTTATGCCGCCGGAGGAGCCGCAGGAACGACTCCCATGTCAGAGGCAGCAGAGAGAACCCGATACAGGTTTTATACCCTACCAGATAAATAAGTTCAACAGGCAAAAGTGCAAGAGTGCACGACTTTTTTTGCCGGGGAATGCAGTTTGGGACAGGTCAGCTCCATCAGATCCCTTGTTTGCAGAAAAAAGACTTCAAATCAGACGCTTTTCGAGTATGCATAAAGTGTTCCCATCCCTGCCCGCATTTTGGGAATACATGCTTTTTGCATGGCGAGCCCTCTCAAGAAAAGCTCCTCAGCTCAGCTCCACAGATGCCGTATTTCCTCCCTGCGGGATTCCAGCATTCTGCTCACGCCGGGGGGAACCAGGTAGTCTATGCAGCGTCCGAGCAGCCAGCGCTCCCGGATGAGCGAGGCACTGACCTCCAGCCAGGGCAGGGGCTGGAAGATGATGCGGCCGCAGGAGGTCTCCATGCACAGGCCGTTGGCTGTCAGGGGGGTGCCCAGCCGTGCATCCGGCCACATGTGCCGCGTGTCCCTGATGAACTGCTCAGGGCGGTAGAAGCCCCTGGGCGCAACGACCAGAGTGCAGCGCCTGGGGATGTCCGGGCCGTGGTACCAGTCCGGCAGGCTTGTGTAGTCCTGGCTGCCCAGCACAAAGAAGATTTCCTTTCCAGGCTCGCGTTCCTGATAGAGCCTCAGGGTTTCCCATGTATAGGAGGGGCTTTCCCGTTCCCCTTCCAGTGGATTGCAGTTGAGCCAGGGATAGGGCGCCACGGCCTCGCCAACAAGTTCGACGCGGACGGAGAAGGGCAGGACATACTGTTCCTGCTTGTGCGGCGGATGGGCGGTCGGCAGGAGGTCCACCCGCTCCAGCAGAGGGCCGAAGGCTTCGTGGATTTCGATGGCCAGGCGGAGGTGTCCGACGTGCAGCGGATTAAAGCTCCCGCCAAGGACTGCTATAGCGTTCATTACAAATACTGGCGCGGATACCCCTGCGTTCAGGCAGAGGAGGAAGCACCGCCTCCTTTCTGATTTCTGTAAGGTCTCTTTTGCGTCTTTCGATAAGGCGCAGTTTTTTGGAACTAATGCCTGCAGAAAGATGCGTGCCGTCGGGTCTGCGAACATCAAATTGCTCAGAAGCCCTGCGCCCAAAGATGAACCCTCTCTCGCCCTTGCAGAGGACCTTGTCAAAGAGCCGGAACCCATGAACTTCGCAGGGGGCCTGATTGCGCTTGCGAAAGCCCCCCTTGAGGATCGTCCTCTTGTGGAGCTGCCGGTTGTGACGGCGGGTCTGCTTCTGGAAGGAGGAGGACCTGAGTCGTTTTGCCTCGAGATTCCCTGCGATGCAGAACGCATCCGCACAATGCGATTTGGCAATCCCAAGTGTCATGCGGCTGTGCTTTGCGAGAGAACCGCAGGTGTTGCGTACCTCCTGCTCCGGACAGGCTGACTTCAAGCGATTCAGAACGCTCCGGCGCAGAATGCCCATGAAGATCTCCGCTCGCAACGATGTGCCCCGCTGAATTTTCAGCGTGGGCACACCACGGTGCAGCGCCTTGTGGCAGGTTTTGCACAGGGGAGTTTGATGTGGAGTGGATGTGCGTGGAGTCTGTCAGGCACGTTTATTGACGGATCTGGCCCTGGCCCAGAACGACAAACTTGGTGGTGGTTAGTTCCAGGACGCCCATGGGGCCATAGGCATGGAGCTTGGAAGTGGAAATGCCGATTTCGGCTCCGAGTCCCAGCTGGCCGCCGTCATTGAAGCGGGTGGAGACATTGACGCCGACCATGGAGGCATCGGCTTCGCGGATAAAGCGCTGGGCATGGGCATAGTCATTGGTGACAATGACATCCGTATGGTTGGAATTGTAGCGGGCAATATGGGCGAGGGCCTCGTCCAGATCTTTCACCACGCAGACACTCAGGATGAGATCATGGAATTCCATGCCAAGATCGGAATCCGTCTGGGCCCTGGCCGTGGCTCCGAGCAGGGGCAGGGCACGGGGGCAGGCCCGGAATTCCACACCTGCCTGGCCCAGCCTGTCGGCCACCATGGGCAGGAAGGCCGGGGCCACCTCCTCGTGCACGAGTAGGCATTCCAGGGCATTGCAGACACCGGGACGCTGGACCTTGCCATTGTAGACGATGTCCAGGGCCATGTTCAGGTCGGCGGAGGCATCCACAAAGGCATGGCACACGCCCTTGTAATGCTTGAGAACCGGCATGGTGGCCTGTTCGGTCACGGCGCGGACAAGCCCTTCGCCGCCGCGGGGGATGATGACGTCAATGTCTTCATCCAGGTGGCACAGTTCCGTGACCAGGGCGTGATCCGTGGACTGCACAAGCTGGGCCGCGTCTGCGGGAAGACCGGCTTCGTTCAGAGCCTGCTGCAGCAGGGAAGCCAGATAGCGGTTGGAATTGAGGGCCTCGCGTCCGCCGCGCAGGATCACGGCATTGCCGGCCTTGAGACAGAGGATGGCGGCGTCCACCGTCACATTGGGTCTGGCCTCGTAGATCATGCAGATGACGCCCAGTGGCACGCGCATCTTGCCGACCAGCAGGCCGTTGGGACGCTGCCACTGCCTTTCCATGGCGCCGATGGGATCCGGCATTTCGGCCACTTCCAGACAGGCCTTGTGCATGTCCTCGACAATGGCCGGCGTCAGGGTCAGCCGGTTCACGCGCGGACCGTCCAGGCCGAGCTCCCGGGCTTTCTCCACATCCTTGGCATTAACGTCCAGGATGTCCTTTCTGTGATCCATGAGCAGGCGGGCCAGATTCTGGAGAAAGAGATTCTTGGCCGAGGGCGAGGCAGAGGCAAGAAGTCTGGAGGCAGCACGTGCCTTGCGTCCCATTTCCTTGGCAATATGTGCAGACATGAGGAACTCCATGTGGGGTGGTTGGCCTGAAGGTGAAAATCCGGTGCGCCTGCTGTCCCAAGCTGCAGAGAGTGGCCTGCTTGCGGGGTGATGGAAGCAGGGAATCGGTCGGCAGGTGGACCTGACTGACAAGTGCAGCGTGCCTTTTTCCGGGGCCTTTGTCCAGCCGCTGCCGGGGCTGGCAGGCCGGTTGCGGAAGGGCAGAGCCCCTGAGCGGCAGGCTATGGAAAAAGGCGCTCGCCCCGAGTATACTATGCCCGAAATATGCTGACCTTTTTGCTGGGGATGTGGAGACTGCAGCTGTCAGGCCGCACAAATCGCGGCCTCTGAGGAGGCGGTTCCTGCCCTGCGCAGGCCCTTGTGTCCCGACATGGGGCACGCAAAGTCAAAGAGAAGATATCATGCGCCCCGTGAGCCCCTTGCGGCTTTTGAGGGGCCACTGGTACAGGGGATCGGATTGTGCTCAAGTCACTGGTAAGTGTTCTGACCAATATCATTCACATACGCGAGACGCAGGATCATCAGAAGGTCTTTACGCACTTTCTGCTTGTCCTGGTTGCGGAAATTGCCGTCTTCTCGGCCCTCTTTCACTGGATCATGCTCTACGAAGGCCGGGAATACTCCATTATCACAGGTGTCTACTGGACCTTTACCGTCATGTCCACCCTCGGATTCGGAGACATTACCTTTACCTCCGATCTCGGCCGCATCTTTTCCATCATCGTCCTTGTCTCAGGCATGGTCTTCTTTCTGATTCTTTTGCCCTTTACCTTCATCCAGCACTTCTACCTGCCCTGGATGGAGCGGCAGAAAAGGGAAATGGTGCCAAGATGTCTGCCCGATTCCATCAGGGGGCATGTCCTCATTGCCGGCACCAATCCCATTGCCCTCAACCTGTCCGAGACCCTGATACGCTACGACATGAAGGCCTATCTTCTGTGCTCGGACATGCAGACAGCACTGCAGCTCTTAAGCCAGGGGTACAAGGCCGTGCTCGGCGAACACGACGACAAGGAGACCTACAGCAAGCTCCATGCCGAGACAGCCGCCTCCCTGGTGGTCATGGACACGGACATACGCAGCGCCAACATTGTCTTCTCGGCCCACGAAGCAGCGCCTGAGCTCCCTATTGTGGCCGGAGTAGAGACTCTGGAAGCCCGGGACATTCTGCGCATGGCAGGATGCAGCCGCTGCTTCCACTTCTACAGCCTGCTTGGCGAGGCCCTGGCAAGGCGGGTCATTCATCCAAGCCACCGAGTCAGCGTGCTCGGTCACTTTGGGCGCCTCGTCGTGGCCGAGACGCCGGTCATGCGCACGCACCTGGCCGGCAAAACCCTGCTCGAGAGCGGCATACGCCACGACACCGGTGTCAGTGTCGTGGGTGTCTGGGAGCGG
>CALVHF010000103.1 GCA_944327295.1 uncultured Desulfovibrio sp. | reverse complement strand
CCTTCATGACCCCTTCCACCTTTTCCACGGTGACGCCGGGCCAGTTGGCCACCTTGAGACGGGCGCCGGTATAGGCATTGAAGAGCGTGGTCTTGCCGCAGTTGGGATTGCCGATGAAGCCGATGGTCATTTCATGTTCTGCCAGACTGGCCGTACTGGCCGGACTGGTCATAGTGTTCGTACTGGTCATGCCCGGGCCTCCGCATCCTGCACGGCAATGCTGGCCGTGATGTTCTCGCCCAGGGCAAAGCGGGCCCCGCGAATCTTCACAATGAGAATGCCCTTCCCTTTTCTGTTGATCACAGACACAGGGCTTTGTCGCGTCATGCCCAGGGCCTCGAGCCGGCGCTCAAGCACCTGGGGCAGGTGAAACGACTCCACCACATAGGTCTTTCCTTTTTGTGCGTCCTGCAAAAGCATAGGTACCTCGTGAATCGGAGATGGAATCAGACAAACTGGAGTCCTGCTTGTACGACGCAAGAAAGCGAAAGGCAATGTGTTCCAATCGGCCCTGCTCAGGGAAATACAGCGTTTTTTGCCCTGCCCCGGCCCCCTGCCATGGGGCAGTGAAGCGCAGGGGCCTGTGCCCCTGCCCTGTGCTCCGCAGGGGCACAGGGTCGAAGGGGATCCTTCCGACAGGAGTCTTCCCGAAAGGAGCCGTCGGGGGCTCTTTCGCGAAGGGGCCTGTCCCTGTCCTGACCCGGCCTGTTGCAGGAGGCCTGTTTTCGTCCGTCAGTCCGGGCGGTCTTGTGCCCGGGGCCGGGGGTGCCGGGCATGCTCAAGGCACGGGCACAACTGCACAACCGGGCAACCGGCACAACTGGACAAGCGGAGCAATCAGGACAATCGGGACACACGGGAAGGAGCGGGATAACCTGGAGAGGGACCACAGGGGCCAGTGCCCGGAATCCCGGGTCCCCGGGTGTCCACGGTATCCACGATATCCGGGGAGCCAGGGGATCGCAGGAGCGGCACCTGGAAAAGAGACCTGGGCTACAGACTGGCAGCACCGGCAGGGGAATCAGGCAAGGTGCAGGTTTGAGGGAAGGGACGCACCGGTGTGCGTGCCGGTGCAAGGACCAGCAGAAAGCTTCTCGCCACACTGCATGGCACTGGCCTCACGGAGTGCAGCAGAGACTGCAGGGCCGTTGGAATGCTGGTTTCCATCGAAGCGGGGTCCGATACTGAAGGACACGATGCCAGACAACAGTGTCGCAGACAGATTGTTGAGATCCTTTGGGGTGGAGACGCTGTCTTTCCTTGTGCCGTCTCCACCTGCCCCTTTTCTCTCAGGGGAAAGGGCGGATCGCCTTGTTCACGATGCAAAGTCGCCACCGGGGCTGGTGCGCTGGTCTGTTGTGCGGCAGACGTCCCACGTCGTGTCTGCCCGTATCCCTGGTTGCGTATTGTGCTCTGGTGTTTGCAGGATGTGTCCCTTGTCTGGATGCCTGGGACTGTGCAAACGGTGCCGGCAGGCAGAGACGTCACTTTGGGGGCTTTGGGGGGATGTGCTTGCGACGTGTGCGTATCTTGTGAAGGAATCTGAAAGATGGTCCCTGTGACCGGGAGCCTGGGGAAAAGAGAAGAGGCAAGAAGGCCCTTGTACAGGTCCCTGGAATGGACTGCCCAGGTTTTCCCTCACTGGCTGGATTGTCTGTCCGGAACTGAAGCGACCTTGAGAGTGTCTTGAAGGAACCAGGCACTTTGCAGTCCTGGCTGGAGCTTGCAGACAGTCGTCCAGTCTGGAGTCGGGGGCACATCCCGAACGCCTGGGACGGAGGGTTCCCCTTCCCTTGCGCGCCCGATCAGACCAGGGGCTGCAGGCTTTCCAGATGGGCTGTGAGCCCTGAAGTGCCCTGTTCCTTCCAGATCTGGTACATCTGCTCCAGAAAATGCGTCTGCAAGGGCAGCACGTGGTCCTGGGCACAATGCTCCACCACCGTTGCCCGGGCCCTGATGCGGACTTTTTGCAGGAGGTCTGTTTGCTTGAGGAGGGCATCAAGACTTTCAGCAAATTCCCTGGGCCCCTTCTCTTCCAGAAAGAGGGCATTGTCCCCATCCTGCAGGAGAGACGAAGCAAAGCTGTCTTTTGAGAGAATGAGGGCTGCGCCGCAGCTCATTGCTTCGAGCAGGGAGACGGCCTGTACCCTGGAGCCAGGTGGATAGACCCAGGCAGCAGCCTGGGACAAAAGAGTCTTGTATTTGTTCAAGGAGAGCATGCCCGAGACATGAAGGCGCCCTGCCCTGCCTGCGGCAAGCGTGGGACAGAGGGTGCGCATGCTCCCTTGCGTTGCCAGGGTGTCGCAGAAGAGGAGCACATGGCTCTGGGGCCGCAGGGTGCACAGATGCTCCAGAAGAAGGGGCAGTGTTGAACTTTGTGCCAGCGTCCTGCTGACAGCAAGAACCAGGAGCTCCGGGAGAGCGATCAGGTCGAGACCGTCCTGTTCCAGGGCTTCAAAGTTTCCAGGGGCAAACTGCCTTGTGTTCACGGCATAGGGGAGCTCCACGGCGTACTTAAGTCTGTCCTGCAGATACCCTGGCTGTCCTGCAGACAGAGCCACCACAAGATCGCAGTCCATGACCTGGCGGCAGAGGACAAGATGACGGGCAAAGAGGGGATCAGTGGCAGCCTCCGCATCCGGCAGGCTCGTACAACTCTCGGTCCAGCAGACTCTGAAGGAGTCGGGGAAAGCCGATCCCCAGAACAGGGCATAGCCTCCCCTGGAGGAAGAGAGCACCATGTCCGGAACAAAGTCGGACGCTCTCAAAATCTCGAAGGAATGGAGTGCCTGGCGGCCTGCTGTCATCATGTTGTCCAGTTCTTCGGCAGCCGTCCTGGCCCGCAGGGCATGGGGGCTCAGGCGGATCTTGCGCACACCGGGCAGGGTCACTTCCTGGCGTCTGCCGTAGCTCGACGCAAAGAGCACCTCATGCCGGCTCTCTGCTCCAAAGGCAGCCGCAAGGGAGGAAAAAAGCCCTGGAAAGGTGTGGTTGATGAACAGGATGCGCATACAGGCTCCGGGAAAAAGAGAAGACAGGGAGTGCCCCTCTGTATGGGGCACTCCCTTGGGTCATGCGACTTCGTGTCAGGGATTAGGCGTTGCCGTTTTCCACATTCTGCACGGTGACTTTCAGCAGATCATCGTCAGGGCTCAGATTGACCTCCATGGTAAGTGACTGCGTGCCATTGCCTCCCTGGAAGGTATAGGTGTTGGCAGAGCCTGTGGACGTGTCCTTGGTCCAGCCTTCACCCAGATGTATCTCGTTGCCTTCCACGGTAATGCCGTACTCGCTGGCCAGCTGCTCCATGCTGGTCAGGCTGAGTGCGTTATCGCCCTTGAGGAGGACATCGATGCCCTCGACGATGGGACCTACATTTTCACCGCGACCACTTTCGGTCAGCAGATGCTTCAGGGAAAGGTTCTTATCGGTCGTCACCATGAAGTCGATGCCGGAACCGCCGCTGACCATGAAGTCGTCCTTGTCGTAGACCACGATGTCATTGCCGACACCACCGAAGAGGATGTCCTCTCCTTCACCGCCGACCAGGTAGTCGTCGCCACCCATGCCGAAGAGCAGATCCTCGCCGGAGCCGCCGTAGAGCTGATCGTCGCCGGCGCTGTCCGTACCCTCAAGAGCCGTATTGATACCGGAGATGAGGTCCTTGTCCTCGTCTGCCTTATTCTTGATGGCATTGGCTATTTCAGAGGCAGAGGCAGAGGCGTCCTCGTCGATGTTCAATTGTTGCTTGAGAGCACTCAGGGTCGCAGTGTCTCCATCACCAAAGAGGATGTCATCCCCTTCCTGGCCGAAGATGCTGTCTCCAGTCTGCGTGCCGAAGATGGTGTCATTGCCACCCTCACGGGCAATGAAGAGCTTGTCTCCAAGTTTGTCTTCCGTAAGCGGCGTATTTTCCTCACCGAGCTTGTAGATGTCGCCATAGACGTCACGGTAGTAGGTGTCGTAGCCGTTATCACCTTTGGCCAGCAGAGTCTCGCTGCCAAGGGCAACAGCGTTGTCGTGGACGTAACTGGTGATGTCTTTATCAGACCAGCCATCGAAGGCCTTATAGCCCGAACCAGGTTGTTGCTGAGCATCTATACCATCAGTATTCATGACATCGCCGTAAATGATGTTGACCAGAGTATCCGATTTGGATGCATCAATGATGTCATCAGATACGGTATTGGCAGCAATGGTTCCCAGGGCAGCAGTCAGCTCATCGCTTGTGGAGACAATTTGGCTGACACCATGAGGACGTTCGCCAAGATCGGAACCGGCAGTATAAAAATAATTTTGGTCACTCACAAATTCTATATCTTTTTTAGCTCCATTTGTATCTATAGTTCCATTTTGATTAATTGATATCCATATGTTTGGTTTTTCTGACGATTCATAATATATGAATCCCCATTCATGTTTTTCATCATCATATTCAAGACGGAAGTAGCCAGTGTCAGTCTCCTTGCCAACCTGTACATGGACAAAATATTTTCCATTTTTATCAAGATGGGTGATTTTATTACCAGCTGGAATAGGTTCGATGAGATAGGCAATATCCCCCTTGGTGTTGCCATAGATGACACCAGTCGGGCCAAATTCATTACCGCCAAGCGTTTCCTGGTTGGGCTTGCCCGTATTGTCGAACATGGCAAGGCCTGCCATCTGTTCAGGTGTTAATTTTTCACCATCCTCTCCACCGCCAATGCCAATGGCATGCACCTTGAGATCACTGTGTTCTCCAAGAAGCGTATCAAAGGCGTCAAGAGCATCAGGTACAGCGTGGAAGCCGTTGGAATACTCTCCTTCTTTGTTTGCATTACCCTTGTTCGGGCAACCATCGGTCAGGAAATAAAGAAGATTGTCTCCATCGTTATTTCCATCAAACCACGAATCGGCTGCCTTGAAGGCCTCGGCGTAATTTGTTCCAGAGTGCCAGTCTTTGTCCTCATCATACTTATATTCCCCAAAGAGGTCAGTTTTATCAAAACCTTCCCATTTGGAAATATCTTCAATCAGAACATTGTCAATTGTTAGAGACGTCTCTCCGTTTATTGTTTGAATAACAATTGTCTTGGCATTGTCTGCGTCAACGTACTTAAAGAATGGCATGATCTGAATAGTTGTCGTGCCCTCGACTGGATGCTCAAGAATACTCTTGATATAGCTGTTGATGGACTTGACAGCGAGCTCGTCACGGGCAACGCCACATTCATCTTTGAGCATGCTCCTTGAGGTGTCCAGCAGGAAGCAGACATTGTAGTCCTGTGATTCGGTCGTGAAGGCACTCTCCTGAGTGTCGCCTGTGACAATGAGACCAGCCTCTCCTGATGGGGCTATATCGATATTATTAGTACTGCTGTCCGTATAAATGGTGTTGTTCAAGGGAACTTGGACGGGTTCAATGGCTGTATCACCATCACCATCCTTGGTGATGAAGCTGAGTTCAAAGGAATTGGAGAAAGAGTCATCCTCACCCTTAACCTGGAATTCCTTATACTGCTCCATCTTCCATTCGTAGGATCCGTCCTCCTGCTGTTCAAGGGTGACAGAGAAGAGCTGCTCTCCCTCGTTGGTAGTAGCAGTCAGACGATAATGGCCGGAATTTCCTTGAACAAGGCTGATCTTGGCGTCTTGTTCTTGATCTTCTATAATGACCTGCAGGGAATAAGAGTTATCGTCTCCTTTTGTAAACATCTCCTCCATGGCAAACTGGACAGTATCCTCGCTATACGCCTTATCAAAGCCGTCGGCACCGGGTGTGGCAGAGACCGTGCCGGCAGTCACAAAGAGCGGTTCAGGGACTGTGACAAAGTCTATGCCCTGGATAGTGAAGCTGCTGCCCTGAGTTGTTCCAACATTATTCAGGGCAGAAATGACAACCTTGTCAAAGCCCTCTGCCATGAAATCTTCGGCACTCGTGATTTGTTCAGCCTGAGTTCCTGAATTATCATTACTTTTAATAATAGAGCTTCCGACAATCTCCGTGCCCCTATAGAAGGTGACAAGAACCTGTTCCTGTCCTTCATGTTGGCCAGGTTGGCTCTGATAGTCATAGTAGAAGGCGCCAAAATCGATGCTGACACCATAGGCAAGCTTACCGCCCAGGTCAAAAATAATGGCTTCGCTTGAGACAGGGGTTCCGTTGTTTAGTGTAGCTTCAGTCTCAAACTTATTGGCAGCTCCTTGCAAAGGATTATTATCCTTTTCATTAGGATCCCTGACCATGATACCCCAATCTTGAATAGTATTAGGATGGATGTCCTTATAATAACTATATTGTATTTCGTAGTAACTCTTTATTTCATAATCATTAATCGATATATTTTCCCCGTATCCTTTATATGTTACTTCTCCTGCTTGTATAGTCACTCCAGGCCATATTGTATCGAGAATATTTTTATTTACTGTGCCACCAGAATCTGCACCATTGCAATACTTGCCATTAGTAAGAGTTCCATTCTCATCTTTATCGTATGTTACAAATTGAAAACCGTCAGATTGTTTTGCCTGGAGATTACCGGAAGTCCCCTTGTCCGTTGAACCTGGTGTGACGGTCAGGATTGGCGCGTCGTCATGCACCTGCACATTGATGCTGCCGGTTACAGTCTTGCCGTCAGCATCCGTGACCGTAATGGGCAGGGAGCCTGTCAGTGTTGTGTCTGTCTCCGAGCCGTCCTTCCCATGTGTCTGATGTGCTCCCTCAGCCAGGGCGTACTCATTATAGCTGTTGATGGACTTGACAGCGAGCTCGTCACGGGCAACGCCACATTCATCTTTGAGCATGCTCCTTGAGGTG
>CALVHF010000102.1 GCA_944327295.1 uncultured Desulfovibrio sp. | reverse complement strand
TATGGCCCGCCTGCAAAAATAGGACATGCAGCACCGGGTATGCTTCCTGCAGCGTGAGGCAGTGTCCAACAGTGTCCGACAGTGTCAGGGTGTGCCCCGGAATGTCCCGGAATGTCCGGGGGGCTCTTTGTTCGCAGTCCCCCGGGAACCAGGAACCCCGGGAAAGCTGGACACCCGGGATCCCGGGAATCCGAACGTCCGGAGGCCTTGTCCTGATTCAGGCAGACATCAGGCTGACAGGCCGTTCAGGAGGAGTGTGCCCGTGCCCCAGAAACTGCTCACCACCGGCGCCTTTGCCAGATTGTGCAAGACGACCAAGGAAACCCTCTTCCATTACGACAGGGAAAACGTGCTCAGGCCGCGCTACACGGCGAGCAACGGCTACCGCTACTATGCCCTGGATCAGCTCTGGGATTTCGAGATCATCGCCACCCTCAAGGACATCGGCAGCTCCCTGCAGGAAATCCGCTACTATCTGCAGGACACCGAACCGGCAAGGCTTCTGCCCTTTCTCAAGGAAAAGGACCGGGCCCTGGACGAGGAGATTGCCAGGCTCCGGCTGCGCAAGCTCTTCCTGGGCGACATTCTCAAGTCTTTAGGACTCGCACCGATATAACGCTGTCTTTATCAGCAATACCATTGAAATATTTCAAGTGGTTATCAGTGTAATAAGTAAGCGTTATTTGCGTGCAAGTCCTTAAGCGAGCTGTCCTCCAGCCGTCTCGACACGGTGAGCCTGGTCCGCCAGAAAGAGGCGCTTCTGGAAGTGTGGCCCATTGCCCCGGATGATGCCCGCAACGCCTGTGCGGTCTGGGAAACCTTCTTCGAGTATCTGGAGTACTACAGGGAACGCAACCGCGTGGTCCGCTGGCCCTTTGGCATGCTGATGAACCGGATCGACGAAGACTCGGAAACAGACGAGCCGGGCGAAACCGGCACTACCGGCCAGCCGGGCGCGACCAGCAGCACTGTGCACAAGGCCGCGCAGCGTCCTGGCCGGTATGTGTGGCGCTGCTTCTTTGGCCTTGCGCCCGCTCAGACAGGCGACGCCGTGCAGGCGCCCGACCAGATGACTGACCGGATGGCCGATCGGACGGCTGAACAGGCGGCTGTACTGCCCGGTCCCCCCGGCCCCCTCGGCCTGGCTGTCCGCAGGGAAGGCCTCTATGCCGTCTGCCTCCACGAGGGCAACTATCTGGAGCAGGAAGAGGCGCTCACAGCCTTTCTGGATGTGCTTCACCGCCGGGGCCTGCGCCACGACGGCCAGATCTATTGCAGCGACATGCTGGTCTACTCACGGCATCAGGACAAGACGAGCTATGTGAACAGGTACAGCGTGCGCCTGGAGGAGGACGAAAGCGCTGCCCGTCGTGCAGGAGCGAGCTTTCCGCTCGGCGGATGAACAGAGCGTCTTTCCGTCCGCAGCGAGCTGCCAGGCAGGCAGACGGACAGGCACAGCCAGGCAGGCAGGGACCGGAGCCCCCGGAGCCTTGGCGTTCGCACCCCACAAGGCGACAGGGGGCCCGTCGCTGGTGCGACGAGCCCCCTGTCGCCTTGTGGTCAGTGCGCATCTTGTGGGTGCGCTGCCGTGCGGATGCCCATCTTTTGGACGCGCATCCCTGATGGAAGCCGCTCTTTGTGGAGACGCTTCCTGCCCTGTGTCTAGTCGTCGTTCTTCAGGGCCTCGGGCAGTTCGCCGTAGAAGGCCTTGCGGTAGAGATCCTTCAGCTCGTTCACCAGGGGATAGCGCGGATTGGCACCAGTGCACTGGTCATCAAAGGCACGCAGGGCCATGTCGTCCAGGCGTGCCAGGAAGTCGCTTTCCGTAACCCCGGCCTCGCGCAGGGAGCAGGGCAGGCCCACGTCCTTTTTCAGCTGCTCTATGGCCCGCACCAGGCGCCTCGTCTTGCGGGCGCGATCCTCGGGCGTGTCGCCACGGATGTCGTCGGCCAGATGGAGCATGTCGGCAATGCGGGCGTAGCGACCCTTGACCCAGGGGTACTTGTACTGGGGCAGCATGCCCTGCTTGGTGGGATTGTCCGTGGCATTGTACTCGATAACGTAGGAGAGCATGAGAGCATTGGCCATGCCATGGGGCAGATGGAAGGTGGAGCCCAGGGCATGGGCCAGGGAGTGGCAGACGCCAAGAAAGGCATTGGCAAAGGCCATGCCGGCAATGGTGGCCGCATAGTGCATCTTTTCCCTGGCCTGCAGCCAGTTGTCTTCCCTGTTCACGGACTTCTTCAGGTACTTGAAGACCAGGCGGATGGCTTCCATGGCCTGGCCGTCGGCATAGTTGCTGGCCATGACCGAGGTATAGGCCTCTATGGCATGGGTGAGTACGTCCAGGCCTGCCGAAGCGGCCAGACCGCGGGGCTGGTTGAGGACAAATTCCGGATCCACGATGGCCATGTCCGGGGTCAGGGCATAGTCGGCCACGGGGTATTTCACGCCGGTCTTTTCGTCGGTGATGACGGCAAAGGGCGTCACTTCCGAGCCTGTGCCCGAGGTGGTGGGAATGCAGACCATCTCCGCCTTGCGGCCGAGTTCGGGGAAGGAGACAATGCGCTTTCGGATGTCCATGAAGCGCAGGGCGATGTCATCGAGCTGCATGGCGGGCACTTCGTACATGAGCCAGACGATCTTGGCCGCATCCATGGGCGAGCCGCCGCCAAGGGCCACGATGAGATCCGGCTCGAAGCCCCTGGCAAGCTCCAGGATGCGCCGGGCCGTGGCCATGTCCGGATCCGGATGGACGTCGCTGAAGATGCGCACGTCCTGTCCCATGCCTTCCAGAATCTCCGTGACCCTGCTCGCAAAGCCTAAGGTCACCATGGACTCGTCCGTGACAATGAGGCAGCGCTTCTTGTGGCTGTATTCCTCAAGGGCGGGACGCAGGCAGCCGAGTTTGAAGTAGATCTTGCGGGGCACGCGGAACCAGAGCATGTTTTCCCTGCGGCAGGCCACTGTCTTGATGTTCATGAGATGCTTGACCCCGATGTTTTCGCTCACGGAATTGCCGCCCCAGCTGCCGCAGCCAAGGGTCAGCGAGGGCGCCACGCGGAAATTGTAGACGTCGCCAATGGCGCCCTGGGAGGCCGGCATGTTGATGAGGGTGCGGCCTGTGGGCAGGCGCTGCTGGAAGAGGGCCACCCTGTCCTGGCAGGTCTCGTCCGTGTACAGGGCCGAGGTATGGCCGGCGCCGCCAAGGAGAATGAGCTCGCGGGCCAGCTCCACGGCGGCGGCAAAGTCCGGGGCGCGGTAGAAGCCAAGCACAGGGGAGAGCTTTTCGTGGGCAAAGGGATCGGCCGGATCAAGGCTGGCACGCTCGGCAATGAGCACCTTGGTAAGCTCGGGCACCTCTATGCCGGCCATGGCCGCAATCTTTGCTGCCGGCTGGCCCACGATGCCGGCGTTGAGGCGGCCCTTCACAAAGAGCACGGAAGCAAGCCGTGCCGCCTCTTCCTCGCTGGCAAACCAGGCGCCATGGCGCAGAAATTCCTCGCGCACGGCCTCTGCCACGCTCTCCACCACGACCACGGTCTGCTCGGAGGCGCAGATCATGCCATTGTCGAAGGTCTTGCTGAGCAGGATGGAGTTCACGGCCATGCGGATGTCGGCCTTTTCGTCAATGATGACCGGCGTGTTGCCGGCGCCGACACCAATGGCCGGGGTGCCGGAGCTGTAGGCCGAGTGCACCATGCCGGGACCGCCCGTGGCCAGGATGAGGGCTATGCCCCTGTGGCACATGAGCTGGCGCGAGGCCTCCATGGTGGGCTGCTCTATGCAGCCCAGGATATGCTCCGGGGCGCCTGCTTCCACGGCAGCCTTCAGAATGAGATCCACGGCGGCCTTTGTTGATTTGGTGGCACGGGGATGAGGCGAGAAGACCGCGCCGTTGCGGGTCTTGAGGCAGATGAGGGCCTTGAAGATGGCCGTGGAAGTGGGATTGGTGGTGGGCACAATGCAGGCCACCACGCCCAAAGGTTCGGCAATCTCCCGGTAGCCGTCCACGACATCGTCCGTGATCACGCCGCAGGTGCGCACATCCCTGTACTTGTTGTACACGTATTCCGCGGCAAAGTGGTTCTTGATGACCTTGTCTTCCATGACGCCCATGCCGGTTTCCTCGACGGCCATGCGGGCGAGATCAATGCGGTGGGCCGTGGCTGCGGCCGCGGCATGCTGGAAAATGGCGTCCACCTGCTCCTGGGAATAGGTGGCATAGACCTTCTGGGCCTCCACCACGCGCTCGATGAGGGCATCAAGCTGTTCTGCTTCTGTGTGTGCCTGTTCCATGTGTGCTGTGTTCTCCTTATATATGGTGCCGAAAACGGGCGTATGCGACTGGGCAGAGAAAGGATCGCCTGTCATGCGCTTCTCTCGCAAGGCATGGGGAAGACCGGGGCATTGTCCCGGAAAACGTCCGGAAAACGTCTGCAAAAGGCCCCGGAGGGGCGCTTGCTTTGCGCTGGACGGCCGGAAGCGGACGTCTGGACTGGACATCTGAACTGGACATACCGGAAGAAGTGGTCCTGACTGAACCCATGCGGCTGTCCGGGTATGCTTGCCAGGCTATGGCTGTCCAGCCTCATGATGGCACACAGGCTGAAGACATCTTCCTGTCCTTTTGCGACAGATACGTCGCATTCATTGCGCAGAACAATGACAGCTGTGCTGCAAAATTGCAAGGACAGGCCGCAGTTTTCCTGAACAAGCACAGCTCCTGGAATGTTTTGTCACTTTTTTCCATGCAGAAAATACCCCTGATCGCCGCCATACTGTCAACTTTCTGTCAAATACAAGCCTGTTCATGGAACAGACGGGCTTCGCATGGCCAGTGGGGAACTGGCCAGAAGGAGAGCTGCCAGATGGGGAACTGGCCCGCAGAGCAGAAGTGCCAGCGAGCCGATGAGCGGACGCACCAACAAAAAATCCCTCCCGGCATGGCAGGGGAGGGATTTCGTGTCCGGGCTGCAAGGGGCAGCCCGGATGGGCCAGTGTGCAGGAGAAGAGGCCCTTAAAAGGTATAGGCAAAGATGAGCTGGGCCTTCCAGGCGTCCTGCTTGGTGTAGGTGTCGCCGTTGACGCCACCAATGGACCTTTCCCAGGTCCCCTGATCGATGAAGTTCACAAGGTAGCTCAGTTCCAGGTTGATCTGGAAGTTTTCGTAGAGCTGGTAGACATTGACCAGGTTGAATTCCAGAATGCCGTCGTTGGTGGTCAGGTAGTGTTCGAGATCTGCATGATCGGCCTCGTCCACGCTGGAGCCCCAGCCCCAGGGCGAGTTGGCATACTTGGCCATGGCCGGCGAATTGGTGCCGCCCCAGTACGCGGCACGGAAGGTGTGCTTCAGATCCTCCACAAAGCTCATGTCCTTGAGCTGCAGGCCGATACCCCAGGTGCCCGAATAGGAGAGGTTGCGGTCATAGAGATCCGTGGAGCTCGCCCAGGCCAGGTTGCCGTCGCCAAGGAAGGAGGTGAAGTTGCCGGCAGCCGACACCGTGGGCATGCGCTCGGACCCGTTGCCGGGATTGCCGTCGTCACCGGAGGAGTACCAGCCAAAGATGCCCGGAGTGCCCCAGTCCATCTTGTATTCGATCAGGGCCTTGGCAAGCCAGCCCTCGCGCCGTGTGTCGTAGCGCTCCGAACCATACCGGCTGTGAATGGTTCCGCGGCCCATGCTCTGCAGGTAGCCGTAGTTGATATCGAATTCTATGTTCAGAGGCTCCCACAGGGTCAGCTTCACGGGCAGGCCGGCCCAGAAGGCCGAGGTGGTGGCCCGTTCGCGATCAAATTCCTCGCTGTTCCAGCGGCCGCTGTCGCTCTCGTAACCGCTCATGGTGAACCAGCGGCGCACATTGGTATTATCCCTGAAGGTGTTCTGGCCAAGACTGCCGTACATGATCCAGGGCGTGGCCTCTATGCCCTCGAAGGTCAGGGGCAGGGCCAGGGAGAAGAGATCCATGTTGTCCAGGTAGGAGGTCCTGTTGTTGGAGGAGGTCTCCCAGTTCCTGGCCTGGTAGTTGTCATTGTAGGGACGGGCCCAGAAGAAGGTCAGGCCCACGTTTTCATTGAACTTGTAGCTGGCCACCACGGCAGCCACGTCATCGTTCAGGATGGCAGAGCCACCGGCCACAAAGGGCAGGGGAAGGCCCTGCAGGCCCATGCGGACCTTCAGGTCGGTATCGGGCACGGCCCAGTCCAGATAGGCGCGCTTGAGCTTGATGACTTCGGTGCTGTCCGCACCGAGGGCGCCGCCTGTGGAGGACTGGCCCCAGACAGTATCGCCTATTTCGAAGAAGACGGTTCCAGAGAGCTGCTCCGAGGCCACGGCATCCAGCTGGAGACGCAGACGCTGGCCTGCGGAAAAGATATCCTTGTTGTCGGCCTTGGTGCGTGTGCCGTTTGTGCGCTTGTGGCTGACAAGGCTGCCCTGAGCTGCATTAAAGCCCATCAGCCATTCGCCGGCCACCTTGAATTCAATGGCTTGAGATCCGCTGGCTGCAGAAAAAAACAGACCTGCTGCCAGAACAAGAGTGACAAGTCGTTTCATGGACCGATCTCCCCCTGGTTAGATGATTCTATGCTCCAACCGGGTCAGGACACAAACCGGCCGGTCTCCCGGACCATGGTAGGGATGCCGACCGGGTCAAAACCCATATCGTGCACATGTGACAAAAGTCCCGGACCATGCAGACATGATCCGGTCTTTGAGGTGGACAGGTCTCCAGGCCAGGGGAGCGCGCAAGCCTTCACTGGATCTCCAGGGAAGGCCTTGGAGGCTGGCGTCGCCCCTGTGTCGTAGACCTGTGCCAAACCATCTGCTTCATTCTCTTTTTTTTT
>CALVHF010000101.1 GCA_944327295.1 uncultured Desulfovibrio sp. | reverse complement strand
GCGGCTATCCGCGTGGGCGTCAACTCGGGCTCCGTGGAACGGGAGCTGCTGGACCGCTTTGGCGGGCCCTGTCCCGAGGCCATGGTGGCCAGTGCCCGCAACCATGTGCGCCTGGTCGAGGAGCGGGGCTTTGACCAGATAGTGGTCTCGGTCAAGTCCTCCTCTGTCCTCGACACCATTGCCTGCTACCGGGCCCTGGCCCGGGAGCTGCCCTATCCTTTGCATGTGGGCGTCACCGAGGCAGGCTCCCTCATGCGCGGCACGGTCAAGAGCGCCGTGGGCCTGGGCGTGCTCCTGAGCGAGGGCATTGGCGACACCATCCGCGTGTCGCTCACGGCCGACCCCTGCGAGGAAGTGGGCGTGGCCTACGAGATCCTGCGGGCACTGGGCCTGCGGCGCAGGGGACCTGAAATCATCTCCTGTCCCACCTGCGGCCGCACGGAAATTGACCTCATTGCCATGGAAAAGGCGGTCTCCGAGAGTCTGAAGGGCTGCACGGCCGACATCAAGGTGGCGGTCATGGGCTGCGTGGTCAACGGACCTGGCGAGGCCAGGGAAGCGGACATCGGCCTTGCCGGCGGCCGCGACAAGGGAATCATCTTTCGCAAGGGCGAGGTCATCCGCTCTGTGAAGGGGCAGGAAGCCCTGCTTGCTGCCTTTATGGAAGAACTGCACTCTGTGCTTGAAGAACAAAGGAACTGACATGCGTTTTCGCTCCTGCTACATACCGACCCTCAAGGAATCTCCGGCTGATGCGGAAGTCATCAGCCACAAGCTGCTGGTGCGTGCCGGCATGGTCCGCAAGCTGACCTCCGGCATCTATGTCTACATGCCCACGGCCCTGCGGGCTCTCAAGAAGATCGAAACCGTGCTGCGCGAGGAAATGGCAGCCGCAGGCTTCGAGGAACTGCTTCTGCCGGCCGTGCAGCCTGGCGACCTCTGGAAGGAGTCCGGACGCTGGACGCACTACGGCAAGGAGCTGTTGCGCTTCAAGGACCGCAATGACCGCGACTACTGCTTAGGCCCCACGCACGAGGAAGTCATCACCGATGTGGTGCGCGGCGAGGTGCGCTCCTACAGGCAGCTGCCCGTGCGCCTCTTCCAGATACAGACCAAGTTCCGCGACGAGATCCGCCCCCGCTTCGGCCTCATGCGCGGCCGCGAGTTCGTCATGAAGGACGGCTACAGCTTTGATCTCGACGATGCCGGCGCCGAGGCCTCCTATGCCGTGTGCAAGAAGGCCTACCACAGCATCTTCAGCCGCCTGGGCCTGCGCTTCCGCGCCGTCGAGGCGGACTCCGGCTCCATTGGCGGCAACTTCTCCCACGAGTTCCACGTGCTGGCCGATGCCGGCGAGGACACCATTGCCTCCTGCACGCAGTGCGAGTACGCCGCCAACATCGAGCGCGCCGAAGTGCGCTTTGCGGGCGAAAAGTGCACGGAGACCTGCCAGGCTTTCGAGGAAGTGGCCACGCCCGATGCCCACAGCGTGGAGGAAGTCTGCAGCCTCCTGCACCTTGAGCCGTCCCGCATCGTGAAGACCATGATCTTTGTGGCCGACGGCAAGCCTGTGGCTGTGCTCGTGCGCGGGGATCGCGAAGTCAACGACGTGAAGGTGAAAAACCTGTTGCACGCCGAGGAAGTGGAGCTCGCAGGCCCTGAGACCGTGCAGGCCGTGACCGGCGCGCCGGTGGGCTTTGCCGGACCCGTGGGCCTGAGCGTGCCCGTGTACGCGGACAGCGAGCTTGTGGCTGCCACCGATTACGTGGTGGGCGCCAACAAGGGCGATGCCCACCTTCTGCACGTGGACCTGGCCCGCGACTGCACCATCGAGGCGTATGCCGATTTGCGCCTCATCACCGAACACGACTGCTGCCCGCGCTGCGGAGCGCCCATAGAGCTCACCAGGGGCATCGAAGTGGGCCACATCTTCAAGCTGGGCTGCAAGTACTCCTCGGCCATGCACTGCGCCTATCTGGACGAAAACGGCAAGGAACAGCTCATGGTCATGGGCTGCTACGGCATTGGCGTCTCCCGCGTGCTGGCAGCTGCCATAGAGCAGAACCACGACGAGAACGGCATCATCTTCCCGCCGGCCATCGCGCCCTTTGTGGCCGAGGTCATCAACCTGGATCCCGCAGACGCCACCGTGAGCTCGTGGGCCGAAAAGGCCTGCCAGGGCCTGGAAGCCGTGTGCGGCGAAGTGCTCTACGACGATCGCGAAGAGCGTCCGGGCATCAAGTTCAAGGACGCGGACCTTGTGGGCTGCCCCGTGCAGGTCATCCTGGGCGGCAAGGGCATAGCCCGCGGCGTGGCAGAGACCAAGAACCGCCTCACCGGCGAGAAGGGCACCATCAGCCTGGATCAGCTGGAAGAAGGCCTCAAGGGCTTTGTGGCACAGGTGGAAGCCACCTGGGCTGCCCGCAAGGCCTAAGGGACCACGACACCTGCTTTCCGGCGAGCCCTGCCTGTACGGGGCAGGGCTCCTGCCGATCAGAAAGAATTCAGGCATCCGTTTCGGGATCGTCCGCTTCTGGAGCATGTGCTTCAAAAAGCGTACACGCTGAGAAAAATTCATGCACACGTCCATGCCCAGACAGCATGGGGGAGTCCGTCTCGTGCCGCAGCAGCTTGTCTATTCCGTCGCCCAGCTCAACCGTGCCATCCACGGCAGCATTGTCCGCTCCGTGGGATCGGCAGGCCTTGTGCTGGTGCGCGGGGAGGTGGGCAGCGTGCGTGTCTCGAGGCTGACGCCCGGGCGCGACATGGTCTTCTTTACCCTGCGCGAGGGCGAGGAAGCTTTAAGCTGCGTCTCCTACGGCCGCAGCCTGCACATGCTGCTTACCTGCGACCGCCAGACCGGCGAGGTCTTCGAGCCGGCCCGCATGATACAGGAGGTGCTTGTCCCCGAGCGGCGGGTCATCTGCGAGGGGATGATTGGCACCTATACCCGCAAGGGCATGAGCCTCTTTCAGCTCAACGTGCACAGTGTCACCGACTGCGGGGCAGGGGACCGCCTGCGCGAGCTGCGCCTTCTGAAGGACAAGCTTCTGAAGCTTGGCTATTTCAGCGAGGAGCGCAAGCGGCCGCTGCCTGTGAACCCGCAGCGCGTGGCCCTGGTGACCTCCCTGAAAGGCGCCGTGATCCACGATTTTCTGCGCAATGCCGAGGATCGGGGCCTGGGCTTCAGGGTGCGCGTGTATCCTGTACGCGTGCAGGGCGAAGGGGCAGGCCAGGAAATGGCCCAGGCCATTGCCAGGGCCGGCAGGGAAGAAGGCATGGAGGTTGTGGTCCTCATCCGCGGCGGCGGATCCGAGGACGATCTGGCCTGCTTCAATGACGAAGCCCTGGCCAGGGCCATCTTCGAGTGCCCTGTGCCCGTGCTGGCCGGCATTGGCCATGAGGTGGACTTTTCCCTGGCCGACCTCACGGCCGATGTGCGCGCCTCCACGCCTACCAAGGCGGCCCAGATGCTGTGGACGCCCAGGCAGGCTCTTGAGGACGAGGTGCGGGAGGTGGCCGATCGGGCGAGATGGGCCGGCCTGCAGCTCGTGGCCCGCTCTTCCGAAGCCCTGCGCCAGACCGGGCAGATGCTGCGCGTGCTCTCCCCGCAAAACCGCTGGCTTGAACAGCAGCGCCAGGTGGAGGAGGTGCGCAGACGCCTTGTCGTGGCAGGCAGGAGGCTCTGCGACAAGGCTCAGCAGGACGTGAGCCAGCTTGGGCAGGCCTGTGCCCGCTCCCTTACCCTGGCCGGGAGTCTGGCAGGCCAGGAGGTGGCCACGCTGTCCTTGCAGCTGCGCCGGGCAGGAACAGATCTTGTGCACAGACAGGGGCTTGCCAGTGACCTGTGCACCAGGGACCTTGTACGGGCAGGTCAGGACTTTGTGGAGCGCCGGGCCAGGGCCGTCGAGCGCCTGCGCCTGGAGGTCGAGGCCGTAAGCCCCTTGGGTCCCCTGAAACGGGGCTTTGCCCTCATCCAGGATGCCGAGGGCCATGTGGTGCGCTCCGTGCAGGACGTGCAGCCAGGGGCGCAGGTGCACATGGCCGTGGAAGACGGCACCATTGCCGCCACGGTCACGGACACAAGGCCACGGGAGATCTGAACAGGCCGCTGATCGCAGCAGGCCCGTCCGTTTTTTTTGTCGAGCCAGGGGATTTTGCCAAGGAGAGAGCCATGACGCCAAGCCAGACCGAGAACAGCGCGCAGGACGCCGCACAGCAGGGCACGCCGCAGGGAACACAGCAGGGGGCACAGCAGGGAACGCCGGCGCCCAGACGAACACGGAGCAAGGCCGCGCCCGAGCCCACCTTTGCCGAGCAGCTGGCCAGGGCCAGGCAGATTGTGCAGCTGCTGGAACAGGGCGATGTGGACCTGGAGCAGGGCGCGAAGCTCTACCGCGAGGCCTGCCAGTGCCTGAAGGGCTGCCAGGACAAGCTCGGCCGGGTGCGCAACGAGATAGAGCTCCTCAACGGCGAGATCATGCCGGCCGAGGACGTTCTGAACAGGGAGAGCGACGCCGTCCCGTTTTGAGTGCCGGCAGACCTTTGTCGCAGGGGCGCTGAGGCAGGGAGCCGGACAGGGACCAGGGACCAGGCTGTCGCACAAGTTTTATGTGCCGTATTTCGAGCCAGAGGACCGTAATACGCGACATGGCCGGCCGGACAAGACAGCGCTGACAAAAGAGTGTAGAGTCTCCCCTCGAGAGCAGAAAGGGGGGCTGTCCTGTCTTATTTTTGGAGCGTGCCGGGCCTCCCTGCAGGAAAGCGTCCTTATCCTGCAGGGGCACGCTGGCAAAGGGGGACAGGGCCCGGGTCCGCAGGACCCTTTCCAGAGACTCCGCTTTTTTCTGCCCATATTTCTTGCGAATCAAGGGAGGATGCGTCATGGCCGCTCAAGACGACAACTGGGACGGAACAAGGGTCAAGGCTCTGCTGAAACAAAGGGGCCAGCTTGTGGAGGCACACCTTGCCTCATGCGTGAGCCAGCCAGGGCCCCCGGACCGGCTCAAGGAGGCCATGCGCTACAGTCTGCTGGCCGGCGGCAAGCGCCTGCGCCCGGTCCTGTGCCTGACTGCGGCTGGCCTCTTTGGCGTGGCGCCCGAGAAGGTGCTGCCCTTTGCCTGCGGCATCGAGATGATCCACACCTATTCGCTCATCCACGACGATCTGCCGGCCATGGACAACGACGATCTGCGCCGGGGCCGGCCCTCCAACCACAAGGCCTTTGACGAGGCCACGGCCATCCTGGCCGGCGATGCCCTGCAGGCCGATGCCTTCTGCTCCATGACGCGTTGCGATCTGCCGGCAGGCCAGGTGCTCGCAGCCCTGCGCGCCTTTGCCATGGCTGCAGGTTCAGCCGGCATGTGCGGCGGCCAGGAACTCGACATGCAGTGGACCGGACAGACCGTGCAGCTCTCGGATCTCGAGCATCTGCATGCCCTCAAGACAGGCGCCATATTACGGGCTTCCGTTGTCTGCGGAGCTTTGCTTGCCGGAGCAGGGGAAGACGCCATCGAGGCCCTGTCGGCGTATGGCGCCTCCCTGGGCGTCGCCTTCCAGATTGCCGACGACATCCTGGATGTGGTCTCGGACACGCAGACCCTGGGCAAGCCCGCAGGCTCGGACGAAGAGCAGCACAAGAATACCTATCCGTCCATCATGGGCCTTGAGCGCAGCCGCGAGCTGGCCCATGAATACGCCCGCAGGGCCCAGGACGCCCTGCGTCCCTTCGAGGGCGACGAGGCAGGCTTCCTGAAAGGGCTTGCCCTCTATACCGTGGAGCGGGTGAATTAGGACAAGGCAACGGTGCCAGACGAATCGGCCTGGCAGAACCGGCCGACAGGGACCTCAGCCTGCCTGGACCAACGATACAGGGAAAGACGCGCCCTGAAGAGAGGACCGGAAGACGAGACGCAGACAGGCTTTTCTTTTGCACACAGGGAACATTTGGTGTAGAGAAGGGGAGCGGGTCTCTGCCCTTCTGACCTTGTCCTTCGGGCTCTGAGACCGTGCGTGTACGGATTGGGCGCTTCGAACCCTGCCCGGGGTGCCTCGTCCCTGTCGGCATTTTCAGGCAGGAAGGCCTCTTTGGGGTACCCCAGGCACCGGGCACTTTCCCGGGCGCGAGAGATCCACGAGCGAGCTGAACGAAATTATGGACACATTGACAGCCTATTTGCAGACACTTGATTTGCCGGGAGGCATCAGAGACCTGACCAACGCCGAACTGGAGCGTCTGGCCACAGAGGTGCGCTCGCGCATTCTGGAGGTTTGTGCAACCAACGGCGGCCACCTTGCTCCGAGTCTGGGGACCGTGGAGCTCACCCTGGCGCTTCTGGCAAGCCTGGATCTGGAACACGATCAGGTCGTCTGGGATGTGGGGCATCAAAGCTATGCCTACAAGATTCTGACCGGCCGCTGTGCCGAGTTTTCCACCCTGCGCTGCAAGAACGGGCTGGCCGGTTTTCCGAGGCGTTCGGAGAGCCGCTATGATGTCTTTGGCGTAGGCCACTCCTCCACGTCCATCTCGGCTGCCCTGGGCCTTGCCTGTGCAAGAGACCTGAGCAACCTCAAGCATCATGTGGTGGCTGTCATAGGCGACGGCGCCCTGACCGGCGGCGAGGCCTTCGAGGGCCTCAACCTGGCAGGCCATCAGGGCCGCAGGCTCATTGTCATTCTCAATGACAACGAAATGTCCATTGCCCCCAACGTGGGCGCTATGTCCCGCTTCCTCTCAAGAACCCTGACACGGCGCTGGTTTCGGCAGACCCGCAAGGATGTGCTCGCCTTTTTGCGGACCATTCCCCATGTGGGCGGCAAGCTTGCCGTCTACGCCGAGCGCGGCGAGTGGAGCTTCAAGTCCTTCTTCACCCCCGGCATGCTCTTCGAGGCCTTCCGCTTTGCCTACATAGGCCCTGTGGACGGCCACG
>CALVHF010000100.1 GCA_944327295.1 uncultured Desulfovibrio sp. | reverse complement strand
CCTTGCCATAGACTGCCTGCACAAGTATCTCGAGCACGGGCACATGATACGTCTCGAAAAGAAGGATATTGCCACGCTTGCCAGGGTGCGCACCTATATAGAAACCAATATTGCCAGTCCGCCCTCCCTCGAGATGCTGTGCAGGAAATTCTGCCTCAACAGCTTCAAGCTGAAGAAGGGCTTCAAGCAGGTCTATGGCATGACCATTTCCGGCTATATCCAGTACTATCGCCTCAATTACGCCTACAACGGCCTTCTCCAGGGAGAGACCAATGTCAGCGAAAGCGCGTGGGCTGTGGGGTATACCAATGTCAGCCATTTTATTGCCGCCTTTCGCAGGCAGTTCGGCTTTACGCCGGGCGAATGCATACGCAACCACAAGGAGGGCCTGAGCAGCCATCAGCATACGGACCAGACACAGGCCAGGATCTCGAAACGGGAGTGAAGGCCTGCGTTTGGCAGGCCCGCACGAGCACCTTCAAGAGCACAAGAACGCCCAATCAGAGCACATATCAGGGCACATCTTCAGAGCACCCCTTCAAGAGCACACAGAGCACACTCTTCAGGCCGCATAGACCCCGCCCTGCGGACAGTACCAAATAACGCCTCTCCCGGAGCCTTTCATGCAGCTTTTCACAGTTCTTCGCCGCCATCTTGGTTCCATGCTCCTGCTTGCCGGTCCCATACTCGTCTCGCAGTATGCCTACCTTGCTTCGGGCATGGCCGACACGGTCATGTCCGGCATGCTTGGCACGGTCTTTCAGGCAGGCGTAGCCGTCGGCGCCGCAGTCTGGGTACCGGTCCAGATGTTTGTGACCGGCGTGCTCTACGGCGTCATGATCCTTGTGTCCCAGCATTTTGGCGCAGACAGGCAGGACGACATTGCCGCAACCGCCCGGCAGGGACTGTGGCTCGCTCTCGGGCTTGGCGCTGCGGCAAGCGGCCTGCTCTATCTTCTGGCTCCCCATCTGACCCTCTTCGGGGTGACAGAGGACGTGGCCCAAAAGGCCGAAGACTATCTGCAGGCCCTGGCCTGGGGCCTGCCCTTCTCCAGCATGGCCATCAGCATCCGCTTCTATTGCGACGGGCAGAAAAACGTGGTCCCTGCAACGGTCATTGCCATTCTGGTAGTCCTTGTCAACATTGTCCTCAACTACGGCCTCATGTTCGGACACTTTGGGCTTCCGGCCATGGATGTGACCGGCTGCGGCCTGGCCACCGGCATCAGCATGGCGCTCTCCTTCGTGCTCTTCGTGGTCTATGTGCACAAGACCCCGCGCTATGCGGGCCTAAGGCTCCTTGCCAGGCTTGCCGCCCCGGCAGGCCGCCAGATAGGGGAACTGGTCAGGGTGGGCCTGCCCATTGGAATAGCCATGGTCTTGGAATTCCTGGTTCTTTCGGTCATCGCCCTGTGCATCAGCACCTCCGGCGCCACTGCCATTGCCGCCCATCAGATTGCCTACAACTTCATGATGATCCTCTTTGCCATCCCCACAAGCCTGGCCATGGCAACGAGCATCATGGTCGGCAATGCCCGCGGCAGCGGCAGCAAACGGGCCGAGCGGGGCGTCGTGATCACCTCCGTCTGCACAGGCCTTGTGGTTGGCGGTCTGCTTACCGTGCTCATGTGGGTCGGCGCAGGGCCCGTGGCAGAGCTCTATTCCCATGATAGGGCCGTCATCGTGCTTGCCAGCCGGCTTTTGCTCATTGCGGCCTTCTTCCAGCTGGTCGATGCCGTGCAGATCTGCCTCAACGGATCCCTCAGGGGCATAGAGGACACGGTTGTGCCCTTCCTCATCACCAGCGGCATCTACTGGCTTGTTGCCCTGCCCCTGGGCTACGTGCTCTCGGACATGCCCCTGCCCTTCGGACTGCGCGAGTCCTTCCCAGGCTATGGCGTGGCCGGCTGGTGGACAGCCCTGGTTCTGGGCATTTCCCTGGTCGCCCTGGCTCTGGCCGTGCGCGTGCGCAAGCTCTTCTTCACGGGTCCGCTCGAAGACTGCGAAGAAGAAGGCCGGGAAGAAGACAAGGCCAGGGCTGACGGCAGCACGGACAGTGCCCTGGCTGCCAGCGCCACGGACACAGGCACAGAGCACGCCGAAACAACTTTGGCCGAAAGCGCTTCCGAAACCGTTTTGGATGCCAGGGCACAGGCCAAGGGGCGCGGCCTGTTCGCACGCATGGGCGGCACAGTGCGCAAGCATCCAAAGAAAAGCGCGGGCCTGGCGATCCTCCTTGTCCTGCTCCTTCTCTCCTCCTCGTCGGAAGAAAGCGGCACGGTGCGTGTGCACAGCACGGACACTGTGGCCCTCTCCACCCTGCGCCAGGAATTTCCTGTCACCGGCATCATCAAGCCCGAGGAAGGCGCCGAGGTCAAGACAGGCAGCCGCTTTACCGGTGTCATAGACAGGCTGCACGTGCGCCTGGGCGACGCGGTCACAAAGGGACAGGTCATAGCCGAACTCGACAACCGCGAGCAGGAGGCCGAGTGCAACCGTCTCAATGCGACCATACGCAAGCTCAAGGCAGAGCTTGACATGGCAAAAAAGACCTATCCCTTGCAGATCCGCGAAACAGAGGCCCTGCTCGATTCGGCGAGAGCAGAACATGTGTACGCCCAGAAGAAGCTGCGCAGGGTAAGCTCCCTCCACAAGGCCTCCGCCGTCTCCAGGGACGAGGCCGAGCGTGTGCGCCAGGAAGCCGATGTGGCCGCAGCGGCAGCGCAGCAGCAGAGGACGGCCCGGGAGCGTCTTGAGGAAGAATTCACCCTGCGCACCATCTATCTTGCCGAGGCCATTGCCGAGGCCGAGGCCGAGCTTGCCACAGCCAATATCCGCCGCTCCTACGCAACCATTGTCAGTCCCATGGACGGCGTTGTGAGCGAGATCACGGCCCAGGAAGGCGAAACCCTGGTGGCAGGACTCCAGGTGGCCTATCTTGTCACCGTGCTCGATCCGAGCAGGCTCGAGCTGCAGATGTTTGTGGACGAAAACGACATAGGCCGGGTGCAGCCCGGCACCAGGGTGGCCTTCACCGTGGAATCCTTCCGGGATCGCGTGTTCGAGGGGCACGTGGACCTTATCCATCCAGGCCCGGAAATTCGCAACAATATCGTCTACTACCGCGCCCTTGTGCGCCTCTCCCCGGAAACGGCCCTCTCCCTGCGTCCGGAAATGACCGCCCGCTGCACCGTGATTGCGGGAGAAAAGGAGAACGTGCTCTGCGTGCCCAATGCGGCCTTCAAGTGGATACAGGACAGGAAGGTCGTCTTTGTCGAGGACGGTGCCGGCGTGCATCCTGTGCTTGTGCGCACGGGCATGGAAGGGCTGACCCATACCGAGGTCCTCTCCGGGCTTGAAGAGGGACAGAGGGTTGCCACCAGCCTGGAGCTGCCGACGCCCCTGCCCGAGGACTGGATGCAGCTTCTGGCCGAAGAAGCACCCAGGGAGGGCTAGCATGACACGCCCAGGCCCAGACGCTCAGCAGACTGGCATGCAGTTGACAGACGCGCAGCCTGCAGACAGGCAGCAGAAAGACACGCAACTCACTGACACGCCCCTCATCGACATGCGCCACATAGGCAAGACCTTTGTGCAGGCGGACATGGAAACCCGCGTCCTGCACGACATCAGCCTCAGGGTGTGGCCCGGGGACTTTCTGGCCCTGACCGGAAGTTCCGGTTCGGGCAAATCCACCCTGCTCTACATCATGGGCCTGCTCGATCAGGCAAGCAGCGGCAGCTACCATCTTCAGGGACAGGATGTGTCCACCCTGGACGATGCTGCGGCCAGTGCCTTTCGCAATGCCGTCACAGGCTTTGTCTTCCAGAGCTTTTTCCTCATCCCCTATGCCTCGGCCCTGGACAACGTGCTTCTGCCCGGAGTGTACAGCCAGGTGCCCGACAGGGAGCTGCGCGCACGGGCCGAGGAACTGCTGGTCCGGGTGGGCTTGGGCGATCGCATGCACCACAAGCCCAATCAGCTCTCGGGCGGCCAGCAGCAGCGCGTGGCCCTGGCACGGGCCCTGCTCCAGGAGCCGGCCCTGCTTCTGGCAGACGAACCCACAGGCCAGCTCGACACGGCCACGAGCCGCTCCATTCTGGAGCTCTTTCAGAAGATCAATGAAGGCGGCACAACCATCATCATGGTCACCCACAGCCCGGAAACCGCGGCCTGCGCAAGAAAGCGCATTGTCATGAGAGACGGCCGCATCCACCCTGATATCCCTGACGAAGTGGAACAACCGGAACAACCGGACAGGGCGAACGGGACAGACCGGACGGACGCAGCTGAGGACCAGGCCCTGGGCTGAGGACGCCCGAACCGCAAGGCCCGGCAGACGCCTTTTTTCTCCTTCAACCCGGCAACCCAGGCGGACCCATGACTCTGCGCCAGTTCCTTCGCATCCTTGTGCAGGCCCAGAGGGCCATCAGAGCCTACTGGACCAACAGCGTGTTCATTGTCTGCGCCATCAGCCTGGGCATTGCCGCGCTTACGGTCATTCTGGCCTCCATGGAAGGGGCGAGCCGCAAGGCCGAGGAGCTTGCCGCCAAGTTCGGGCCTACCTCCATCAACATCATTGGCGGCAATCTGGTCGAGCAGGCCATGGCGAGCCGCCCCATGACGCTCACCTGGAACGACGTGCGCCGCATAGGCGACTGCATGCCCGGTGCAGAGCGTGTGTCCCCCCTGCTGCTCAAGGCCGCAGTCCAGGTCCAGAGTGGCGGCCGGCGCCACACGACCGACTCCCTGGTCGGCACAGGGGCCGAACACGGCCCCTCCTGGGGGTGGTACCCGGAAACAGGGCGCGACTTTACGAGGGAAGACCTGGAGTTTGCCCGCAGCGTCTGCCTTATTGGCGCTGCCACAGCGCAGGCCCTCTTCGGCAGCGCCGACCCCCTGGGCCGCATCGTGGTTGTCGACAGGGTTCCCCTGGTCGTGATCGGCGTTCTGACCCGCCAGGGCCTCTCCTCAGGCGACATGGACTTCGATGACAGAGTCACTGTGCCCATCACGACCATGATACGCCGCTTCAATCTCTCCAGGCACTACCTCTCCCAGGTGCGCGTGACCTTTGCCAAATCGAGCACGCCGCAGCACATGGCCGAGTACAGCCGGCAGCTGCGCGGGCTCCTGCGCTCCCTGCACGGCATACAGGATGGGGCAGCGGATGACTTTCTTCTGGTCACCATGCAGGACATCATGGACTTTGTGGACGTGGTCAAGGGGAGCATTGTGATCTTTCTCGGGCTTGTGGCCGTGGTGACCATGCTCACCGGCGGCTTTACCCAGGCCAATCTCTTCTATCTGGCCGTTACGGACCGCAGTGTGGAAATAGGACTCAAAAAGGCCCTTGGCGCCTCATCACAGGCCATCTTCGTGCAATTTCTCCTGGAAGCCGTGCTGCTCGCCTGCTTAGGCGCCCTGGCAGGCCTTGCCATAGGCGCAGCCTTTGGAGCCCTTCTGAGCAGTTTTGATCTGCTCTCCATCAGCCTCTCGCCCACAGTCTTCCTCCTGGCCGTCCTCATGGCCTGCGCCATTGGCTGCGCCTTTGGCGTGCGGCCAGCCCGGAAGGCAGCGGGACTTGCGCCCGTCTCGGCGCTCAGGGGGCTCTCATGACGCAAAGGCTCAGCCGATTCAACGGCCTTTCCGGCCTCTTCGGGCTGCCCAGCCTTGCCCGTGCAGCCCGATCCCTGCACATGCTGTGCACTGTGCTTGCCCGCAACCGCCTGCGCTCGGTGCTGGCGACCCTGGGTGTCTTTCTGGGCGCCCTGCTGCTCACGCTCATTTTGCACGTTCTGGAGTCCGTCAACATCATGCTCGAGGCCGAGGCCCGCAGGCTGGGCTCCCATGTGGCCACCCTGACCACCACGCCCGTGGACTTTGTGCGCAACAGCTCCGTCCTGGCAGAACAGCCTGCGGCAACGGACACAGGGCTCTCCGAAACGGCCCGATCCGCAGAGGAGCCCACGGAAGAGGAACGCCTGCTGGAGAGCCTCGGCCTGGAGGACGACGAGGCCTGGCGCACGCAACAGGCCCCGAAAAGCGCCGCCCTGACAGTGGAGGACATTCGGGCCCTGGAAAAGCTGCTGCCCCAGATAGACACGGCAGCCCCCTTTGTCCTTGTGAGCGGCCAGGCGGCCAACGGCATTTTGCTTGGCAACTGCCAGCTGCTCGGCACAACGGCGGACTTTCCCGCACTGCGCCACTTTTTTCCTGCCAGGGGCCGCTTTTTTACGAACGAGGAGCTGGAGGCGCGGGCCAGAGTCTGTCTGCTCGGGGCTGGCCTGGCCAGGAGGCTCTTTGGGTCCGAAAAAAAGGCGCTGGGCCGCACCGTGACCGTGGACAAATGCACCCTGACCGTCATCGGTGTCATGGAGGAAAAGGGTATGGATCCGAGCGGGCTGCGCCTGGACGAAGTGCTCATCCTGCCTGTCACCACCTACTGCCAGCGCCTGGCCAAACAGGATCATGTCTCTGGCGCCTGGCTTGGCCTCGCAAGCCGCGACAACCTGGCACGGCTTGAAGAGGACATCCTGGCCATTCTTGGGGCACGTCATCACCTGCCGCCGGGCAGGCAGGACTGCACCCTAGCCTTTGCCGAACAGGTGGACGAGATGGTCACCAATGCCCTGAAGCTCATCCGCACCCTGGGCCTCATTGGCTCCGGTCTCTCCTTTGCCATAGGCACCCTGGGCATTCTGTCCATCATGACACTGCTTGTGCGTTCCCGCAGGCTGGAAATCGGCATGCGCCGCGTTGTGGGCGCAACCAGGAAAAAGATCCTGCTGCAATTCATTGCCGAGGCTGCCTTTCTCTCCACGGCCGGCGGTCTGTCGGGGGTTGCCACAGCCCTTTTCCTGTGCGCACTCATTGCCCTTTTCGGCCTTCTGCCAGGCTATTTCAGTGCGTCCATCACCCTGGGCGTGCTCATCCTGTCCATCCTGTGCGGCATTCTTGCCGGAGCCTATCCTGCCTGGAAGGCGGCACACACGGACGTCCTGCAGACCCTGCGCGATCTCTAGCCCCAAAACCGCAAGCATTGTGCACGCCCCGGCCAGTCCGTTCCGTCCGGGGCAAAAGCATACGAGCCTGCTGCACAGGCTCACAGTTTCACCACGCTTTTTCTCTGCACTGTGAGCCACATGTTTGCGCCACACCTTCCCGGCCGCCCCAATTG
>CALVHF010000099.1 GCA_944327295.1 uncultured Desulfovibrio sp. | reverse complement strand
GTCGTAGTACTGATATTCGAGCTTCTTGCGCGTGTAGCCGCGCAGGGGATCTACGATGCCGGTATAGAAGCTGTGCGTGCCCTTGAGCTCCAGCATCTCGACCACACGCCTGAGCTTCATCTCGCGAACAACCATCGCCCTGTCTTCCGGGGGGACGTACATGTCCGCGTACTTCACTATTTCCGTGTCGTAGTCCAGGCAGACCTGCGGCGGAAGCGGCGTTCCGCTGTTGCCTGCGCCGAACATGACGTAACTGTTTGTGTGGGCATCCAGATAGATGAAGTAGTCGCAGCGGTCATAGACATAGAGGCTGACAATGTCCTTGAGGACCACGTCGTACTCGCTGCACTGGCTGAGCAGCAGATACACGTAGTGCGAGTGCGGATCGCTGACAAAGCTCAAGGAAACCCACTTTTCCTCGCCAAAGGTTGCGTAGGCGAAGTTCAGCGCATGATCCAGCCTGGAGTCCCGTTTCCTCAGCGTGTCCGGCCTGAGTCCGTTCAGGACGGCCTTGCGGTACTTTGCATAGATGAACCGATCAAGGGACTGCAGCAGGCGGCTGTAGGAAAACCTGCGGCCATCGTGCCTGGCATGAACGCCCTTCAGAAACCAGCAGGCGTCTTCCTCGGGGCTGACGCGGATGATGGCGTGAAAGGCACTCTCAAGAACAGAGAGCAGCTCGCTTTTTTTCTGAATGTCCATGGGCATGTGTGCAGGATCCCGGGCCAGGGGGCAGTTGATGGTGCAGAAGAGGTGAACAGGGGGAAGGTCGTGAACCTGTCCTCAGGTATACAGGAAGAGCGCAGGGGAATCCAGCTCGGGACGGGAGCTTGTCCCCTCTGTCCCGCATCAGGAAGTTGCAGCAATTTGCTCAGAATCCCCTTCAGAGACACATATGCCTGCATCTGCGGGGGGAGTCTCCTGGGCAGGCAGAGGGCAGTTCCTGTCCATGAAAAAATCTTTTGCCGGTGCGTGCAGGCAGTTCGATGGAGGATCTGGCCTGTCCCCTAGTCGGACAGAACGCCGTTCTTGCCGGAGGACTTCACCATGTAGACACGGCTGTCCGCCTTTTCGGTCAGTTCCTCGTAGCTTGCTGCCTCGTCCGGGAACCAGGCAATGCCTATGCTGCAGGACACGGTCGATTCGAGCTGCCGGCCCTGGGCGGCAAAGCCTGCACACACGGCCCGGGCAAAGCGATCGGCCTCTTCACGAGTGTGGAGCCTGGGCAGAAAGACCGCAAATTCGTCGCCGCCTATGCGGCCCACCAGGGCGTGGCAGTCCTTTGCCTCCCTTTTCAGCAGGGAGGCCAGGGCCAGGATGGCCCTGTCCCCTGCGCTGTGGCCGTAGACGTCGTTGATGGTCTTGAAGTTGTCGAGATCCACGAAGAGAAAGGCGGCAAGCTCCCTGCTGGTCTGCAGCCACTCCCGGACTTCCTCCTCGAAGGTCTGCTTGTTGAGCAGGCCGGTCATGGAGTCGGTCTGGGCACGATGGAGGGCCTCGCGCAGCCTGGCATTGCGCTCGAGTTCGTCGTGATAGAGCTCGGAGATGTCCGTGCGCCAGAGCAGGAGCTTCTTGCGCTCCCTGTCGTAGTACTGAAATTCCACCTTCTTGCGTGTGTAGCCGCGCACGGGATCCACCACGCCGACATAGGCGCTGTGGGTGTCGCTGTGCTCAAGCGCCTCGATCACACGGTCCGTGACCATCTCGTTGATGGCCACGTCCCGTTCCTCCGGGGGCACATAGCGCTGCGCATAGCGGACTACTTCGCCGTTGTAGTCGTCGCCCGTCAGCGGTGGAATGGGCGTGCTGTCCTGGCTGCCGCTGAACATGACATAGCTGTTTTTCAGGGCATCAATATAGACAAAGTAGTCGCAGCGGTCATAGACGTAGAGGTTGACGATGTCCTTGAGGACCACGTCGTATTCGCCGCATTGTCTGAAGAGCAGGTACACGCTGTGCGACTGCGGGTCGCACACGAAGCTTAAGGACACCCACCTTTCCTTGCCAAAGGTTGCATAGGCAAAGTTCAGCGAATAGTCCGGCTTGAAGTCCCGTCTGGCAAGAACGGCCGGACTGAGTTTGTACAGGACCTGGCGGCGGTACTTGGCATAGACAAACCGGCCAAGCTTCTGCAGGAGACTCTTGTAGGCAAGGCGCTGAAAGCAGTGCGCCTCGCGCACCCCCTTCAAAAACCAGCAGGCGTCCTCCTCGGGGTTCACGCGGACAATGGCGTAAAAGGCACTCTCAAGCACAGAGAGCAGTTCGTCTTGTTTCAGAAGATGCGTGTCCATGGGCATGCCCGTCCGAGAGGAAGAGGGGTTCGGGAAGGGAGGAGCAGGGGGGAGCCGGCACCATTGTCTGCTGCCGGGCCAGGGATCCAGGGATTCCGGGATACCGGGGATCCGGGCCCTTGTGCACCTGCAAAAAGGCGCTTTTTCCAAAAGGGCTCTCCCCAAGATGCTCTTGTGACCGGCCTTTGTCCAGAGGTGCACGAAACAAATCCCGCTAACAAGTCTCATTATACACAATGTATCAGAGCAGATCCAGTAGTCCGGGCAAACAGCGCGCAGGAAAGGGGTGCAAGGGACGGAGGAAGGAGGGCAAAGAGAAAGGGACACGAGGAAGGGGTACGAGGAAGAGCTGTCCGCAAGCCCGCTGTCATCCGTCCGCAGCTCCCCCTGGCCTCTGCCCTCGGGCTGTGAACAGGAAAAGGCCCCGTACCTGGCGCGCAACAGGCGCCGGAACGGGGCACATGGTGCAGGGAAGAAGGAAAAAGAGGAAGAGGGAGATGTGCTCAGAAGTCCCAGCCAGGCTGCAGGCTGACGTTCACAACCGTGTAGTCTGTGCGCAAGAATTCGCCGCCAGGGACCAGACCAGGCGCCTGATCAGATGACAGGGCCAGGGCGACAGGGTCAGGAGATTGGGGCAGGGCGGCAGAGCCAGATGGCCAGGACGTCTGCCCGGAGCAGGGAGACGCTTCAGGAGACGATCAGGAGGGATGCTCAGGAGAGACGCCGGCTCCCTGTGACGCCGTGTCACTGTGCCCCTGTCTTGCCGTAGCGCTGTGTCCCTGTGTCACGGTGTCGCCGTTGTGCTGTGTCGTTGTGCTGTGTCGCTGTGTTGTGTCGCTGTGTTGTGCTGTGTCGCTTTTTCGCTGTTTTGCTGATGCACTGACGCATTGGCACATTGATACGCTGAAGCGTTCAGCGTTGCCGTGCCATTTTGCTGTTTCGCCGTGTCACTGTGTCGCCGTTGCACTGTGTCTTTGTATCGCTGTTTTGTCGTGTCCCTGTTTCGCCGTGTCACCGGAATCCTCTGGCAGCCCTCAGGCAAAGAATGAGGCACAGTCCGTGTGCACAATGCGGCCGTCCCTGAGGGTCATGAAGCGATCCGAGGTGGCCTCCAGGAAGCGCCGGTCATGGGAGATGATGATGCGCGCCTGGGGAAGGCCTGTAATGATGTCCTGCAGACGTTCCCTGGCCCTGGGGTCCAGGGTGCTGGTGGGCTCGTCAAAGAGCAGGAGCTGCGGCTCCATGACAAGCACCCCTGCCAGGGAGACAAGCTTCTTCTCGCCGCCGGAGAGGCGGTGGGTGAGTCGGTCCTCAAAGCCTGCCAGGCCCAGGCTGGCCAGCTGCGCCAGCGACCGTTCCCTGGCCTCGTCGGCGCTCAGGCCCAGGTTGAGCAGGCCGAAGGCCACGTCGTCCAGCACAGTGGGGCAGAAGAGCTGGTCTTCGGCATGCTGCAGCACAAAGCCTGTCCTGCGGCGCAGTGTCTGAAAGTCCTGCTCTGTGACGACAGGCGTCCCCTGAAAGGCAATGGTGCCTGAGGAGGGGCGTTCCAGACCGGTGATGAGGCGAAAGAGGCTCGTCTTGCCCTGGCCGTTGTGGCCGAAAAAGCCCATGTGTTCGCCCTCGTGCAGGGTCAGGTTCAGGTCCTGAAAGAGGGGATGGGCCACATCGTAGGCAAAGGTAATGTGCTCAAGAGCAAGAAGGGGTGGCTGCATGGGACAAATCCGTCGGTCCTGGGACAAATGCCTGTCCGGAAAGGCAGAGGAAGAAAAGGGGATCGCGTGCGTCTAGAAAAGGCCTGGGAAGAGAGTCTGGCAGAGATTCAGGGCGGCCAGGGCAAGGTAGGCAAGGCTTGTCAGGGTCGCAAAAATCCAGTCTCTGCCCTGCATGGCAAAGCGGGCCAGACAGGGAAAGTGCCCGCTGAAGCCGCGCAGGCACATGGCCTCCCAGACGCGCTGCGAGCGGTCCAGGCTGTGCACGAAGAGCATGCCGAGCATGTTCGCATACGTCCTGTAGGTATGGGTATTGGTGCCTGGCACAAAGCCCCTGAGCCGGGCTGCCGTGTGCAGGGTCTCCCACTCCCGGGCCAGCACAAAGAGGTAGCGGTAGGCGGAGAGCAGCAGGACAATGAGGCGCCTGGGACAATGGAGGCGCTCCAGGGCACAGCCAAGGACGGGCAGGGACAGGGTGGCCACCAGGGCCAGGAAGATCAGCACAATGGCATTGCACTTGAGGGTGACCAGCAGGGCGAGCTGCACGCCCTCGGCCGTGACGCTCAGGGGCCCGAGCGCAAGCAGCTCTGTGCCCGGCACGCTCCAGGGCACGGTGAGCCAGAGAAAGAGGATGAAGACATTGACCTGCACAAGGCGGCGGCAAAGCAGGCCCAGGGGCGGTCTGCTGAAGAACAGCAGCACAAGGCCCGGCACAAGACCCGCCAGGGCCAGGCGCACGTCGGTGAGCAGGGCCAGAATGAGGGCCGTACAACAGGCCATGGCCACGCGGGCCCTGGGATCCAGGCTGTGTATGGGGGACGTCCCCTGGCTGAAGTCTTCGCTGATCATTATGAGTGCCTGCAGGGCCGTGCGGGTGAAGAGGCAAATCTGGCGTGCGCAGGGATGTTTTGGGAGCAGCCCGCTTCCCTGGCAGCGCCTGGCTTTTTGGGCAGAGAGGGCAGTCTGGCAGAAAAGCGCCCGGGCGACAAGACGGCCTGAGGGCTCCACAGCGGGTCTCCGAATGAGGGCTCCGCATCAGGACCCCATATCTGGACCCGGCATCAGGACAGGTACCGGGCCATCGCCCAGGGTCAGGGCCTGCGTCGGAGCCAGGCCGCAAGACCCACCAGGCCCAGAATCCAGCCAAGGCCGCCGATGATTTCCTGCAGGCCTGGGCTCTTTTGCGTCTGCTCGCTCAGCATGCGGCGCACGGGAGCAAGCTTCTGGTCCAGAGCTGTGTCAAGGGCCGTGTCGAGGGTCGTTGCCAGAGCGGCCTGACTGTCTGCCAGGCTGCGGGCCAGGGCGTCCTCAACAGCTGTCTGAACAGCTTCCCGGACAAGGGCCTGCAGCTCGGCCCTGGTGAGCACAATCTGTTCGGCACTGTCTGCCGGCCCGGCCGCCTGCTGTGCCGGGGCCGTCTGTGCCCTGGCAGCGACCTGCGGCGCCCTGTCCTTTTGTGCCTGTTCCTGCTGCGTCTGTGCCTGCCGGGCCTGTTCCTGGCGGACTGTCACGGCGGTCAGCTCGTCGGCCTCCACGGTCCACTCGCCCTGATGGCCTTCGCCTGCCCGGACACGCAGGATGAGGCCTTTGGGCGCTGCCTTCATGGCCGGGGTGATGGCAAAGCGGACCCTGCCCTGCGTGTCCGTGGTGCCCTGCTGGAGGAGGTTTCCGCTCTGGGCATCGAGCACGTCAACGGGAGCCGACTGGACCTTTGTGCCCGAGCTGAAGGAACACTCGGTCTGCAGGACAGTCCCGTCCACAAAGGCAAAGATGTTGACTCTGTGGGCCTGGGCAGGGCCTGCCAGCATGAGGCAGAGGGCCAGCACGCAGGCAGCCGGAAGGAAGCGTCCGGAGCGGTATGGGCTGGCAACAGGGGAGGGGGAAGAGAAGGAGGCGTTCGGCATGGCGGTCAGGACCTGTTTGAGAAAAGGGTGAGCACTTCCGGGCGAACCCTGGCCAGGAAGGAGAGGGCAAAAGCGGAAATCAGGCCTTCCAGGGCCATGACGGGCAGATGGGCGACAAGGAGGATGCGGGCCGACTGGACAAAGCCCTCGTCGGTCCAGGCCAGGGCCAGGGCCGTGAGCAGGGCGGCGCCGGCCACGGAGAGAAAGCCGCAGGCAAAGGCGGCCAGCAGGCGCACCCGGCCCTCCCTGCGCAGCAGGGGGCGCAGCGCAAGGCCGCAGAGCACGGCCGGCAGGGCCATGGTGAAGGTATTGACGCCCAGGACCGTGATGCCGCCAAACTGAAAGAGCACGGCCTGCAGGATGAGGGCCGTGAAGATGGCCGGAAAGGCGGCCCAGCCAAGAAGCATGCCGAGCAGGCCGTTGAGGATGAGGTGCACGGAGCCTGGACCCAAGGGGACATGCACAAGGGAGGCCACAAAGAAGGCCGAGGCCATGAGGCCCACGGTCATGAGGCGTTCGTTTTTCAGGGAACGCAGGCCCAGGGCCAGGCCTGCCGCGGTCAGGGCGGCGCCGCAGGCCAGAACCTGCGGGGAAAGGACGCCTTCCGAAATATGCATGGTGTGTCTCTCCGCTGCATGCAGGGCCTGCCCGCCCTGTCGGAAAACCGGAAAAAAACAGGCCTGCTTTCCGACAGGGAGGACAGGAGAAGGGATCAGGGCAAGGGGGCTGCCGTCTCATGGTCAGGCAGGCCACTCTGTCCGTTTCAGGACGTGTCTCGGGCCCGGCCGGCGGGTCCGAAGGGAGCAGGATGTTCCGAAGGATCTACAGGAAGGACCGATTCGGAAGGAGTGCTCAGGGTCTACTGGGCCTTCACCGGATCCACAAAGCGGGTCCAGAGCACGGCGCCCAGTTCCACATTCTTGTGGCTGCCCTGATGCACCATCTTGTCCGGGCTTGTGTTGAGGGCGGCAAAGCCCCACCAGCCGGCAAAGGGCGCCACGTAGGTGAAGACACCGTTGGCATCGGTCTTCACGACCTGGGTGGTCATGTAGGGATTGGGGGCCTTGAAGGCCTTGTCCTTGTTGTAGTATTCCACTTCCACGTCACAGCCTGCCACGGGCTTGCCGTCCAGGAGCACCTGGCCCTGGAAGACGTTGCCGGCATAGTTGCCGAAGGGACGGGTCAGGGGCACGATCTCGGTCTTGAGGCCGGCCGGTCTGGCCCAGCCTGTTTCCTCGCCGTAGGCAGCCACATAGACCTTGGTGTAGTGCACGATGTAGCAGTTTTCGGCAGGTTCCCAGTAGGGCCTGGGCTCCATGATAATCTGGTAGACGCCGGGACGCTCGACGTGGTAGGCTGCCGTCCAGGCCTTCTGGCCCAGGAAGGTGGTGGCCTTGAGGGTCTTGCTCAGGTCCTTGTCGGCTCCGGCATCCTTGATGCGGACCGTGGGCTGTTCCATGGGCATGCCCTGCATT
>CALVHF010000098.1 GCA_944327295.1 uncultured Desulfovibrio sp. | reverse complement strand
AACGACATCAGCTTCATTCCGCAGTCCTTCGGCTTCGAGACGGCGGTCTCCAAGGCCACCGAGGCCATTGAATGCGCCCACACCGAGGCCCTGGGCGCACCCTACGGCGTCGGCATCGTCAAGGTCATGGGCCGCGAGTCCGGCTTCATTGCCGCCCGCGCCACCCTGGCCATGAAGGAAGTCAACTACGTGCTCATTCCCGAAGCCCCCTTCCTCCTCGAAGGCGAAGGCGGCCTTCTGCCTGCCCTGGAAGCGCGCTTAAGAACCCGCGGCCACGCGGTCATCGTGGTGGCCGAGGGCGCAGGCCAGCACCTCATTGCCGAGGAACCGAAGGGCAGGGGCACGGATCTCTCGGGCAACAAGATCCTGGGCGACATCGGCACCTATCTGTGCAAGCGCATCAAGGAGCACTTTGCTCACAGCGACATCAGGCCTTCCATCAAGTACATCGACCCGAGCTACATCATTCGCTCCGTGCCGGCTGCTGCCAACGACAAGGTCTATTGCGGCTTCCTCGGCCAGTACGCCGTGCACGCCGCCATGGCCGGCCGCACCGGCATGGTCATTGCCAAGGTGCAGAGCCGCTACATCCACATGCCCTTCGACCTTGTGACCCGGGAGCGCCGCCACATGAACATCTCCTCGGACCTGTGGCGTGCCGTGCTCGAATCCACGGGCCAGGGCGACCTCAGGGGCATGCAGCCAGCCGAATAGCGCGCCGAAGAGCTCTCCTGCTCTTCCCCTGCCCCTTGTTCCGAAGCGTTTCCGAATTCTTTTCCCTGCGATGTCCCGGCCGCAAGCCCTGCAGCCGGGACATCGCCGTATACGGCCCCGAAAAGTGCCTTGGCACCTTGCCGCACTGCGGGGCCTTGGGGCATAAGAAGACAGACGGGAGCAGGGACAAAAAGGTCCTTGTGCAGGAACAGCCAGGCTCCCTGCCTCTGCCTGTCCCTGCCTTGTTCCAGTCCCGGGCAACGCACATCCCCTCCCTGCCTGCACCCTGATTTCGAGGAGCACGCCATGCCAGACATTCAGCCGGAAATGACCCAGATCAAGGCCTCTGCCGGTTCGGGCAAGACCTATACCCTGACCCAGGAATTTCTGAAGCATCTCTCGGGCTGCAAGGCCCAGGTCAGGCGCGACTCGGCCTGCTCCATGATGGGCCCGGAGGAAGACTGGCGCAGTGTCATGGCCATTACCTTCACCAATGCCGCAGCCTCGGAAATGCAGGACCGTGTGCTCAGGGTGCTCAAGGAACGGGCCCTGTGCTCCGCACCCGAAGGCTCGTCTGCGCCCTTTCTCACGCAAAGGGAGGCCAGGGAGTGGCTTGAGCGCATCATGCACGACAAGGCAAGCCTCAACATCTCCACCATTGACAGCCTGCTCAATCTCATCGTGCGCATGTCGGCCCTGACCGAGAACCTGCCCCCGGACTTTACGCCGGTCTTTACCACCAGCGAGATTCTCGACCCCTACTGGGAGGCCGTGACCAACGAGGCCTGGCAGGGCGACAGGCATCTGAAGGCCCTCATTGCCCGCATCTGCGAAATGGCGGCCACCTACGACGAGCGCAACACCTTTCAGGCCTCGAGCATCATTACAAAGAAACTGACGAGGCTCATGCCCCTGCTTTTCACGGAGCGGCTGAACGATCTCACTCCCGAAGAGGCCTTTCAGACGAGCGACGGCCAGGGCCTGCTCCCAGGGCTTCGCAAGACCATCCACGAGTGCATGCAGCTCCTTCTGGCAGCAGACGGCACGGCGCCCGAAGGGGCTGCCATACGCTTGCACAAGAATTGCATCTCGGCCCTGGAAAAGGCCTGCCGGGAGTATGCCGCAGAACTTGGGGGCTGTGTGCAGGAGGCCACCCTGGCCGACTATGCGAAGCTGCGCCTCTCCAAGAAATGCTTCGATTCGGCCTACTTCAGAAAAGACAAGCTCCCTGTCACAACCAAGAGCGGTCCTGCGCCGGACAGCGTGCACGAAGCCTATGCAACGCTTGTGGACTCGGTGCGCTCCTTTCTGCCTCTGGAGGCCCTCTACAGGCAAAGCCGCATCTGCCAGCCCCTGCTCGAACTGGCCCGACTCATCTTCGAGCGCTACGAGCGCAATCAGCAGGCCGAGGGCCTTGTGCCCAACGACCGCATTCCCATCATGGTGGAGCGCATCCTGAGCGGCGAGTACGGCGTGGCCGAGGCCTTGTGCCGCATGGGCACGCGCATAAGCCATTTCCTGGTGGACGAGTTTCAGGACACAAGCCGCGATCACTGGGCAGCCCTGAAGCCCCTGGTGGCCGAGGCCCTGGCCAGGGGCGGCTCCTTTTCCTGGGTGGGTGACGTGAAGCAGGCCATCTATGGCTTTCGGGGCGGCGACTCCCAGCTCTTTGACGACATAAGCCGCGATGCCTCCCTCACCCGCATGCTTCAGTCCGGCGTGCACCGCGAGACCCTGGCCGCCAACTGGCGATCGAGAAAGGAAATCATCGACTTCAACAATGCCCTCTTTGCGCCCCTGGATGACAGGGATCTGTGCCGGAAGGTGCTTGAAGCCGCAAGTTCGAGTCTCGACCTTGCGGCCACCTGCAGGCAGGCGCCCTCCTACTGCGCAGACGCCGAAGCCCCGGACGAGACCCTCATCGACTACATGGCCGGCAAGATGGCCGAAGCCTATGCCGGTGCAGCCCAGGGACCCTCGCCCAGGACCAGGGACGGAGGCTCCGTCTCCCTGGTGCTCTTCGGAGCGGACGAGCAGAAGGGAAACGACGGAGGAACAGGGGCTGCAGAAGCAGAGGACGACGACATCGTCCCTGCAGACGAGCAGTGCACGGCCGTGCACAAGCTCTGCCTCAAAAGCCACGCCACCCACCCCTGGTCGGACCTTCTGGTCCTTGTGCGCACCAACCGTCAGGCCATGGCCCTGGCCCGTTTCCTGAGCCAGCAGGGCATACCCGTGATCACGGAAAACAGCCTGCTCCTCAGCGATCATCCCCTCATCGTGCAGACCATTGCCCTGCTCACCTTCCTCAGGGCGCCTGAAGACGACATTGCCTTCTGGACCGTGATGAGCGGCAGCATCATGAACAGGGATGCGGAGGATCGCCCCTTTGCCTGCGAGCGCTTT
This sequence comes from uncultured Desulfovibrio sp., assembly GCA_944327295.1. GTDB lineage: Bacteria > Desulfobacterota > Desulfovibrionia > Desulfovibrionales > Desulfovibrionaceae > Desulfovibrio. The sequence goes on along the minus strand of CALVHF010000098.1, from coordinate 4,625 downwards.
CACCTGGACGAGAGCCTGCTCGCCCTCTCCCGCGAGCGCAGGGTGCGCCACACCCTTGATGTGGAGAACTATGACCCGGATGATCTGCCCGAGGATCTGAATGAAGATCCGGACCATGGTTCAGGAGGGACGGACGAGACACAGGGTTCAGGGGGAAGCGGCAGATCGTCCGGCAGCCAGGCCCCAAACCGCCTCAACAGCCCTGGGCGCACCCTGGCCCAGGCCTGGAGCGAGGCCTATCCGCAGGCCTGGAATACCCTCCTTGTGCCCCTGATGGATGCCTGCGGCAGCATCACGCCCTACGACCTTGTGGCCGAGTGGTACGATCGCGAGGACGTGGACGCACGCTTTCCCGAGGCCCGACCCTTTGTGCGCCGCTTTCTGGAGATCCTGCACACCTCCAGGCAGCGCGGCATCCGCTCTGTGGGCGCCTTTCTGGACTACTGGGCCGAGCACGGCCAGGAAGAAAAGGTGCCCATGCCCGAGGGCATGGACGCCGTGCGCATCATGACCACCCACAAGGCCAAGGGTCTGCAGGCGCCCATCGTGATTGTGCCCTGGACAAGCGCCAGGACGAGCAACTTCCCGGGCCTTGAAGTGGTGGAATACTACCCGGAAGACGGATCCGCTCCCCTGCGGGCCCTGTGCCCCCACACGAAGGTCTTTCCCTCCTGGACGGCCAGGGTGCTCAAGGACGCCTTCGAGGCGGTCAACCGCTTCTACGTGGCCTTTACCAGAGCCGAGGAAGAACTCTGCATCCTTGTGTCCGCCAAACCCCAGGGTGACGGCGCGCTCCTGCACTGCCTTCTCGCCAGGGCCGGAGAGGCCCTCCCCGCACCTGTGCCCTGGGCACAGGTGCAGCAGGAACTGGATGCGACGCTGCACGATCTGCAGGAGCAGGACCCTGTACAGACGCAGACAGGGCCGACCGGGGCCGATCTGCCAGAAAGGCCCAAGACGCCTGAGCTGCCTGAAACAGAGGCTGTGCAGGGCGGGACAGCCTCTGTGCCCCGGCCCCTCTGGGACGGCACCGGGCGCACGGCCCTTGCAGCCAGCCAGGACTGGCGCCCCATGGACTGGATGCCCAGGCTGCGCCTGCACTTTGACTATCAAGACGAAAGCCACCCAAGGGATCGCGCCCGGGAAGAAGGCATTCTTGTGCACGCCTGCCTGGAGGAACTGGCCAGGCTCCCTGCCAGCGTGCGCAGGGACGAGGAGGCCTTTGCACACGCCCGCGAGCAGGCCCTGCAGGAGCGGATCAAGGCAGCTCCCTGGCTTGGGGAAGGAGACTTTGCGGACAGGGCCAGGGAGGAGCTTGCCTGGTTTGCGGCCCTGGACGAGCGCTGCCACTGGCTCGATCACGGCCTGCCCGAGCAGTCCATCTGCACCTCCAGGGGGCGCATGCTGCGCACGGATTTGCTGGTGCTCCCCCATGCGGAAAACCACCTCACAGGTCCCCTGGTTGTGGAGTACAAGCACGGCCTGTGCGAAGAACCGTTTTTGAGCGACTACCATGCCCAGGTGCTGGCCTATCTGCGCACTCTGGTGGCTGCCGGCGACAAGGCAAGCCCGAGGCCCATGGGCTGCATTGTCTATTTGCGCAGCCGCAAGCTGCACCTGGTCCTGCACGACGGCTCAAGCCCCACCCTGTCGGGCCGCGTCACGGGCGCAGAAGCTCCGGCCGTGCTCCTGGACGAAGCCGATGTGCCGGGGCTCATTGCCAGCATCTCCGGCCTTGCCGCCAAGGGAGCCCGCAGCATGCGGGCCCAGGAAAAAGCGCAGGGAAAGACCGGGGACAAGGTCCGGAGTCCGGCCCAAAAAACCGCACAAGGCCAGGGCAAGGCGCGCCCGAAGGCGAAGGCCGGGATGAAGCGCCCTGGCTCCAGATCGCTGCCGGATCTCTGCACGGACACAAACACGGATGCAAACACCGACCGCTAGGCACAAAGGAGTTCCCATGCCCAATCCCATCCGCATCTTTTCCTGGAAGGAGCCCTTTCTGCCGCAGTTCAAGACGGTTGCCGAGTCCCTGCGCACAAGTCCCCTGGACATTCCCCTGCTCATCTCGCCCACCTTCAGGCCCTGGCAGTATCTGCAGGCCCTTTATGCCAGGGAGGGCACAGCCTCTGTCCTGCCGCGGCTCCTGCCCTGGAAGGACGTAATCAGGCTCTGGCACGCGGACCTTGTCCACACGCGCCCGGAGCCTGCCTCCATGCTTGATGCCGTGACCCTGCTCCATGAGGCCGTGCAAAGCCTCCCGGACAGGGCGCAAGAGGAGACGGCGGACGCTGCGGACACTGCGGACAAGAACGAGGACGGGACCAGACACAAGCCTGGCCAGAACCTGGCCCGCATGGATCTCGACGCCTTTCTGCCCTGGGGCGAGAAGATCGCAGACCTCATTGACGAGCTCCTCTCCCAGGGGATTGAGCCAGCCGACGTGCTGGCCTGCGAGGACGAGGTCCTGCCTGCGGCAGCCCAGGTGCTGGAATCCCTGGGCGAGGTGAGCCGCACCTATCTTGAGGCCCTGCGCAGCCGCAACCGCACCACCGAAGGGCTCATTCTTCACGAACTTGGCGCGCACCTCGAGAAGAATCCTGACGCGCCCCTGCCCTCGCAGCTGACACCCACAGAGCACAGGCCCGTCTTCATTATGGGCTTTCACACACTCTCGGCCGTACAGGAGCGCCTCTTCCGGCGCCTGTGGGAAGAAGGCGCCCACATCTGCCTGCACACCGATCCCCTGGTGGCCGACCCCGAACAACGCCACAGGGCCCACTGGATCTGCCAGCGCCATGTGCAGTGGATTGAATCCTGGCAGGCAGACGCGGAACTGGTCCCGTCTCCACCAACCGGGACACAGGCTCAAAAGGGCGGGCCGACCTTCTCCTTCCTCTCGGGCTATGATCTCCACTCCCAGCTCGACGCCCTGCAGGACGAGCTGGAGCGCGCCCCGAACAAAGCAGACGAGGCCGGTCAGAAGGCGAGCGCCCCGAACGAAGACGGCCCGACAGAAGGCACAGGGCAGCCCCGGGGGCAGACGGCGATCATCCTGCCCAGGGCCTCCCTGCTCATGCCCCTGCTCCACCACATCCCCAAAGCGCGGCGTGGGGAGCTCAACATTGCCCTGGGCTTCAGCCTGGCCGACACCCCGGTCTTCCAGTTTCTCCACGACGTGCTGGCCCTGCAGACCAACAGGGACGACAAGGGCCGCTACCACTGGAAGGGCCTGCTCTCCTGCGTGGACGCGCCCCTGCTCGCAGGTCTCACCGGCCCGGACGGCAGATCGCTTCTGCCGGCCCTGCGCCGCTACCGCATCCAGCTCTGCCACGGCCTGCGCTTTATTGAGCCTTTTGCCGACGTGCTCAAGACCGAAACCTTTGACGACCACGAAGACGAGGTGCAGGGGCTGCAGGAATTTCTCGAGGTCTTTGTCTCGGGCTTTGCGCAGCTTGCAGGCACAGGGGATCTGGCCGATGCCCTGCAAGGGGTCTGCGACTATGTGCAGGAGCGCGGGTCCCTTTTGCGCACGACCTCGCCCGTGGACATGGAGGCGCTCTTTCATGTGGAGCATACCCTCATCCCCGAGCTGCGCCACACCCTCATGGCCGGGCACACCCTTGGTCTGGCAAGCCTTGCCCGCATCTTCGAGACGCTCTGCCGCAGCCTCTACCTCTCCTTCGAGCCGGGCACAGGCACGGCAGAGGCTCAGGAAGACGCCCCCCGCAAAAACGTGCGCCGCAATCCCTCCGAGGCGCCCCTGCAGATTCTGAACGTTCTCGAGAGCACCCTGCTCTCCTTCGATCACGTCTGCGTGCTCGAGGCCACGGACGACTGCCTGCCAGGAGCGAGGCAGCACGATCCCCTCCTGCCCGACTCCCTGCGCGCCGTCCTGGGCCTGCCGGATCTGAACGAGGGCGATCTGGAGCTTGGCTATGCCCTGCACAGGCTCTGCCAGAGCTCAGGGCACGTCAGCTTCTACTGGCAGGAAGGCATTACCAGAACCTACCTCTTTGACGGCAAGAAGAGCCGCAGCCGCTTTGTGGAGGAATACATCTGGCAGCAGGAGCTTGCCGAGCAGCGCGTCTTCACGCCGGGGGAGCCGCCGCTTCAAGTCGTCTCCTGCGCCCTCACGCCCATGCAGCCCGTGCCCAGATCCCTCAAGCTTGTGCAGCGCACGGCCCTGGCCCTGCAGGAAACCCTGAACGCCGAAACCTGCCCGCTCTCGCCCTCGGCCCTGGACAAGTACCTGGAATGCCCCCTGGCCTTTGGCCTCAAGCGGCTGGCCCGACTGAGACCCCTCACCATGGTCAACGAGGGCGATGACCCCCTGGGTGTAGGCACCCTCATGCACAAGGTGCTGGAGGACTTTCACAGGGCGCATCTGGGCAGCAACCTGCCCGATCGCGAGGCTGCGACCGAGGAGCTTGTGGCCCTCTTTGAAAACACCCTGCACGATCCCTCCTGCCTGCTCAAGGAGACCCTGCCTCCGGAGAGCCTGGCCATGCTGGAGGCCGTAGCCGTGCGCAAGCTCAAGAAATACCTTGCCAACCAGCCGGAAGACATCTGCCCGGTCCTCCTTGAGTACACCATGCAGGCAAGCCTGGATGTGGCAGGCACAAGCC
>CALVHF010000097.1 GCA_944327295.1 uncultured Desulfovibrio sp. | reverse complement strand
TCTACTTACATCTAGTTGAAATTACTACATTTCATTGTCTAGATATCATGACATAATTTTAAAATTAGACACTAGGACATGCGCTTGCCGGCCTTGATGCCTGCGAGCTGATAGCGCTTCTGGGCGGAAAGAATGACCTTGCGCAGGCGGATGGACTGGGGCGTGACTTCCACAAGCTCGTCTTCGCGCACAAAGTGCATGGCCTTTTCCAGCGACATCTTGCGGACAGGGGTGAGAATGACGTTCTCGTCCTTGCCTGCGGCACGCAGGTTGGTCAGCTTCTTGGCCTTGGTAGGATTGACATCGATGTCATTGTCCCTGTTGTGCTCGCCTATGATCATGCCCTCGTAGACCGGGTCGCCAGGTTCAATGAAGAGCGAGCCCCTGGGTTCGAGGTTGAACAGGGCATAGGCGACGGCATTGCCGGCCCTGTCGGAGACGATGCTGCCCGTGTAGCGGCTCGGGAATTCGCCGCGCCATTCCTCGTAGCCTTCGAGGTAGGCATTCATGATGCCCGTACCCTTGGTATCCGTGAGAAATTCGTCCTGATAGCCGATAAGGCCACGGGAAGGCACGGAAAATTCCAGGCGTACGCGGCCTGTGCCGGCATTGTGGCAGTTGATCATCTTGCCCTTGCGCTGATTGATCTTGTCGGTCACAACTCCCATGAAGCTTTCGTCGCAGTCCACATAGAGGTGTTCGATGGGCTCGAAGACCGTGCCGTTCTCGTCCTTCTTCAGGATGACTTCGGGGCGGCCCACGGAGAGTTCAAAACCTTCTCTGCGCATGGTTTCCACCAGAATGGCCATCTGGAACTCGCCGCGTCCCTTGACGATGAAGGAGTCGTGATCGTCGGAGACTTCTAGGCGTATGGCCACATTGCGCAGCGTTTCCTTCTGCAGGCGGTCCTGAATGACCCGGCTCTGCAGAAGCTTGCCTTCCCTGCCGGCCAGGGGCGAGGTGTTTATGCCGATGCGAATGGCCACCGTGGGCTCGTCCACGGTGATGCGGGGCAGTGCGGCCGGATGTTCCCTTGTGCAGATGGTGTCGCCAATGGTCACATCTTCGATGCCGGCCAGGACCACGATGTCGCCGGGATCGACCCTGTCCACCTCTTTCAGGGTCACGCCCTGATAGACCTGCAGCTTGGTGGCGCGCAGGGGACGGGGATTGTTGTCGGCGCCAATGCAGGCCAGAGGTTCGTTGTTGAAGACGGAGCCGTGGAAGATGCGGCCAATGGCCAGGCGCCCCAGATAGTCGGAATAGTCCAGATCGGCCACCAGCATCTGGAAGGGCTCGTCGGGATCGTATTCGGGGCCTGGAATCTTGCTGAGGATGGTTTCAAACAGGGGCTTGAGATCCTTGCGCTCGTCGTCCTTGTCGTACATGGCAACGCCGTCGCGGCCCACGGCATAGAGCACGGGGAATTCCAGCTGCTCGTCGTTGGCGCCGAGATCGATGAAAAGATCGTAGATTTCGTTCAGCACTTCCTCGATGCGAGCGTCCTTGCGGTCGATCTTGTTGATGACCACGACCACGGGAAGACCTGCCTCCAGAGCCTTGCGCAGCACAAAGCGTGTCTGCGGCAGCGGGCCTTCGGAAGCGTCCACTAGAAGGATGGCGCCGCTGGCCATGGACAGGGAGCGTTCCACTTCGCCGCCGAAGTCCGCGTGACCGGGGGTGTCGATGATATTGATTTTGACACCTTCCCAGCTGATGGCACAGTTCTTGGCTGCAATGGTGATGCCGCGTTCGCGTTCGAGATCCATGTTGTCCATGATGCGGTCATTGACCTGCTGATCCGCACGGAATACACCGCTCTGGCGGAACATGGCATCTACCAGGGTGGTCTTGCCGTGGTCAACGTGGGCTATAATGGCAACATTGCGCAGTTTTTCATTTTTCATATGCTTGCGCTGCCGTGTGCCGGGCACTGGCAGCATCCCCCTTGATGAGAAATTTGTTCGTTTTTCAGATTGTCTGAATGGTCGAGGCAGCAGAATCGTTTCTGGGATCTCTCATGCATTTTTTGTACATGGAAGAGCCGTACTGCTCCTGTCTTCAGGGGAAAGAACTTGCTGAAGGTGTTTTTGAAGAAAAAATACTCATAGTTTGTATGTGCAAAATAAAAAAATATATTGTTTCTGACCGGACTCTCAGTAAAAATATATTTCTGGATATACGATGAGCAGTATGTTCAGAGAAAATGTATTTTGAACAAAAGAGAAAGTTTGTGATAACCTCTTGGACTCAAAGTAGAAAAATCAAGAACGGCTTTGCCTTGTACCCGTTTTTTATGCCTTTGTCACCAGCGGGAACACGTGTGGACATGTCGGGAATTTATGACGGAAAACGTAAGTATTTTCAATAAATTGCAAGAGAAGTGTCCATGAGGAGGACACCACTTTGCGGCTCTGTCCAGGAAAAGATGGCTGAAGATCATGCTTTTGTGCAAAAGGCATTTTCCGGAGTGGCTGTGCCGGGAGAGCCGCTGTGGATCAGCCATAGAGCCAACACGCCAAAAAAGGGGCAACGGGGGTACCATGTCCGCCCCCGGGAGGCGGAAAGCCGGTACCCTCTCTCTGGCAGGGGGAGCCTTGGGCCTCTTTTGCGGCAAGGCTGGACATAATCGCAATTTTGATTGAAAATACCCTCTCTACACAAAATGCCCTACTCGCATTTTTGCTTTATTCCGACATCGAGAGGCTGACCTTGGAGACTCCTTCTGAAACATCATTGCACGACCATAGAGTCCTTGTCGGCAACCGCGGTGAGATTGCCATCCGTATCATGCAGGCCTGCTGCAAGCTGGGCATACCCTTCACCGCTATCTATACACCTGAAGATCGGGAATCCGCGCACGTTCGCTTTGCTCTGGACCATGGCAAGGAACATGCCCTGTACCGGGTGTCTTCCTACCATGATGCCAATGAACTGATGGCTGTGGCTGACATTTCAGGCTGCACGTCGGTGCATCCGGGCTATGGTTTCTTTGCCGAAGATTTTCGTTTTGCCCGCCGTGTGACCAAGCGTGACAGGAAAATGATTTTCCTTGGTCCCTCCTGGAAGATTATCCGGGAGCTGGGTGATAAAATCAATACCAAGCGACTGGCCCGCAGTCTCGGAGTGCCGACAGTTCCGGGATCGGACAGACCCATATATGATGAAATGGAGGCGGAAAACATCGCCGAGGATGTATTCGACTTCCAGCTGCAGCAGGGCATTGAGCATCCTCTGGTTCTCATAAAGGCCTCTGCCGGAGGTGGCGGTATGGGCATCGAGGAAGTGGACGACATTGATCAGTTCCGCTCCGTCTACCGTCGCATCCGCAACTATGCCGCCCGTCAGTTTAAGGACGAGGGTGTGCTCATCGAACAGCGCGTGACGGACTTCAATCATCTGGAAGTGCAGATCATAGGTGACCGTTCCGGCAAGAATCCCGTACATTTCGGAACCCGCAACTGCTCCATTCAGTCCACTGGCCGTCAGAAGCGCCTGGAGGTTGCTCCGGGTTTTGATCCCACTGTCAACGAGTACAGCTTTGACTCGGACAAGGTGCTGGAGAGCATTGTCCAGTACTCCCTGACCATGGCCAGGGAAGTGGGCTACGACAGCGTTGGCACCTGGGAATGGATAGTGACGCGCAAGGGCGATCCCTTCCTCATGGAAGTGAATACCCGCATTCAGGTGGAAAACGGTGTCTCCGCCCGTATTGCCCGCATCAAGGGGCGCGACGACGTGGATCTCATTGCCGAGCAGATTCGTACCGGCCTCGGTGAACCTCTGGGGTACACCCAGGAGGACATCACCTTTGACGGTGTGGCACTTGAATACCGCCTCATTGCCGAGGCTCCGGACAACAACTTCACCCCCTGGGTGGGCACCATTGACCGGCTGCGCTGGAAAGAGCATCCCTGGCTCTCCGTCTATACCCAGGTCCCCAAGGCTGCCTACAGCATTCCCACGGAATTCGACCCCAACCTGGCCCTGGCCATTGTCTGGGCGCCGAATCTCAACGAACTCAAGGAGAGAGGCCTCACCTTCCTCAACGAGCTGGTTCTGCAGGGACACAATGCTGCCGGGGAACCCATGGAAAACAACATTGCCTACCTCAAGGAAAAGACTGGCCAGATTTTGAAATTCTAGGTTGTTTTTTCTCGTTAGGCTCTGACTCTGGTATCTGTATCGCTCCAGGGATTCTTTGAGGACAGCGAAGGACTATGGATAATTTATTTTTAAAAAGAATACAAAGCCTTTCCGATAGGCTTTCTTATATTCAGGATATATTTGCGGGGAAACATGCTGACAGCGTGTCTTTGCTGCAACAGAAGCTTGACGAATTTACAGACAAGGCAACGCACGACAGCCTGGAAAAACCCTATGAAGAGCTGGTGAGTCTGGAAGATCTCTTCAAGTACGTGGAAGCCCGTCTGGATGCGTCCATTACGCCTATGGACAAGGTGCGCATTGTCAGGCATCCCCAGAGAATCTGCCTCAAGGACATTCTGGAAAATGTCTATGACAACTTCACTGAAGTCGGCGGACAGGACGAGCACAGTCTGGATCCCAGCATGCTCATTGCCCGTGCGGTCATTATCCGTCGTCGAGGCAAGAAGCGGTATATCCAGTCGGTCATGGTTATAGGCCAGGAAAAGGGCCACGGCGCGGAGTTCCGCAACGGCGGTTCCGTCAAGCCCTGGGGCAATGCCAAGGCCAGGCAGTTCATGCGTGTGGCCGAGACCGAGGGCATTCCGATTCATACCTACATCTTCACGCCGGGCTCCTATCCCATTGAAGACTATCCCGGCGCAGCCCAGCAGATTGCCCGCAACATCTACTGCATGGCCGGCCTCAGGGTGCCGGTCATCTCCGTTATTTCCGAAGGCGGCAGCGGCGGTGCCGAAGCCATAGGCCTTGCGGACCGTAGGCTCATGCTCTCCGATGGCTACTATTCGGTCATCTCCCCCGAAGGCGCCGCAGCCATCGAGGGCCATTGCCGCGGTGGCGAGCGTCCCTCGCAGGAGCTGGTGGAAAAATGCGCCATGAATCTGAAGATTACGGCCGAAGACAACCTGCGCTTCGGCTATATCGACAAGATCATCCAGGAACCGCCCCTGGGCGCCCGTTCCTACCACTTTGACTTCTTCCGCCAGCTGCGTCAGGAAGTCATCCGCGCCACGGACGAGGTGATCCTGTCCACCAAGCTTTCGCCCTTCAAGAACATAGCCCTGTCCAGGCGCAACAAGCCGGACGTGAATCTCGACGAGATGTATCTGCGCTGGGGTCTCTCCTCCAGTGCCAAGGACAGGCTGCTCAAGAAAAGGCAGAACAAGTTCCTGAAGCTCTCCAAGCAGGCTGCAGTGGACAGGCGTCCCATGCTCACCAAGGCCATACATGCCATGGACGAGATCATCACCACGCCCTGGATGCAGTTCAAGTACGAGTTCTACCGCAAGCATCAGCGCAAGATCCATGCCTTCCTGGAGGAAGCGGAGAACGAGTGGGATGTGTTCAAGAGCTGGCTGCGCAAGCCCTTTGGCAAGGGCGGCACAGGCACCGGCAAGAACAAGGAGGATAAGAGCTCCGAGCTCACGACCTTGTCCAGCTGGACCGGAGAACACAAGCACAACAAGTGGAACTACCTCTCCCCCCGCTACAAGATTGACCAGGCCGTGACCTGCCCCAATGCCGCAGTCTACGGCTGCCCGGATCTGTGGGGCCCCGATCTCTTTGCGGAATTTGCCGGCGTGTGCAGCAACTGCGGCTACCACTTCCCCATGGAACCTGAATGGTACGTGCGCAATGTTTTTGACAAGGGCTCTGTCATGGAGTTCAACAGCGAGATAGAATCCGGCAATCCCCTTGAGTATCCGGGTTTTGGCGATTCCATCAAGGCTGCCCAGGAAAAGACGGGCTGCAAGAGCGGCTGCATGACCTTCGAGGCACGCATAGACAATACCAAGCTTGTGGTGGCCATGCTCATGGGAACCTTCCGTGGCGGGTCCTTTGGTGCGGCCGAAGGCTACAAGTTTGTGGAAGCGGCCCAGAGAGCATCCAAGAACCGATACCCCTTCCTGGCCTATGTGCACGGCACTGCTGGCATACGCATTCAGGAAGGCACCAACGGCGTGATACAGATGCCCCGCTGCACCATTGCCGTTCGCCGCTATATTGAAAACGGCGGCCTGTACATGGTGCTCTACGACACCAATTCCTTTGCCGGCCCCGTGGCCAGCTTCCTTGGCTGCTCGCCCTATCAGTTTGCCGTCCGTTCCTCCAATATCGGCTTTGCCGGCCCTGGCGTCATCAAGTCCACCACGGGCATGGATGTGCCGCCCAAGTATCACCGCTGCTATAGGGCACTGACCAGGGGCCATATCCAGGGCGTCTGGGATCGCCGGCAGATACGCAACAATCTCATTCAGGCATTGCAGACAATAGGTGGACGCAATCTCTATTATCGCTAATGCAATCTTCGCTGCAAAAGGTGTCTTCTCATGCTTAACATATCGGACTTGCTCGAACAGATAAAACAGACACCCTATCGGGAAATCGTGGTTTCCACACCACATACCGGGGTGGTGAATTTTGCATCCATCAAATCCGGGGACGCCGTGCACGGTCCTGAAGGACAGTGGAAGGAACGCCCCGGAACTAAGCTGGCCACGCTGACACGAGAACGCAATCCCAAGCCCATCTTTGCTCCAGAAAAGGGAGTCATAGATACCGTGCACATGGAATACGAAAACACGTTTGTGGAGTGCGGCTGCCCCCTGGTCACCATCAAGCATCACCTGACACGCGAGGAAGTGGAGAGCATCATTCTCAAGCAGGCACTCTATCTCTTCCGTGCCCCTGAGCGGGCCAAATATTACTTCACTCCTGAAATTGCCGCCAAACTGAGGGCGTCCGATCCAGGCAGTGTGGTCATTCATGACGGCCAGGAGCTCTTTATCATGAGCAGAATGAAGCGCGAGCTTCCTCTGTATTATTCCGGACCCGAAGGTGTCATCTATGCCACATACTTCAAGACCAATGAAAATGTGGACACCGATGCGCCGCTGATTGGTGTCTGCCCGCAGGAAGAGCTTCCCAATATCAAGGAAGTCATCATGCGCGTGCAGACAGAATGGCAGGAAAACGCATAATTTCCAGTGTTTTTAGGGAGATTGTTGGTCTATGTTGAACAAGGTAATGATTATCGGCCGACTGGGCCGTGATCCCGAACTGAGATATACTCAGAACGGAACCCCTGTCACTTCTCTGAATATTGCCACGGATGAATCCTACATTGACAGAGAAGGTGTCCGTCAGGACAGGACAGAATGGCACAGGGTCACTGTGTTCCAGAAACAGGCTGAAAACTGCTCCAACTATCTGTCCAAGGGCAGTCTTGTCTTTGTGGAAGGATCCCTGCAGACACGCAAATGGCAGGATCAGCAGGGACAGGACAGGTATACCACCGAGATCAAGGCTCAGCGCGTGCAATTCCTAGATCGCCGCAACAATAACAACAATGGCGGTACCGACGGCGGCCAGCGCGAAGCCGCGTCCAGGGACAGCATGGGTGGCGGAATGGGCCGCGAGGACTACAACCAGTCCAGGCCTGCCCAGCAGCAGAGAGCCTGGGGACAGGCGTCCCAGCAGCAGACCCAGCAAGCCCAGCCCCGTCAGGCACATCAGCAGTATCCCTCCCAGGCCAACAAGGACGAGGACCTGGGACCTGCCTTCCCTTCCGAAGCCATCATGGATGAAGTGCCCTTCTAGAAAGGGTCGATGAACAAAGTACGCTTTTCAAGGGCGCCCCTCTCTCCATTCCGGGAGTTGGGGCGTTCTTTTTTTGTAGCAGGAGGAGGGAAGAACCGGTGAAAAATTGCACTTTTGCCCGCAGCAGACGCAAGATTGTCCCAATCGTTCAGAAGAGAGCCAGATACATGAAGGCACATTGAAAAGGCGTGAGTCGAACGAGTTCTTTTTTTTTACGACATGTTTTCTGACATTTATGAACTACCTCGCACTTACGTGCGAGGTTTCACGGGGACGCTCCCCCGTTTTTAGCAATTCTCCGAGAGCGAAACA
>CALVHF010000096.1 GCA_944327295.1 uncultured Desulfovibrio sp. | reverse complement strand
GGCCTGAGTGGGCGAAATGGTCTTTTGCCAGCCGTCTGGAACATTGATGGCAAAGAATTCGTTGCTGATTTTTTCCGCACAGGCAGTTGTCGCAAGACAGGCGAATGCAAGCAGAGCACAGCACAGGGAAAGAATTCTGGACATGATACACCTCACGAAGATTGGAAGTGAGCCTGCTCTTGCCTGGAGGTCCTCAGAACCAGAAGGTTTGATGCAGACAAGCAGCGTCATTGTGCTGCGTATTGCTGTGCAATGCAAGTGACAGTTCGGTGATGCGGTGAACGGCCCCGCGGAACGTGCGGCATTTCTGCGAAGGCAGCCCCTCGCACCGCGGGTGTTCAGGGGCTGCAATGTGCGCGACGAACATCATCCGGCAATCCGGGCAGAGCGTGCTGCCGGCGCGTTTCGATAGAAGCGCTTCATCACGATGCGTGCAGTGAGGCCTCCCTCGGGATTGTTGTGCAGGGAAAGCCGTGCCTGGTCCAGAGCCGCCATGTTGCGTGCAATGGAGAGACCAAGGCCGGTTCCGCCAAGGTGGGAATTGCGTGAGCTGTCCAGGCGGTAATAGGGGATGAACACGCTCTCAATCTTGTCTTCCGGAATGCCTGGCCCCTTGTCGGAGATTTCTATGCGTACCGTGTCTCCTTCAGGAAAAATGCGTATTTTGGCGCTGCCTGCATAGGTCAGAGCGTTGCTGAGCAGATTGTTCACGCAGCGCTTCAGGCAGGAAGGCCGCGCCCTGACAAGCAGGGGGCCGTCCACTGGGTCTGCGGCAAGGGGCACGCGTGTCCCCTCCAGGGCGACGTCATCCACAATGCTCTGCAAAAAGGCCCGTATGTCCAGAGGGACCTGCCTTTCCATAGATTTGTGGCTCTTTGCGAAATCAAGCCCCCTGGCCACGAACAGTTCGAGATCGTCCAGATCCATGCTCAGCCTGTCGCACTCTGCCCTGGGCTGGAGATGCTCGAGGCGCAGGCGTGCACGGGTCAGCGGCGTGCGCAGATCATGGGCAATGGCCGTCATGAGGCGGTTGCGTTCCTCGAAACTTGCACAAATTCGTTCACGCATGAGATTGAAGGACTGGGAGACGTCCCGTACTTCCCTTGTCCCTGTTTCCGGAAGAGGCTGAAAGCTTTCAGGATTGCGGCCATAGGCGTCTGCACATGCGGCAAGCCTACGCAGGGGCTTTGTGGAATGCAGGACAAGGGCTGTCACAAGAGCTGCCAGAGCGACGACAACAAGAAAGGTCAGATACCTGTAGGCGAGTATTTCCCTGGCTCCGTGATCGCGCTTGTGTCCGACAGTTATCCATGTCCCGTCTTCCAGTCGTATGGCTGTGAGCATGTGTTACAAGACTGTAAGACTTGAGAACGAAGGAGCGGGACGCAATCGGGATGCTGCCGTTCAGGGCCCGCTGCTGCTTGTACTTTGGGGTGGCGTGTCCTTTCTGTTCTGTCACAAGGTCTTCGGGGACAGGGCACAGAGCGATGGGAAGAGCCTTTGCGGGAGACGCCGCATTTGCCTGACAGACTTGTTGCTCCTGGGCAGGTTTTGTGTACCCCCTGATCGGGGGAAGAGGAAGAAGATCCGGGAGAAGAGCCGCTGTGCCAGGGACGTGTACGGGGTTCCCTTGGCAGGATCTTCTATGCCCCATTGTGCCCCTCTGACTTGGTGTACTTCCTGCGGGAGGCATGGGAGAGGGCCTCAAGGCCCGGCAGCAGGAGCTGGCGGGCGGAGCCTGGCAGGCAGTCGCTTTTCTGGGGCGCGTCCGTGACCACATCCCCCTTGTGCAGATGGCCTATGAGCAGGGGCGAGGCTGGATCATGGCGGCTCATGCTGGCCCGAACCCTGGCTGTGCTTGTGTTGGCATAGCAGTAGACGCAACCATTGGCGCAGCTGTCGTACGTGCCAAGGTCGCGAGCCTCCACGCAATGGCAGAAGGGCCTGCTCTTTCTTGTGGGCAGGGGCACAAGGCGCTTGCCCAGGATCTCTTCAAGAAGATCCTGCGAGAGGCAGGCCCTGGACAAGATGCCAAGGTTGGAGAAGTCCCTGCGGCTTGCGCAGTTTTGCAGGGGCAGCTGATGACGCCCGGCTATGCGGGCCAGACCCTGGGCAAGGGCCAGTTCCTGAGCCTCGCTCACAAAGCGCAGGGGAGAGTGCTCCATGCCAGGGAAATGGTGCAGAAAGCTGAAGATGCAGCAGTGCACATAAGGGGCAAGCTGCGCGCAGAGTGCGGCAAAGATCTCAAGATGGGTCTCAACCGTGTAGCGCTCCGTGACAAGCACAGGGTCATAGCGCCAGACAAGACGCCTTTTGCCAAGAAGCCGGCTCAAAGCCTGCACGCTGGCAACGCGCTCCTTCCTGTCAGGGACTCTGGGCTCAAGATCTCGGCCGTAGGCTGTGACGGTTGCGTAGCAGAGCAGGGGCAGTGCCGCATCAAGTTCGCGCACATGGGGCAGCAGGGGCCGGTAGTTCTTGGAGCAGAGCACAAGGCAGTCCACCACGCTGCGATCAAGCCTGTAGCGGCTCACCCTGGTGGGACATTTGGGATTGCGGACAAGAACAAAGCCTTCCCGCACCCTGTTCATGAGCCAGGGCGTGTACCAGGTCACAATATCCGTGCGCTGTCCGGCCAGAAGCAGCATATGTCCTCCTGCAAGATGAGGCCTGCGCCTGCCTGGAAAACCAGGAAACGCCGTCTGCAGCATGGGTGCTGCAAGCGGCGTTTCCTGATCCACGTGTCCCTTTGGTTTTACGCAAAAACAAAGGAACAGAAAACAGTTCTCCTCTCTGTGCTCTTAGGCCTTGTCAGCCGCAGCGGCAGGCTCGCCGCGGCCCTTTGTCCTGGCGGCACGGCGGTTCTGGATGTAGCGCACAAGGCAGGAGAGGGTAAAGTTGATGACAAAGTAGATGATGGCGGCAAAGCCGAAGATGGCAGCCACCTGCTCGATGCCCACGGTCTGTCCCGTGTAGCGTGGCAGCAGGGAGAGCACGTTGCGGGAGCGGAACATGAGTTCTGCCACGGCCACCATGGAGAGGAAGGAAGTATCCTTGACCACGGTGATGACCTGGCTGAGCAGAGTGGGAATGATGTTCTGGAAGCACTGGGGCAGAACGATGTAGACCAGGGTCTGTACAAAGCTGAAGCCCTGGGAATAGGCTGCCTCGAACTGGCCCTTGGGAATGGAGTTGAGGCCGCCGCGGATGATTTCTGCGATGGCTGCAGAGGTGAAGAGCACAAAGGCGAAGGTGCAGCGCATGAAGGCCGTGGGCAGGGGCGCGTGCACGTAGCAGATGAGCACCCACATGAGGTTGGGGGTATTGCGGAAGATTTCGATGTAGGCGCCCGCAATGCGGCCCAGGATGAATTTGTCGTAGCTGCGCAGCAGTGCCAGAATCAGGCCGAAAAAGAGGCTCAGGATGACAATGATGACGGACAGTTCAATGACAAGCCAGGCACCGCCCAGAAGATACATGAGGATCTCGGGCGTAAAGGTTCTGCTGATGACTTCGATCACGACGCGCTCCCTTCAGCTTCCTTTGCGGCAGGCTTGTCGGTGGTGTGCACGTCACGCCGCTTCAGCTTTTCTTCATAGTTGCGTCCCCAGGTGGCCAGGGGGAAGCAGAGGATAAAGTAGAGGATACCGCAGACAAGGAAGGGCGGGCCGTAGATGCACTCGCCGGTGGTGGCCCAGTCGTTGGTCCTGTTCATGAGGTCCGTGCCGCCGATGAGGGCGATGACGGAGGTGTTCTTGATCAGATTGACCATCTGATTGATGAGCGGAGGCAGAATGATCTTGACGGTCTGCGGAAGGATGATCCAGCGCATGGTCTGCACGTAGGTGAAACCCTGGGACGCTGCGGCTTCGGCCTGTCCATGGGGAATGGACTGAATGCCTGCCCGGACCACTTCGGCAATGTAGGCACCGTGGTAGATGCCCACCGCGTAGATACCGACCGAGATCTGTCCGATCATGAAGCCGATATAGGGCAGGGCCAGGTAAAAGACATAGGCCTGCAGCACGAGCGGCGTATTCTGCAGTGTTTCCACATAGCCGCGGGCAATGCCGCGCAGAACGGGATTGCTGGATGTGGACATGACACCGAAGAAGACGCCCAGGATAAGCGCCAGCAGAAGCGCCAGGACGGAGACCATCAGCGTGACGCCGAAGGCCTGGGCAAAGAGTTTCCAGTCCGCAAGAAATGTCATCCAGCTCTGGAGTGACAGTATTTGTTCGATCACTAATGTGCCCCCTGCTCAGTGATTTCGCAAAGGGGGGGAGTGCTCCCCCCCCTTTGCGACTCAGACTTCAGGTATACTGGCAAGAAGAAGTCCCGTGCTCGAGTGCGGTTTTCTCGCGGCGCAGGGCTTCAGATGCAGCTGATTATTCGCCCTCGTAGGACGGAGGAACGTTGTTGGCCTTGATCATGGCGGCAATGGTGCCGTCGGCAAGCCACTTCTTCACCAGGTTGTCCACATAGGCGGCCAGGCCCTTGTTGGAGAGCTTGGTCACGATGCCGTAGGACTGGGGAGAGAAACGGGTGGAGGTCAGAAGGGTGGTGCCGCCGTCGAGGTAGCCGGTCAGGATGGATCCGTCCACGCAGAAGGCCTGCACCTGGCCTGCGTCAAGAGCGGCCTTGATGGAGGGATAGTCGGGGAAGGTCTGGATGTTCTTGGTGTCGGTGAGGGTCACGCCGCTCTTCTTGGCGGCAGCAATGAGGGCATCCTTGGAGGTGGAGCCTTCGGCCACGCCGATGAGTTTGTTTTCCAGGTCCTTGTAGCCCGTGATCTTGCTGTTCTTCTTGACGAGCAGGGAGACGGCGTCCGTGTAGTAGGGCGTGGAGAAGTTCCAGGTCTTCAGGCGCTCGGGGGTGATGGTGAAGGTGGCGATGACCATGTCGATGTCGCCGGAGTCCACGAGCTGGCCGCGGGTCTTGGCCGTCACGGCAACACAGTTCACGTCATCGGCCTTGAGGCCCATGGCCTCGGCAATCTTGTGGGCCAGGTCGATTTCCATGCCCTTGTAGTCACCGGAAAGATCCTGCATGCCGAAACCGGGGACGTCAGACTTCACGCCGACATTCAGTTTGCCACGTTTCACAATGGCCTGCACTTCGGCAGGCAGATCGGCTGCAGAGGCGCTCACTACAGCCATGCCCAGAACAAAGGCAACAAGGACGCACAGGGTGGAAAGTTTTTTGAGGAAGGCCATGGCAATCTCCAGGTCTGAATGTTTGTCCCGCAAAATCCCTTCGGGCCGGCCCAAAAACGGCCAGGCCGATGCGGGGTCCGTGCGGGAACCACGGGCACTATATGACAATCCGGCCACACGCTTTGAGGCGGGTTGCTGGCATGGTCCCTTGAGGCAGTCCCCCTGCAGCTTTCGGACAAGGGGCCAGGCATGGGGCAGTCCTGTCCTTGAAGGAGCACAGGGCGCGCGGCAGGGACGGCTCTTAGTAGAGAATCTTGCCCAGGAACTGCTTGACGCGGTCGTGAATGGGGTTGACGAAGAAGTGTTCCGGCGTGCCCTCTTCCAGAATGGTGCCGTAGTCCATGAAGATGACGCGGTCGGCCACTTCACGGGCAAAGCCCATTTCATGGGTCACGATGACCATGGTAATGCTCTCGCTGGCCAGCTTGACCATGACGTTGAGCACTTCCTGGACGGTTTCCGGATCCAGGGCGGAGGTGGGTTCGTCAAAGAGAATGATCTTGGTCTGGCTGCACAGGGCGCGGGCAATGGCCACGCGCTGCTGCTGGCCGCCGGACAGGGTGGTGGGGTAGGCCATGGCCTTGTCGGTGAGGCCCACGACTTCAAGGTAGTGGTAGGCCAGTTCCTCGGCTTCCTTGCGGGCCTTGCCGAAGAGCTTGATGGGCGCAAGGGTCAGGTTTCCCAAGACATTGAGGTGGGGATAGAGGTTGAACTGCTGAAAAACCATGGAGGAGGTGCTGCGAACAAGTTCGGTACGGTTTTTCCTGGTGAGTTCCACGCCGTTCACAAAGACCTGGCCGGAAGTGGGCAGCTCCAGTCCGTTCATGCAGCGGACAGTGGTGGATTTTCCGGAGCCGGAAGGTCCTATGATGACCAGTTTTTCGCCTTCCTTGACTTCCAGATTGACGTCTTTCAAGACCTCATTGGGGCCAAAAAACTTGTGAACATGAGATAGTTTGATCATTGAAACGCACACTCCGTCCTGAAATGTCAGAGTCTGGAAATACTGTGGTCTTCCGTGCAGCACCAGACGACAAGTCCCAATATATGGAATTTGCAAAAAATTGTTTGTGAGAAGCACGACCCTGCACAGAACACAGGGATCCCGCATGCTCTCGGAACCTGGAGAAGGAGGCCGGAAGGGCTCTTCATGCCCTGAAGGCAGGGACAGGGCCACGGGCGCCCTTGTTGCAGGAAAGGCAGTCTGGCCCGCAGGGGAGAGCCGGAGAGCGAGAGGAGGCCGGAGACTGTGCCCTGGACTGCTCGTGCCCGGAATATATGCCCAGAACTACACCAGGGATATACGCCAGGAAACAGAAGAGCAGGTCTTGGCACATCTTGGAGGGTAGGTAAGGCAGGGAGTAAGGCAGGAAAAACAAGAAGATGTTGATACTATACAGGAAAACAGGGCTTGTTTGCAAGCGAGCGGCAAAAGATGCGGCTGAAAAGAAAAAAGGAAAAGAGTCTCTTTAGGTTAGAGGATGCGTGGCCCTGTGCGCACGCCCTTCTGCCCTTGCAGGAGACCGTGCAAATAAAAAAGGACCTATGAGTTCCCTCACAGGTCCTTGTTTCTTTCTCATGGAGCCTTTGTCCAGGATTGAACTGGAGACCTCGTCCTTACCAAGGACGCGCTCTGCCGACTGAGCTACAAAGGCTTTTTGGTCTTCAAGGAACTTTTGTCCCTCAAGGCGAAAAAGAACCTATACGAACACCCCTCTTCTGTCAAGCAAAAAGAACAAATTTTTTTTCAGATCGTGATATTTTTTTTCGAGGCGGTGCTAGACCGTAAAGACTGCTCTGTCCAAAACCTGGGAAGAGGTATGAAAAAGTCTAGAAATCAAAGGGTTTGCAGATAATCTCGCGAATCTTGGTCTTCAATATGGTGGAGGCATGGGAGGGCGCCAGGATGAGGGCCGTATCCGCGCCCCTGCCTGTGCCGCCCACAGCCAGGATGTCCTCGCCATAAGGGATGAGGCCTGCATCCAGGGCCATGATGGCAATTTCCACGCAGACCTTGGTCCCCTGACCAAGAAGATAGAGGGTCTGGGCCATGATCTCCACGGGGTTGATGCCCTGGAACTGTCGTCTCAGGCCCCGCTCGGCTCCGCTCAGGACATGGGTGGTGGTGAGCACGTCCATGCCGGCGCTTTTGAGTTCGGCCCTGGTCTCGTCCGTCATTTCGTTCTTGCCAGGTCCTGCAAAGCCGCAGGCATGGGTCACGCAGACAATGTGCCGTTCCTTTGTCATGTCGAGAAAGAAGCGGGCCGTGTCGCCGTAATTGCTGGCCACGACAATGTGGCGGATGTTGCGTTCGCGGGCCGTCTCGCGGACAAGACGGACGGTTGCTTCGGTATTGTCGGCTCCCTTGCTGGGAAAATACATGGTGGACTCCTTCGAGTTTGGGCAGGCACGGGCTGTGCGGCAGGAAGATCTGTCCCTGGCACCGGGGCTGTGGTCTGCCCCCTGGCCGGGCGCTTGCCTGCAGGACAGGCACGTGCGCTGCGCATGGTTCTTGTACGCTTGATGAGGAGAGGAAAACGCAGGACAAGCTGCTTTTGAAGCGCCCCCGTTTCACAACGGGGGATTCTCTCCCAGAACAAGAAAATGGCTTTCTGCCGAACTTTTCGGTCAGCAGCTGTCACCATCTCGGATCCTTGTACTCTTTGTGACTTTGAGGTGGAGCAAACAGGCACTATGCTCCTTTTGGACCAGGCCTGCGAAAATCACAAGGCCCCTCTCTCATTCTGTGAATTTCCAGAATTTCGATACCACACGGTTTGTCTTGTCCTCTTTCGAGCCCAAATATTTCCAGAAATTTCCTGTCATTACTGTGTAGACAATATATGCGATCTCATCAGCTCCAGGATGCCTGTACTCCACCACAGTCTTGCTGTAAACAACAAATTTGAGGGTACTCCACACCTCGTGTGGACTAAAAAAGCACGAGACTGCAAAAAAAATTCAGAGCGAAGCTCTCGCGGGCTCTTCTGTCTGCGAGCCGTGCCCTGTTGCGGTCACAGAGTGTGCGCACAGGCATGTCCAGGCTCAGGCACACTCTCGCAGTGCCCCTCCATAGAAACACGTGGGAAGCACGTGCAAAGC
>CALVHF010000095.1 GCA_944327295.1 uncultured Desulfovibrio sp. | reverse complement strand
CTACCCGGCAGCCGTGGCCTTCTGGTTTCCGCCCGTGCTGGCGAGCCTTGTGGCCGGCATCGTGGCCGCATGGGGCTGGGCCCTGGGCAGTCTCGAAGCCGGCGTGGCCGCAGGCCTGCTCACAAGCCTGGCTCCCGGCTTTCTGGCCCGCACCCTGCTCGGCTTCTACGACACGGATCTTGTCACCCTTTTCTTTCCCCTGCTCATGACCCTGGCGCCCATGTGCTGGGCCATGCGCTACATGCTGGCTCCGGTGCACATCCTGCGTCTGCTCGCAGCCTGGCCCAAGCTCTCCTTTTTCCGCCGCCTCTTCGGCGACCCGGCAGCTCCGCCGCGCCTCGGCAACCCCCTGCGCTGGCAGTGGGTGCTGGTCCTGGGCCTCTCGGGCCTCATTTCCTGGTGGACCCAGGAATGGCACTCCGTCTTTCCCTATCTCATCCGCTACAATGCCGCCCTGCTGGCCTTCCTGTGCCTGTGCCTGGCTCCTCCGGGACGCAGGCGCCTGCTCCTTCTTGGCGCCCTCTCCTACGTTCTGCCGGCCCTGGCAGGCCCCCCGGGCCTTGGCATGAGCCTTGTGCTCCTGCTGGTGGTGGGCCGCAGGCCGCAGCTGCGCCGCCTGCTCACGGACTGGCGCGTGCTCCTGCTGCTCTGGATCGTGGTGGCCTGGCTCATGGTGCGCGGCGAAATCCTGAACACCATTGTCGTCCAGTTCAACGCCTACCTCAAGCACGCCGCGGACACGCGGGAAGCGGGCGGCATCACGCTCAACTACCCGCCCCTGGCCCAGTCCATCATCGAGGTGCAGGATCTGCCCCTCTCGGCCGTGCTCTCCTACTTCCATCCCTGGATGGAAGCCTCCCTGCTGGGTCTGCTGGGCTTCTGCGTCATTGTCTACCTGCGGCCGGGCGCCCTCTTTCTCCTGCCCCTGGCAGCCCTGGGGCTGCTCAGCACCAAGATGGGCGGCCGCATGGTCATGTTCGGCGCGCCTGTGGTGGCCCTTGGTCTGGCCCTGCCCCTCTTCTGGCTTCTGCGCCGCATCCTGGCCCAGCAGTTCAGGGCCACGGCCGGCATTGTGACGAGCATTCTGCTCACCCTGGCCCTCATTGCGCCCTTCACGGATCTCATCCCCGAGATGAGCCAGGGCCCCATGATCAACCGCCGCCATGCCGACGCGCTCACGCGCCTGCGCAGCATGACGCCGGAAGATGCCATGATCTGGCTGTGGTGGGACTGGGGCTATGCCGAGCACCACTTTGGCGGCAGGCAGGCCATTGCCGACGGCGCCCAGCACGCAGGCCCCTCCCTGTACCTGCCAGCTGCGGTCCTTGCCACGGACAATCCGCGCTTTGCAAGGCAGCTCATCAAATACACAGCAGAAAAGGACAATGTGCCCAGTGCGGTCTTTGCCGGCCTGGACGCCAGTGCGGCCGAAGCCCTCATGGACAGGCTGCGCTCGCCGGACACGCCCCTCATCAAGGGCAAGGGCCGCCAGTTCCTGGTGGTCAGCTACGAAATGCTCCGCCTGGGCTTCTGGATCAGCCACTACGGCAGCTGGAACTTTGCCTCGTCCACGGCCGAGGCCGGCGCCCTCTCCATCGTGCCCCAGGCCCTGGCCTATCAGCTGGACAGCGGCCTTGTGCAGCTGGAAGGATCCGTGACCTCCATAGCCCCTGCCTCCATCAATGTCTTCGAGGAAACAGGGCTCACCTGCCGCAACTACGTGCAAGAGTGGTTCGACGAGCACCGCTCCGCGACCAGGGAGGAGCAGCAGGCCTTTCTGAACACCCGCCGCAACGTGAACTTCTTCTTCAACCGGGTCACCGGCGAGAAGCTCGCCATGGACGCCAAGCTCTACAACTCCCTCATGGCCCAGCTGCTCCTGGCCGATCCGCAGGATCCGCGCTTTTCGCCCTACTTCCGGCTCATCTACGACAACGTCTTTGCCAGGGTGTACGAAGTGCGCTAGAAGCTGGCGCCCTGACGCTGTCCTCTGTCCTGGTGCTGTCCCGAGACTGGCGGACGCAGGACAGGGGCGACGTGCGCCCGTGCGCCTGTGCGTCAGCTCCCCTGGCTAGTGGTGGTAGGGCACGTGGTTGCGCAGGCATTCGGCCCGGTAGAGCTGTTCCATGAGGAGCACCCGGGCAAGCTCGTGCGGCAGGGTGAGGGCCGAGAGCCGCAGCAAAAACCAGGCTCTGTCGCGCACGCTCTGATCAAGGCCGAAGGGACCGCCTATGACAAAGCTCATGTGCCCCTGACCAAGGGCATCGCCCTTGTCCAGCAGGGCAGCAAGGCCAGGCGAGGTCAGATCCTTCCCCCTCTCGTCCAGCACGATGAGCCTGTCGGACGACGGCAGCGCCTCCAGAAGGCGGCCTGCCTCCACCTGTACGCGATCGTCGCTTGCGGCATCCTTCACTTCCGTCACCTGCAGCCGCCGAAAGCGGCTCAGGCGCTTTTCATAGACGGCGCAGGCCTCGCGCCAGTAGGGCGTTTTAAGCCTGCCCACGCACACAAGGCGCAAGGGTTTCGCTATCATGATTTCATCCTCCGAGCAGGCAACTGCTCTTCTCAAGGCAGTACGGCTTCTCGAACAGGGCTCCTGCCTCATCTATCCCACGGAAACCTTTTTTGGCCTGGGCTGCGATGCCCGCAACGCCGAAGCCGTGGCGCAGATCTATCAGGCCAAGGGGCGAACGGCAACCAAGCCCCTGCCCCTCATTGCGGCCTCCACGGCCATGGTGGCCGAGCTCTGCGACATGCGTGCCGTACCCGACTCACTCCTTCGTCTGTGGCCAGGCCCCCTCACCCTGGTGCTGCCGGCAAAGGTGCCTTTTCCAAAACCCTTGCTCGACTCGAGAGGCTGCGTGGCCATACGGGTCAGCACGCATCCTGTGGCTGCGGCCCTCTCGGCACACGTGGGGCCTCTGACCGCAACCTCGGCCAACCGCCAGGGGATGCCTCCGGCACGTTTCGCCCAGGATCTCGATCCCTTACTGACAAAGGAGCTGCCTGTCCTTGATCTGCCGCCCGAACCGTGCGGAGGACGTGCCTCGACCATCATCTCCTTCCCCGGCCAAGGGCGGGTCAGGCTCCACAGGGAAGGCCCGGTGACGCGGGACCTGCTTGAAAAGCTTGGCCTGTGCCTTGAGTGAGCGCAACGGCCCTGCGCAAGAATTGTGCGGGTGTCTTTCGCGAGTGGTGCGTAAACGGTACCCTGTCGATTTTTGCCGGCCACAAGCTTGCCTCTTGCACGGCAAGCGGGCATACTTGCCCGGACCCAAAGGAGGCCACCGTGAAAAAGAACCTTATCTGCCCCTCGTGCGGAGGCACGATCAGCGTCTATGCCAATCCCCTGCCCACGGTTGATATCCTGATTCATGAGCCGGATCGCGGCGTGGTTATCATAGCCCGCAGGAATCCTCCGCTCGGCTTTGCCCTGCCCGGCGGCTTTGTGGACGAGGGCGAGTGGCTCGAACACGCAGCCCTGCGCGAGGCCATGGAAGAAACGAGCCTGAGCGTGCAGCTGACCGGCATCCTTGGCGTCTACTCCAGACCGGACCGGGATCCGCGATCGCACACCCTGACCACAGTCTTCACGGCCAGGGCCCGAAATCCGCAGGATCTGCAGGCAAGCGACGACGCTCTTGCCGCCTCCTGGTACAATCCGGCCACGCCGCCCGAGCCCATGTGCTTTGACCACGGCCAGATGCTTAAGGACTTTGTGGCTGTGCTGGAAGGCAGACGCGCCTTGGGCGCCCTCTCCACGGAATGGCTCAGGACACAGGAGGGCCGAGAATACGGTGCCCCTGCCGGGACTGGAGTCTCGTCATGAAGACGGCCCTTTTGCAATGCAATCCGGTCACAGGCGACATAGCCGGCAACATAGAGCGCATAAGCCAGGCCGTACGCCGTGCCGGCAAGGTGGATCTCTGCGTCACGCCCGAGCTTGCCCTCTCCGGCGTGGCGCCTGGCGACTTTTTGTCCATGAACGACTTTGTGGAAGGCTGCCGCAAGGGCCTGGACATTCTGGCTGCCCGCTTTGTGGCAGGCCCGGATCTCCTCATCGGCGCGCCGGTGGTCAGTGTCTACAATCCCGACCTGCTGAGCAATGCAGCCATCCACATCAGTCACGGCCAGTGGGACGTGGTCTCGCGCAAGATTCGTCCCGAGGCATCGCGGGACCCGGATGCCCGTTTTTTTGACCGGGGTGTCTCCTGCGGCATTCTCACCCTGAGCGGATGGCGGCTTGGCATCGTGCTCTGCGAAAACGACACGGCCGACAGCTTCTGGGCCCAGGGAACAGGCTACACACCCCTTCTGGATCTCATCTCCCGCGGCGTGGATGCCATCATCCACATGAAGGCCACACCCTATATCATAGGAAAGCGGGCCGACATGGAGGCCATGCTCACCCATGTAGCTGCACGCCACCACATCCACCTGCTCTCCGTAAACCTGGTCGGCGGCAACGGTGGCCTCATCTTTGGCGGCCAGAGCCTGGCCCTGGATCCCACGGGCGCGGTCTACGCCAGGGGACAAGCCTTTGCCGAGGACGTACTCATTGTGGACATGGCGACGGGTACAGCACCCGTCGCCGCCGTAGGCAAGGTCTGGCAGGAAAATGTCTTCGGAGCCCTGGTGCTGGGCGTGCGCGACTATGTGCGCAAGAACGGGCTTGAAAAGGCCCTGGTCAGCCTGTCCGGCGGCATAGACTCGGCCCTTGTGCTCGCCATTGCTGTCGAAGCCCTGGGCGCCCACAACGTGCAGGCCGTCCTCACGCCTTCGGCTGCCACCAGTACCGAGGCTCTGGCCGGGGCACGGCGGCTTGCCGAACGGCTCAGCGTCCCGGTCTGCGAGCTGCCCATCGATGCACTGCTTGAAGGATACGACGAGGCACTGGCTCCGGCCCTGGCAGGCGCCGACCCCTCGCCTGCCGTGCACTCCAAACTGCAGGAGCTTGTCAGGGGATCGCTGCTTGCCACCCTGGCCAGCCAGTCCTCTGCCCTGATTCTCAATGCCCTCAACAAGAGCGAAACCGCCCTGGGCTACTGCACGCTCTACGGGGACACCGTGGGCTCCCTGGGGGTCGTGGCCGATCTCACCAAGACGCAGGTGCAGGCAGTGGCGCACTGGCTCAACAAGGCCCGTAACATCTTCCCGGCCTCTGTCCTGCAAAATGCCTCGCAGACCAGGGCTTCCAGGCAGAAGACCGGGCTTGCACTCCCCTACGCAGAGCTTGATACCGTGCTGGACGCCCTCCTGGCCGCCCAGCCGCGCCGGCCTCTGCCGCGCATCCACGAACGGCAGGACGAGGTGCGCGACCGGGTCTTTGGCATGGAATTCAAGCGCAGGCAGGAACCGCAGCCGCTCTATGTGAGCGACAAGCCCTTTGGACGGGCCTGGACCGTGCCCCTGACCGGCAAGTTCAATCTGCCGTAACAAAATTTCAAATACCTTGTGCCTGCCTCAAGGCAGGCATCACATATCGGAGGTTTACCCATGGCTGAAGCTCCAGAAAGAAATCTGGCAATGGATATCGTGCGCATCACCGAGGCTGCTGCACTGGCGTCTGCGCGCTGGCTCGGACGCGGCAAAAAGGAAGAAGGTGACGGAGCTGCCGTACAGGCCATGCGGAACTCTTTCACGTCCATCCACATTGACGGCACTGTCATCGTTGGCGAGGGCGAAAAGGACAAGGCCCCCATGCTCTACAGCGGCGAAAAGGTCGGCATGGGCGACGGCCCGAAGCTGGATGTGGCCGTGGATCCGGTCGAAGGCACAAACCTGCTTGCCTACGGCCGTCCCAACGCCATCTCGGTCGTGGGCATTGCTCCGGCCAAGGCCATGTTCAACCTGAAATACTCCTACTACATGCAGAAACTTGTCGTGGGCGCCGCTGCCAGGGGTGTTGTGGACCTGGATGCGCCCGTGGATGTCAACCTGGCCCGGGTCGCCAAGGCTCTGGACAAAAAGGTGGAAGACCTGGTGGTCTTTGTCCTGGACAAGCCCCGCCATGCCAAGCTCATCGAGGAGATCCGCGCTGCCGGTGCCCGCATCCAGCTTGCCACGGACGGTGACGTGGCAGGCGCCCTCATGGCTGCCGATCCCCGCAGTGACGTGGACATCATGATGGGGACCGGCGGCACTCCCGAAGGCATCATCACTGCCTGCGCCCTCAAGGGCATGAACGGCGAGATTCAGGCCCGCCTGGATCCTCAGTCCTACCCTGAAAAGGAGCGGATCCTGGACGCCGGTTACGATCTGCGCGAGATCATGACCACCGACCGTCTGGTGCATTCAGACGACTGCTTCTTTGCAGCGACGGGCATCTCTGGCGGCGACTTCCTCCACGGCGTGCGCTATACCTCCAGACACGCCATCACCCACTCCCTGGTGCTGCGCGGCAAGACCGGAACCATCCGCTATGTGGAATCCTTCCACGACCTCGAACGCCTCAACCAGCTGAGCCTTGTGAAGTACTAAGTGATGAGACGCACCTATCTGTCTACCGCTCTGCTCTGTCTTGTGCTGTCCGTCTGCTGGATGCCCGGCTCTGCCCCTGCAGCTTCGGGTCAGGCTGCCGCGCAGGCAAAGAGCGAGCCTGTCTATGCGGGACAGTCGGCCTTCACCGAAGACGAGCTCCTGCGCTTCATCAAGGATCTGCCCTCGTTCCGTTCCTGGCTGCACACAAGCGGCGAGCAGGCGCATCCGACCATGAAGGGCACAAAGGCAGACTTCTATCTGTCGCCTGCGGCCCGCTCCTGGCTTGAGATGCGCAGCTGGGATCCTCAGCGCTTTTGCGTGATCATGGGACGCTCTGCAGCAGCACTCGTCCTTGAGACCGAAGGTCCCGAAAGCAAAAAGCTCTACAAGGACATGCCGGCGGTCTCCGAATCCGAGAGAGCGCTTGTGCTCAAGCACATGGGTGAACTGCTCAAGGCGGGGAACGATATTCCACAGAAAAAGTAAGAGTTAAGCTTTTTCCCGGACGCTCCTCAGGGCATCAGTCTTTAGGGCTGATGCCCTTTTTAGTCCACTAGGAGATGGACTACCAATTTCACAACATATTTAAATAATTAATAAATTTTTCAATCAATTTATAGAAGTTGCTCATTTTTTCCATTTTTGCCTGCATCTTGCCTTGTTTGTGCGTTTTGGGTATAGATTTTGTGTGATCGATTGGAAAATATCCAATAATTTCACGCTCTCTTCCCCACGCACGTGGGGGTGTTTCCAAGTCCCAGTGGGGCTTTATTGACTTCACAGTCTCTTCCCCACGCACGTGGGGGTGTTTCCTGCTCGCGTCTCATGGAGAAGACGAACAGGGACTCTTCCCCACGCACGTGGGGGTGTTTCTCACAGTGGCCGTGTCGCCCTGAATGACGGTTGCTCTTCCCCACGCACGTGGGGGTGTTTCTCAGGTGGACTACGCGATGCAGGGCCTCTCTACCTCTTCCCCACGCACGTGGGGGTGTTTCTTGCTTCGCTTCCCGACCGCAGACTGTCCACGTACTCTTCCCCACGCACGTGGGGGTGTTTCTGATGGCCACATCAGCGCCCATGCCAGTGACGCCTCTTCCCCACGCGCGTGGGGGTGCTTCCAGGCGCGAGTTCTGACATGTTCTTTCCCTGCGCGTACGCCAAAGGCACCATCACGGCCTGCGCTATACTTCCAGGCACGCCATCACCCACTCCCTGGTGCTGCGCGGCAAGACCGGAACCATCCGCTATGTGGAATCCTTCCACGACCTCGAACGCCTCAACCAGCTGAGCCTTGTGAAGTACTAAGCGATGAGACGCACCTACCTGTCTGCCGCTCTGCTCTGCCTTGCGCTGTCCGTCTGCTGTCTGCCCGGCTCTGCTTCTGCAGCTCCGGGTCAGGCTGCCGCCCAGGCAAGGAGCGAGACGGTCTATGCGGGACAGCCGGCCTTCACCGAAGACGAGCTCCTGCGCTTCATCAAGGATCTGCCCTCGTTCCGTTCCTGGTTGCGCACAAGCGGCGAGAAGGCGCACCCTGTCATGAAGGACACAAAGGCAGACTTTTACCTGTCCCCTGCCGCCCGCTCCTGGCTTGAGATGCGCAGCTGGGATCCCTGGCGCTTTTGCGTGATCATGGGGCGTTCGGCAGCTGTTCTTGTCCTTGAGACGGAAGGTCCTGAAAGCAAAAAGCTCTACAAGGACATGCCGACGGTCTCCGAATCCGAGAGCGCACTTGTGCTCAAGCATATGGGTGAGCTGCTCAAGGCGGGAAACGATACCACTCAAATGAAAAAGTAAGCGTGAAGCTTTTTTCCAACACTCTTCTGGGCATCAGTCTTTAGCTGATGCCCTTTTTAGTCCACTAGGAGATGGACTACCAATTTCACAACATATTAAAATAATTAATAAATTTTTAAATCAATCTATAGATTTTTTGGTAGTATAAGATCCTTTGTGTAAATTGAGGTTGAAGAGGTAGGGGAGCCGCCCCCCAGGAGAGGGGGTACCCCCTCTCCTGGG
>CALVHF010000094.1 GCA_944327295.1 uncultured Desulfovibrio sp. | reverse complement strand
AGGAGCCCTGTGTGAAAGCGCAGCCAGCTGCGCACGGCCTCGGTGTCCAGGGAGGGCGAGAGCCAGACCGTTGTGTCCTGATCGCAGAGTGTGCGGGCGATGAGGGCCAGTTCCAGGGGCAGGGGAAGGCCGCTGTCCGCAGTCTCGGGCAGGCGTCTTGACTGGCAGGGACGGGCCAGGGCGTCGAGCAGGGTGCGGAAGGTCTGCTGGCACAGGAAGACGGCATCAGACGCGGCAACCGACAGGGAACTCGGAGAAGTGGTATGGGGACTGGTCATTGCAAAGGACTGCTGTCTTGTGTTTCAAGACGTTTTTTTTGATGAAATTAAGGAGATAATACTTCTTTATAAAAAAGTATTCCTTGAAACTGAAATACCTTTTCTTTGAGAAAAGAGGAATATCTCTGTCTTTTGTGACAGAAGTATAACAGCAAACAGACAAATTCTCTAAGAAATGCTGTTGTCCTAGTCCTTGTCTTCGCCGCGTACCATGGTGAAGAAATCCACCTTGGTGGCTGCACTCTTGCGACGGTCGTCCTCGTAGCGGGCCTGCAGGCGTGCGACCAGATCCGGGAGCAGCTCGGCGTCAAGAAGACCGGCAAAGGTCTCCTTCTGCCAGAGGGCGTCCAGCACGGCCACAAGCTCGGCGTGACGGGGCTCTTCGCCAAGGACGTAGCCGCAGCCAAGGTTGGCATCCATTTGCACGCAGGCGCGGGTCACCAGGGCTTCGCCGGCATTGAAGGCCTGTCCCTGACCGCCGACGCGGCCGCGCACCATGACAAGGCCGCATTCGGGACCGCGGACCAGGGTCCAGGAGGGCAGGGGATGGGTCTGGTTGAGCCTGTCCAGAAAGGTTTCCAGGACAGAGCTCTGGGAAAGGGCCAGCAGACGCAGGCGCTCGGCCCGCACATTGGGTTGTGTCTGTGTATCCATGAAGAGTCAAAAGGGATTTGAGGGTGAGTGAAGGTTGAGCGAAGGTTGAGTGGGAAGCAGGGGGTGTTCCTGTCCAGGGGAAAGGCACAGGGCGTGTCTCTGATCTTCTGGTCTTCTGACAAGTGCCAGTACGGACAGGTGCAAAGATTCGGGGAAGCCTTTGCTTTTTTTGAGCGTCTGCCTTTCTTTCAGGAGGCAATGCCAGCGAGGGGCTGTTCCTGCAGGGTCTTGTGCTTGTGCAGCGCAAAGCGCTTCACTTCCACAAAGGGGCTTTTGCGATCGTCCTGGGAGCAGAGGCTGACGCTGTCGATGCGCAGGGGCTTGCCGGTCATGGGGGCAAGCAGGGGCCTGAGCGCTTCCTGAACGCGCACAAGCTCTGGTTCCGGCAGGCAGCCAGTGAGGGTCATGTGGAAGCGGAAGCGGTCAAAGACGAGGTGGTAGCCGAAGGTACGCAGATAGTGGGCTTCCCTTTCGTCGAGGGCCCCTCTGGCGGCAATGTCGGCTTCGGTCAGGGGGGCGCGCACGGGCTCAAGGGCGAGGACGCAGTCCTTTTCCAGGGCACGCATCTTCTGGCGGGTCAGGTCCGAGGGTTTTTCTTGTGCCGGCGTGAGGGCGAGGAAAGAACCTGTGCCATTGCGGGACTTGAGGCAGGCCAGGGTGAGCGGAGCCGTGTCAAAGGGCGTGTGGCGCCGGGCAACCTGGGCGCAGAGCTCGTACAGGACCGCTTTCTGCTGCTCTTTGGGCAGATCCTGCTCTTTGAAGACAAAGGGGGCCTTCAGGGTGGCGTGCAGGCCGTAGTGGACGGGTTCCTTCACAATGGCCTGCCATTCTTCCAGGGAAAAGCCTTCGGGCACTTCCGGGGCAAAGGGCAGGGCAGAGAGGATGGTGCGGCCAAAGAGGCGGCTCACCCGGCTGTAGAGCAGGGACGTTGGCGCAGGCGTGAAATAGAGGGCATAGCGTGCAGGCATGGGACACCTTCTTCCTGACAGG
Organism: uncultured Desulfovibrio sp.; assembly: GCA_944327295.1. Taxonomy (GTDB): domain Bacteria; phylum Desulfobacterota; class Desulfovibrionia; order Desulfovibrionales; family Desulfovibrionaceae; genus Desulfovibrio. The sequence continues at coordinate 6,665 of CALVHF010000094.1, read as the reverse complement.
CTCTCGTTTTGGGGGGGAAGGGAGGTTGGGGCGCAAGGGAGGGGCTCGGCGGGGCTGTGCGGCCCTCCCATCTGTAAAAAAAAGGCCCGCGTGAGGCCTTTTTTGTACAGATGCTTTTGGGGGGACTAGATGACCATCTTGCGCAGCTTCTGAGAAATGAGATCGAAGAGGGTCACCACCAGGACGATGATGGCCATGACCGCACAGGTGCGCTGGAAGTCGAAGCTGCGGATGAGTTCCCAGAGGACCATGCCTATGCCGCCTGCGCCGACCATGCCCACAACGGTGGCGGAACGCACGTTGGCTTCAAAGCGGTACAGGGAGTAGGAGATCCACAGGGGGAAGACCTGGGGCAGGACGCCGTACACCACTTCTTCCACATAGGAGGCGCCGGTGGAGCGCACGCCTTCCACAGGAGAAACTTCAATGGCTTCCACGGCCTCGGAGAAGAGCTTGGCCAGGGTACCGGTGGTGTGCACCCACAGGGCGAGCACGCCGGCAAAGGGGCCAAGGCCCACGGCCACGACGAAGAGCATGGCGAAGACCATCTCGTTGATGGCACGGGCAGCGTCCATGAGGCGGCGCACAGGCTGGTTGATGTACCAGGGCACCATGTTCTCGGCGGAGAGGATGCCCAGGGGCACGGCACAGATGACGGCCAGGACCGTGCCCCAGATGGCGACCTGCAGGGTGACGAGCATTTCCTTCACATACAGGCGCCAGTCCATGAAGTTCGGGGGGAAGAAGTCGCCGAGCAGGGTGCCGATGTTGCCGGCATCCCTGAACAGGGTCATGGGGTTCATTTCGGAGCCTCTCCAGGACCAGATGAGGAGGGCGGCGACAATGACCCAGGTTGTCAGGCGGTTGAACTTTTCCCTGGCCTCCATGGGAGGCCTGAGGGAAAACTGGGGGGAGGGGGCAGTCTGCGGTTGCATGGAAAATCAGTCTTTGGCAGGGGATGAGAACTGTGGCAGGAAAGCGCGTGTGACCTACTTGCCGGCCTTGGCATCCCTGGCTTCGGCTTCCTTGACAACGGCCGCCAGCTTGGCATCGATGTCGGCAATCTGGGCAGCCTTTTCGCTGGCGCTCAGATCCTTGCTGTCCTGAATGCGCATCTTGGTGCGGTAGAGTTCAATCTGGCGCAGGGGCAGGAGCTGGCCGTTGTCAGACTTCTTGAAGCTCCCCCACTGCAGCTTGGCAAGAATGGCACGTTCCTTTTCCACATTGGCGCCGGACACGCCGTAGTTGTAGATGAAGTCGGCAATCTTCTTCTTGGTGGCGTCGGAGAGATCCTTGCGCCAGACCAGCGGATCGCTGGGGATGGTCGGGGACTTCCAGATGACGGCCAGCTTTTCGGCCTTGTCGGGGTAGACGAGCTTGAGGCGGCCCATGCCTTCGTTGTTGAAGGTGGCCACGTCCACCTGGCCGTTGGCCACGGCCAGGGCGTTGGCTTCATGGTTGGAGGCCACCACGCGCTTGAAGATCTTCTTGGGATCCTTGCCGTTCTTGGCAAAGACATAGTAGCCGGGCACAAGGTTGCCGGAGGTGGAGTTGGGGTCGCCGTTGCTGAAGGAGAGGTCCTTGGCCCTGGCGAACATGTCGTCGATGTTCTTGATGCCGCTGTCCTTGCGGGCAATGATGTAGGACCAGTAGCCCACGTTGCCATCGGGGTCGGTGGTCTGGGCAAAGACTTCGCCGTTGGCGCGGTCCACCATGACCATGGCGCCCTTGTTGCCAACCCAGCTCAAATCCACCTTCTTGAAGCGCATGGCTTCGATGATGCCGGCGTAGTCGCTGGCAAAGAAGGCGTTCACCTTCATGCCCAGGGCCTTGCTCATGTCGGCCAGGAAGGGATTCCAGAGAGTGCGCAGGTTCTGGGAGGATTCGGTGGAGATGATGCCGAAGTTCAGTTCCTTGGGTTCGGCAGCCTGGGCAGAGCCGGCGCTGAAAAGAACCAGTGCGGCCATGATCAGGGAAAGAATGCGTTTGCGCATGGAGAGCTCCTCGATGGTCTGTCTGTGAGATGTATCTGGAACGTTTGTGCCCGATATATGGGATGCAGGCAAAGGGGCTGGTCCGTCAAAAAAGGATTACTGCTGTGACGAACCTCTTTGCTTACGTTGAAGTGTGTGGTGGTATACGGGAAAAATATGTCAAAAAATGTTCAGCATGTTGACAATTTTTGTGACAGTTTGTCAGAAGGGCAACGCGTTTGTGACAAAATGTGACAAGAAACAGTCAAGGATTTCTGAAAGAGCTGAAACGGCATTGCCTTAGGCGGCAGCACCCTGGACAATGGTGGGCGCCTCTTCCTTCCTGCCGAAGAGATCGTCGCTCTCGGAGCCGTAGAGGGTCTTGAGCATGGCCCTGGTGAGATTGGCCGTGGGACCGTCGTAGACAATGTGCCCCTTCTTCAGGGCAACGGTGCGGGGGCAGTACTGAATGGCGTAGTCCACCTGATGGAGGGTGACCACCACGGTGATGCCGTCGGTGCGGTTGAGTTCCTGCAGGGTGGACATGACCACTCGGGCGGACTCGGGGTCCAGGGAGGCAATGGGTTCGTCGGCCAGCATGACTTCGGCACGCTGCACAAGGGCCCTGGCAATGGCGGCACGCTGCTGCTGGCCACCGGAGAGGGTGGAGGTGCGCTGCCAGGCCTTGTCAGCAATGCCCACGCGTTCCAGGGCCTTGCAGGTGAGCTCCAGGTCTTCTTTGGCAAAGTTGCCGAACAGGCCCTTGAGGAAGGGCGTGCGGCTCAGGGCGCCCAGACAGACATTGCGGGCAACACTCAGGCGGCCCACCAGGTTGAACTGCTGGAAGATGACGCCGATGTGGGTGCGCAGCTCGCGGATGTCGCGGTTGATGCGGCCCTGCTCCTGAATGAGGCAGCCGTTGACCATGATCTGGCCGCTTTCCCTGTCACCGGCGGTCAGACCGCAGATGTGACGCATGAGGGTGGACTTGCCGGAACCGGAGGAACCGATAAGGGCGACCATCTCGCCGCGTTCAATATGAAGATTGATGTCAGAGAGGGCCTTGACGCCGGAAAAGCTCTTGTTCAGATTGGTAACATGTATCATTATACAGGACTCCTTCTGATGAATGTACGTGCACATAAAAAAAGATCCATGTATTTGTAACAAGATGTAACAAATGACACAGAAATGACCAAAATGATGCAGAGAAAATTTTCCCGCAAAATCGATTGTGCACTTCTAGTGAGTGTAGTTGACCTGTCTGTGTCGTGAAAATGAAGTTTTGGTGACAAGGGGTACAACGAAAACCTGAGCACAATGCTGGTTTTTTGAATGCGCTGCTCTGTACGCCTTTGCTAGGAAAATCGGTTGGTTGGAGATGGAACACAGAGATCGGCCAGGCGTTCCGGACTGCTGTGGTGGCGGCTTTGGGGGCGGTGAGGAGGGCCGTTTGTGACAGGGCGGCAACTGCACCCCCGGTTTTTGACTGGTGCAGCCCGGCTTTCCCCAAGCTTCCTGCAGGCGCACACGTTTCGTCACACGCCCCTGTGTGACCAGGGGCCCCTTGTGTGCACACCACTGCTTTGTCCTTGAAGTGCGCCTGCTCATGGAAGCCGTCGGGAGAGAAGGTTCTCGGGATGGAAGACTGCGCTGGCAGGTCAGGACAGGTGCAGGGTGCAAGAAACGCCCCGTATCAATTGTGTTAATTTTCCCAACTTGTTGAATTTTTGTAATAAAATGCAACTTCTACAAGTATGTCAGCTGTTTTGCAGAAAAAATTCCCTTTTTGTGGCGTCAGAACGTTCGCCTGATACGCTGGGTTCGGGTGTTGAGGAGTTTTTCAGATCTCTGTGGGCGTGCGCATCCCTGTTGTCCCCCAGGCCTGTGAAATCCGTGGTCCCGTCGTCGGCATCAAAGTTGATGAGCGCACCCCCGGGCCTGAAGTGGTGCTGCTGGTGCCAGGGGGTGTTTTCTCTGTGCAGGCATTGGATCCTCCGGGTTGAGCCATGGCGATACATGTCCATGCCCTTGGCCCTCGGGGGGCTTTGTGGGTAAGGACCCCAATCCCCTCAGAGCCTTCTCTCCAAGGAGTCTTTCCCTCTCTGAGGGCAGCTGCCACTGTCCGCGCCACCAGGACATCTTCTGGAGAATTTATCAGTAGTATTTGCAGTGAGCTTTCTGAAGTCGAGGGACTGTTTCCCTATCTACCAAGGCCAAACGCTCCAAGGGGAGAGACTTTGGGGTTACCCACTGAAAGCCACGAAGAGCCCTTTTTTATGGGTTCTGCACGAGGCTGCCAAAAGAAAAGAGTGTGCCAGAATGACTGACACACTCTTTTTGAATGTCTATGGCATCGGTGGCACGGCTCACCAAAGCCTTAGGTGAGGTTAGAGGGTAAGTATCTGGAAAAGTTTAATAGTTGCGCCTTGTGGCCGAGAGGGCAAACATGGGCACGGGATTCCAGGTGGCGTCCCGCACGGCAAAGATCCGGGCACTCAAGTCGGTGTCGCAGTGGCACTGCTCGAAGCCCAGTTCCTGCAGGATCTGCATATCCCACTCTGGCCGCCTGCGAGCGGACAGGGGCAGATTCTTGCGGATGTCCTCGCCTTCCTGCAGGACGTCGTGGGCCAGATCCCTGTGGGCGTGCTGCTCCCTGTCTCCGCCAAGCTTTGTGAAGTCCGTGGTCCCGTAGTCGGCATCAAAGTTGATGAGCACGCCCCCGGGCCTCAGGACACGCTGCCATTCGGCATAGGCAGCCTTTGGATTGAGCAGGGTCCAGGTCACATTGCGGGCAAGCACGCAGTCAAAGTTGCCCTCTGCATAGGTGAGCCTGTCCGCCTCCATCTGCCGAAACTCTATGGTGCACTGCTCCTGGGCTGCAAGTTGAGCTGCCTGCTCCAGCATGGCCCAGGAGGAGTCCACGGCAGACACCAGAGCTCCGTGCCGGGCCAGCAGTATGGCCAGAAAGCCTGCCCCTGTGCCCACATCCAGCACGCGCAAAGGCTTGCCTTGCACAGGCAGAAGCGGCGCTATCTCGGCCCACCAGAGCGCCTGCTTGTCGCTGTGCAGTTCCTGCCTGCGCACGGAACCAAAGCCTTCGGCCCTCAGGCTCCAGTAGCTCTGTATGCGCCGGGCCAGTGGCCTGGAGCCTGTTCGGGACGCGGACGGCGCCATGGACGAAGACGGGAAGGGACAGGTGGAGTGGGAAAGGGGCTGGACGTGTGTCTGCATGGGGGCACCATAGGCTCTCATGGGCAGGCTGGCCGGTCTGGGGCTGTGTCTGCCAGGAGAGTGGGACAAGAGAAGATGAAGTGGGAACAGCGTCGGGACAAAGGAGTCAGGGGAGTCAGGACGCAGGCGCCTGCGAAGGGCCGAAGAGAGTCCAGAAAAGGGGCAGGGACGCCCTGGAAGGCCACTGTACACAGCCTGGCAAGGTCTTCTTCGGGGGGGCAGGGACGCCTTTCGAAAAGGCCAGCGCCTTGCCTGCCACCTCGAAGGTTGGGCAGGTCCCCTGACAAGCCGTGCGCACATGCGGAGCAACCGCACTCTGCGTGTCTGCAAGCCAGGTCCGGACACCTTTGTCCGTGGTGCAAGGGCGTCCGGCAGACGGTTTTCAGGCCGGGGCAGGGAAGAAAGAAGTAATACGATTTCAAAAAATCGTGTTACGCATGAAGTAGCACACTTTTTTTTCGCTGACCAGTCCCCTGCACCAGTCGGATGCAGGAAGTGCACACAGAGGCATGAAGGCACACAAGGGGGCCCCTGTCTTGCAACAGAAGCCGCGCAAGGGGAGTTTCAGCGTGACGCTCCGGGACTCTGCCTGCCAGGGCGCAGGCCGTGCACGGCCATGACCCCGGGTTCAAGGTGCCGGCACCCCTCTTCAACCCAGTCTGTGCCCTGGAAGGGCCCCTGCCTGCAGCCGTAGAGGCCGCGGCCGGCGATGCCGCCAAGCTGTCCTGTGGCCGGCAGAAAGGACACGGTGCCCTGTTCCGGTGTGACGATCGGGAAGGGCGGGGAACCCGAACTGCCGAGCAGGGAATACGCGGATCTCAGGCTCATGGAGGAGACGCTTGCCGCCTGCCGGGGCAACAGGAGCGAGGCTGCCCGCAGGCTGGGCATCAGCAGACAGACCCTGTGGCGTCATCTCAAGGGAAAGGTGGCAGGGAAGACTTCCGGGGAGAAGACGAGTTGAGCTGGGAAGAGGGAAGGGAGAAGGAGCGTGCCTCCGCATGCTTGCCTGCTCCCTGGCCTCCGGATGGCCACGGCATAAGACAAGGATCGTATCCATTCAGTCATATGCCCCGCGAAAAACAAGGAAAACGCTCTTGGGGAGAGCAGCCAGAAACTGGCCTTGCTTCAACCACGTGGTTCAGCCATTTCATCCTGCTTACCCAGCAGGCAAGAGAGGCTGGATGTGCGCAGGACCACAGAGAGTGCGCTTTCTGGAGAAGTGACTGAATGGAGACCAAGGACCACAGGGATGTTTTGGCAGCAGCTTCCTCTCGACAACTGAATTCTGATACGGGCTGGCCTGAGCCAGCAGGACATTGCAGCATGACAGGAGAGTGGAACATGTCGGCGGATAGCCTCCCCTAGGCGGCGATCCCGACACGGGGAAAATAGGCGTAAGGTATTGAGCCACGAGGTGAGGGTGCTCGTGGCGTAAAGTCATTAATTTAATAGAAATTG
>CALVHF010000093.1 GCA_944327295.1 uncultured Desulfovibrio sp. | reverse complement strand
GGCGCAGACGAGGGCCAGGAAGAAGACACGCGGGCCGAACAGCTCATCCTCCTTGTGCTCACCCACGGGGGGCGGGGCACAGCCTTCGATGCCGGCAACGATCACTTTCTCTCCGTCCTTGTGCCAGGCGCTGCCCGCAGGGCCGGCAGCACTGCCGGCTTCATCCCCCATGAGCATCCGGACGGGCACACGCAGGGCCAGCTTGTGGCAGGCATGGGAGGCTATGTGCTCACCCTGGCAGACCTTGGGCTGACGTCGCCAGGCGCCGGCCACCTTGGCAGCTACACCATCCTTGGCCCCGGTTCCTCGACCTCGGACTATCTCTACCGCGTCCCCGTGGAAGGCCAGCCCGAGCTCAACCAGATGGACGTGGATCTCGACATGACAGGCCATGCCGTCAACAATGTCGGCTCCCTGCACCTCGCCTCCTGGCCAGAGGATGCCGACAACAGGCCCCTGGACACCCTTGGGTCCGGGTTTTCCTGCGAGCCCGAGGATGTGGGCAGGCTCTTTCTGGACGAGACCCACGGACTCTACCTCTGCCGCATGATGGACAACGCGGACGGATCCAGGTCACCGGCCCTCGCCCTCATCAGCGATTCCGGCAACAATCTGGCCATACAGCACATGACCCTGGCAACGGACCAGGAACTTGTCTCCAAGCCCGTGTGTGCCAGCGGCACAGGCACGGAGCCGCAGATCTTCGTGTCGCCAAGCATTGCCTCCTCGGGGCCGAGCAGTCCGTCCATGGTCGCCTGGCGGGCCTGGGCCAGCGAGGAGAATGCCACGACCTGGCGCATCCATCTGGAAGTCAAGAACACCAGTCACTCGGCCAGCGGCTGGTATGCCCCGTCAGTGGAAGGGGACGACCTTGCCCCCTACTACGGCTCGGTCCAGGTCATCACGGCCTGCGTGCGCAAGAGGACCCGGTGATGCTGCCACAAGACAGAACAAAGGCGCTGCGGCATGCGGGCCTGTGCCTGCCCCAAAGCCCTGGCAGGTTCCTGCGGCCTCTCCTGGCCCTCCTGCTGTCTGTGCTTGTGCTGACAGGGACTGTGCCCAGGGCACGGGCCGATGTCTTCACAGGCCCCTGCAGGCTTTTTGGCGTGCCGCCCCTGCTTGCCATGGCCATGGCACGGGTGGAGTCGGACTGGTATCCCTGGTGTCTCAACATTGACGGCAGGGATGTGCGGCCCAGGTCTTATGGCAGGGCCGTGCAGCTTGCGAGAGACGCCCTTCGTGCCGGCAAGTCCGTGGATGTGGGCCTTATGCAGATCAACAGCTACTGGCTCAAAAAACTGCGCATTGCCCCAGAGGTCGCCCTGGTCCCCCGCAACAACGTGATCCTTGGACTCTTTGTCCTCACCCAGGAACTGCGCAGGCATGGCGCCACCTGGAAGGCGGTCGGGGCTTACCACTCGCCCACGGCCTGGCGCCAGCAGCGCTATGCCCGCAAGGTGCATGCCTGCTATGTGGCCCTGCTCAAGGGGCAGGCTGCACCAAAGAGGCAGGAAAGGGACAGAACCAGCAAGACCGGGAACAGGATCGGGAACAGGAAGGACGAGGCGCTCCTGTCCCTGACAGGCCCCCTGCCGGAGTTTTCCGAAAAGAGTTCCGAAAGAAATGCCGAAAGAAGCCAGCGGAAGGTTCCCGGGAGGGCCAGATGACAGTCGAACAGATCGCCTCCCTGTGGACCTTCTTTGCCACGGCGCAGGAAACGCATGCCCTGCGCCTTGGAGCAGCCTTTGTCCTTGGCTCCATTCTGGCGTCCTTCGTGACCCTGTGTGCCGAGCGCCGGGCGGCAGGGCAAGGCATTGTGCGGCCCGGCTCCTGCTGCAGCCACTGCCATCAGCCTCTGAGCGTCCTTCAGCTTCTGCCCGTGGCAGGCTGGCTTCTCCAGGGCGGGCGCTGTGCCTTGTGCAGGGCACCCATCCCCTGGCGCTACCCGGTTCTGGAGGCAGGCCTTGGACTGATCCTTGTGGCGCTCTGCCAGGCCTGGGGCTGGACGACGGCCTTCCTTGTCCATGTGCCCGTGCTCTGCCTGCTCCTTTTCCTGGCCCTCATCGACTGGCTGACCCTGCGCCTGCCAGACCGGATAACGTACCTCACCCTTGTCTGTGTGCTGGCTGGCAAGAGCGTGGCTGTGCTGACAGGACCCGCAACAGGCACGCTGGCCAGTCTCCTGTCTCAGTTGTTCTCCATGCTGACCGCAGGTGGTCTGACGGCCCTCTTTCTCTTCCTTGTGGGCCGAATGGCACGTCAGCGCCTCAATCGCGAGGGCATGGGCCTGGGCGATGTGAAGCTTGGCCTGGTTCTTGGCGCCCTGCTGGAAGACCTTGTGCCTGCCAGTCTGGCCCTCGCTTCGCTCCTTGCCCTTGCGGCCACCCGACTGGGGCTTCCCTGCTGGGCCGGCCAGACCAGGGAAGCCAAGGCAGCAAGGGATGCTGAACAGGCACAGGTTTCTGGCTCTCTGGGACAGGGCAGGAACGCCGATGCGGCACACGCGTTCGGCCAGGTCCGGGAATCCGGCCAGAGCACAACGTCGGTGGTGGCCTTCGGGCCCTACCTTGTCCTTGGCTGCCTGTGCACCCTGGTCGCACAGGCCCTCATGCCCTGATGTTCTTCTTTTCCTCTCGGAGGTTCCGGCATGATCCGTATCACTTCCATCCGTTCCCTCTGCAGGAAACGGCTCCAGGGCACGTTCCCTGTCGCCCTTGTCCTGCTCCTGGCAAGCCTTGTGCCGACCATGAGCCTTGCCGGCCGGGCCCTGGCCCTGGATGCCACCTTTGACCCCACTTCGGCAGTCATAGTGCCGCAGTCGTCCTCGGCGGGCGTGCCCATTGGCACCATCATTGCCTGGCCCGTGAGCCAGGACCCGTCCGATGCCGCAGCCTGGCTTGACTGCGACGGCCGCACCATACAGGCCTCGGCCTATCCGGGGCTTGTGGCCGTGCTCTCGGGATCGACCACAGCCACAAGCGTCCGTCTGCCCGACTTGCGCGGGCTCTTTTTGCGCGGCCACGGCTCTCGCACCCATCTGCAGAACAATGGCGAAAACGTGGGCGTCACGGCCACCACCCACAGAAGCGGGCAGCTCGGGCAGGTGCAGGGCGATGCCATCCGCAACATCTACGGCACCCTGACCTGCGGAGAACAGATCCCGGGCGGCGAATGGCTCAACGACTCCCTGACCGGCGCCTTTGGCTGGTACGGTCCCTCCAATGCCGACGGCCTTGGCCAGTCGGACGCCAACAATGTGCATGCCTTCTTCAGTGCCTCCAGGGTGGTGCCCACGGCCTCGGAAAACCGTCCCGTGAACATGGCCGTGCGCTACCTCATCCGCGCCCTTTAGGGTTTTCGAGGAGCTGCCATGCCCCGTTCCCAACCTCAGGAAGCCCAGGACGCCCAGGCAGACGGTGCAGGTCCCCTGCTTCTCTGCATTGGCATCTGTCTTGCCCTGGCCCTTGCCTCGGCACGCTTCGGGCCGGATCTGGCACAGTGCCTGCTGGATCTGGCCCGTCTGCTTCTTGTGCCCCTGGCTGCGACAAGCGATCACTATGCACATGTTCTTGACAGGCTTGCCTGCGCCCCTTCCTGGCAGAACCCCGAGCCTGGCCAGGCCCTGGCCCTGCTGCAGGCCGTCTGCCGTCCCTATGTCTTCTGTGTGGCCCTGCCCCTGTCTTGTCTCTACATCTTCCTTGGCTGGCGGACATCGGTGGCCGATGTCTACCGCAGGACCCTGAGCATGAAGGGCCTGCTTGCCACGCAAAAGCCCTTTTCGCCCTGCATTGCGCCCATTTTGAACTGGCCTGTGAGTCTGCTTGAGGAACCTCTGGACCAGGGGCCCTGGCGGGCAGGCAGACAGCCCGTGCAGCTCGCCGTGGACCACAGTCTCCTTCTTGCTCCGGCACAAGGAGGCTGCATGCCCGTGGCTCGGGAAGACATTGTCGGCCCGAACAACCTGGCCCTGGCGGACTCGCCCTGGCTTGGGAAGACGCGCAGAGGGCTTTCCCTGGACAGGGAACAGGCACGAAGACTCTTTGCCGCCCAGCTTGGGCCCAGGTGGGCCGGCTGGCACAACCTGCCTCCGGAACTGGCCAAGCTCTCCTGTGCCTGGATGCTCTTTGCCACTGACCACAAGCAAGAGGCACAAGCCCTGCTGGACGAGCTCTCCCTCTCCTTCCGGGCGCCTCAAAAGCCCAGCAGGGCGCACTGGCAGTGGACACCGCCCTTTCGTGTACCGGCACGAAAGGGGCACCCGTATCTTCTGGACACGCATCTTGACGATGCGACTCTGGGGCTCTGCGAGAAGGCTCTGAACAGTTCCCCTGTACAAAAGGCCCTGCGGCCGCACAGGACCTGGCGCAACCTGGCCCTGCTGGCACTCTACGAGGCCGCACGAAGCAAGGGGGTGCTGCCCACGGCCGAGTTCATCTGGCTGAGGCCAGTGCACAGGGAACTCTATTATCTGTGCAACAACGTGGGGCGTCGCACGGCCTGGCCCGAGATTGCCGGAGCCCTGGCCCACTACCAGGCCGAAGAGACCCTGGGACACATGGATGCGGCAAGCCGGGGCATCATCGAGCCACAGGTTGACGAGGCCGTCACCTCCCTGGAAGTGGCTCTCTACGAGGATGGATGGATCTCTCCTGATGCCCTGTCCGAGCAGGTGGCAGGCAAGAGCAGGACTCTGGGCCTGGACGATCCCGAAAGCGCACGCAGGGAAGCATAACGTCAGGGGACTCTGAAGACGAACAAGGCAAGGTACATGGCATCGTGCTGTGTACCTTGTTTCATTTTCTTCAGTTGGCAGCAGGGGGGCTTTCCTGATCAGGAACAGCAAACATTCGCAAGGAGCGCGCCATGCCAACCGACAACAGAAAAGAACAGGAACGTGCCGAACTGCACCGTGCCATCTGGAATATAGCCAACGATCTGCGTGGCAGTGTGGACGGCTGGGATTTCAAGCAGTATGTCCTTGGAGTTCTCTTCTACCGGTTCATCTCGGAAAATCTGGCCAGCTACATCAATGGCTGGATGGCCGAGTCTGGACAAAAGGACTTCAGTTATGAAGAGCAGTCAGATTCCCTTGCCGAGAAGGCCCGCAATCGCATGGTTCAGGTCAAGGGCTTCTTCATTCTGCCGAGCGAGCTTTTTGTCAATGTCTGCAAAAAGGCAGATGCCGATGAGAACCTGAACGAGACCCTGGATCGCATCTTCAGGCATATTGAAGATTCGGCCGCAGGAACGGACAGTGAAAGCGATTTCAAGGGTCTGTTCGATGACGTCGACGTCAACAACAATAAGCTTGGTACGGATGTCCCTGCCCGCAATGCCAAGCTGCGCAAGCTTTTGTACGGCGTTCAGGACATGCAGCTTGGCAACTACAAGGACAACACCATCGATGCCTTCGGTGATGCCTACGAATTTCTGATGGGTATGTATGCCTCCAATGCTGGCAAGAGTGGCGGAGAGTTCTACACGCCGCAGGAAGTGTCGGAACTACTTGCGCGTATCACCACAGTTGGCAAGACGAGTGTGAACAAAGTCTACGACCCCGCCTGTGGCTCAGGGTATCTGCTGCTGAAATTCGCAAAAATTCTCGGCACAAAGAATGTCACGACCGGATTCTTCGGCCAGGAAATCAATATCACGACCTACAACTTGTGCCGCATCAACATGTTCCTGCACGATGTCGACTACAACAAGTTCGACATTGCCCTGGGCGATACGCTGACGGCTCCGCAGCACTGGGACGAAGAACCTTTTGAAGCCATCGTGTCCAACCCTCCGTATTCGATAAAGTGGGAAGGCGAGGAGAACGCCACGCTCATCAACGATCCGAGATTTTCTCCTGCCGGTGTTCTGGCACCAAAATCCAAGGCAGACCTCGCCTTTGTCATGCACAGTCTGTCCTGGCTTGCGACCAATGGCACGGCAGCTATTGTCTGCTTCCCTGGTGTCATGTACCGGGGCGGCAAGGAGAAGAAGATTCGCCAGTACCTTGTCGACAACAACTTCATCGACTGCATTATCCAGCTCCCAGACAATCTCTTCTTTGGAACAACCATCGCTACCTGCATCATTGTTGAAGTTCCTCGTTCCACAGGGCACGGGCTGGAAAAGGTCTATTACATTCGATACCGCAAGCAGGGAAAGCTCATCGAGGAAAAAGTCGGCGGACAATACCGCGACAACATGACCGCCGCCAAAGCCTCCAGCATCCGTGGACTCCGTATGGCGGGCAAAGATGCCTCCAACGAGGAAAAACGCGCTGCTGTTCGAGCCGCAAAGATGGCCGAGGAATCACGATACAGTTTCAACAGATTGTGGAGCCTGTTCGAGGAAGCCAAAAGCTCCAATCGTTCCATCAAGGATGACCGTATCCGCTTCAACCTTCATATCGCTCCGTCTCTGGGAACGAAAAGCATTCCCGAACTGACCATCCACGATATAGACAAGCTCCGCGCCAAACTGGAAAAAGCGGGCAAGTCTCCGCAGACCGTCAAGCACGTTCTGACGCAGGTCAAACGCATACTGAATTTCGCCTTGCAGAAAGGATATGTCGACTTCATTCCCGGCACTCTCCGCATCACCATGCCCACCGTTGACAACAAGGTCACGGAGAATCTTACCCATGAGCAGGTCCAGAATCTGTTGAAGGCGCTGGACGAAGAGCCGGACCAGATGCTGGCATCTCTCGTGCGTCTGGCTCTGTTCACCGGGATGCGCCGCAGCGCCCTTCTCAACCTGCAATGGGAAGACCTTGATTTTGAGCGGGGATTCATCACATTGCGGGGTTCAGTCGCCAAGAAAGGCAAAACAGAAACCATCCCCATGAACGATCAGGCACGGGCTATTCTGACAGCTCTGCCGCAGACAAAAAGTCCTTACGTTTTTCCCGGTCGGTATGACGACAAGCCAAGGGACAATATTACGGATATGCTCAAGCGGGTGAAAGAAAAAGCCGGGTTGCCCGAATCATTCCGCCCTCTGCATGGCCTGCGCCATTCTTTTGCCTCATGGCTGGCAAGTTCAGGGCAGGTTTCCATGTATGAGCTGCAAAAATTGCTGACCCATTCCAGCCCGCAGATGACACAGCGTTACGCTCATTTACACGATGATGCGCTGCGCAAGGCTTCCGGCGTGGCAGGCTCTCTGTTTGGGGCTATACAAAATGCTCCCGAAGCGCCGTCTTCTCAAAACGGGCCGGATACGCTAAAAATTCGTAGAACGAAACGGTCTGGCCGGTAAAAGGGCGCATGAAGCATCCTTGCAGCCAACGCCTTACCTGCATCAAGCTCACCTTGCTGTAAACAGCCTTGATACATATCTGAACAGGGAGGAATGCGCCGCATGACATATCCGCCATACACCATCACCAGCGCCATCCTTAAACATGTGGCGAACATCAGCGAACAGCTTGCCGCACGTGCCGCCCTCAGGGGACTTGCCGTGGATCTCCCGTCTCCGCATCTACGGCGGGAAAATCGTATTCGTACCATCCATGCATCTCTTGCCATTGAAAACAATACGCTCAGTCTGGAACAGGTGACGGACATTATTGACGGCAAGACGGTTATTGGGCCGCCCCGCGATATTCAGGAAGTACACGGCGCAGTGTCCGCCTATGAAAGACTGGATACATGGCAACCCCACAAGCTGGAAGATATGCTGTCGGCTCACGCAGTACTCATGCGCAATCTTGTGGAAAGGCCCGGCAGTCTCCGCACTGGCGGTGTAGGCGTTTTTCAGGGCAACAGAGTCGTACATATGGCCCCACCCGCTCACCTGGTACATGACCACCTGAAAAAACTTCTTGGCTGGCTGGAAAAGACGGACGAGCATCCACTGGTTTCGAGTTGCGTCTTTCACTACGAATTTGAATTCATCCACCCGTTTGCGGATGGCAACGGTCGCATGGGACGCCTCTGGCAAACGCTCATCCTCAGCAAGTGGAATCCTCTTTTTGCCTATCTGCCGGTGGAAACCATTGTCCGTAATAGGCAGGCCGAATATTACGACAGCCTTGGTCGTGCCGATGCACAGGGAGAAGCAACGGCCTTTGTGGAGTTTATGCTCGCGACCCTGAATGATGCCGTGGTCGATATCCGAAGCGATCAAGTATACGACCAAGTGAGCGATCAAGTACGACGCTTACTGGAGGCACTTGGGCAAGGGGAAAAAAGCGCGGCTGAGCTGATGGATGCTCTGGGGCTGCGCCATGCCCCCACATTCCGCAAAAATTACCTGTCGCCCGCACTGGAAGCTGCTCTTGTTGAGAGAACGAGACCGGATGCTCCCCGTAGCCCCTTGCAAAGATACAGATTGACAGCGGCGGGAAGAAGAATCGCCAATGGCAATGCTCACCAGTCAATGTGAACCTGATAATGGCCTGCGCCATTCCTTTGCCGCGTGGCTGGCCAGTTCCGGGCAGGTGTCCACTCCACTGCCCTGAACGACAGTTGCCCTTCCTACACGACAATTTTGCAGCAAGTTGTTGCAAAATTGCCGTAGGGCCATACAATGATGCTTATCAACAAGCTCAAAATGGAAAATGAGCGTTGAAGAGATTGAAAAAGAACTGGATACAGGTAAACAGGAATAACACATGCTTCCTTCATCAACATTCGGATTCAATGTGTTCTCCACAGCCCTGCCCTCCGAAGCCACGGTCAAACAAACAATGGCCGCACATAAAAGAGAAAAATATTCCGTACTGTCTTCATGCTGACGCTCCCACGCGGCGTCCCCATTTTTTCCAACGGGGCCGCCGGAAAAATTTTCGCCGTCAAAGAACAGGGTGACACCCGGATGTTCCGGATCAACCCGCATCTTTTGCAGCCACTTGCCGGGGATGCGCAGCCAGTCT
>CALVHF010000092.1 GCA_944327295.1 uncultured Desulfovibrio sp. | reverse complement strand
ACCGGCTGCTAGGCCAGCAGATGACAATTTACCCCCCTATCTCCAAACAGAATTTACACAGTATACTTGACACTCTCTTTTGAGGCGATTGATGGTGGTCTTTGCCTTGCCATAGGCCTTGAGAAAGTCGTAGATGAACTCTTCATGGCCTGCCTGCACAGCTTTTTCTACTGCCTGAATGATCTTGGCATGATTGAGATTTTTCATGAGTACTCCTGAAATTTAGCATGTACAATTTCTGTAGTGTCATCAGAGTCAATAGGCAGCAAATTCGAGCTGTTCATTGAAGGCCTGGTTTATCAGATTCATTATATCATCAAGTTCATCTGGATTCCTGTAGAAAACCATGACATCACCGTTGCCATGCGAACCGATATTTGTAATATCGCGGCATAGTTTTTTGGGATCATTAATTCTTTTAAATTTTATATTCAAATAGAGTTTAATTTGTTTTCTCTGTATTTTAACATCTACGAAATTTGTATCATATTTATAAGCAATATAGTATTTTGTATATTCTGTACGTATATACGGCGAGAGATTGTTGATTCTCTTGTCGAGCTTTTCATAGAGGCACATCATCTCTTCGTTGATGTCATAAGACTTTAATGAATATTCTTTGGAATCTTTCTTGAGATAGGGCGCAAGTTCCTCTTCTGTCAGCTTTGGGTAGGGCCAGATCTGTATGGCCTTGTTGCTCAGGATCTTGGCGCGCTCCCTGATGCAGGCCTCGTTCCAGCGATCCTGTTTGACAACGTACGTATTGAGCCGCAGGGCGCTCTCTCTGAAGCCCCCTTCCATGTCCCGTTTTTTCAGGAAGGGACTGTCGCTCATTCTCTCGTTATAGGCTGTTAGTGTAAGATTGCCTATGGTATGCAGGTAGTTTTTCTGAATTTCTTTCCAGTTGGCACCGAGCATGTCCTGCCATTCCTTGCTCAGAAGAGAATTTTGAGGCATGATATGTTCAATTGTATAATTTTCTATATTAATAGGTGCCTTATTATCAAAATTTTCCAGACGACTCAGGATAAAGTTGCGATTTCGCATGTTGTAGATATCTCTTTTTGAAAATTCACTTGTAAACTCGTCATCGTCAGGAAATTGTTTGTAGTCTTGAAGTAAATAGAAATATGCTTTCAGTGAGTTGACATAGTCAGTGATATAAATTTCATTTCTTAGAGTTGCAAAAGTCTTGTTGAGGGAATTTGTAGGAATGTTGCATATACTTCTGCGAACAATATAACTGAGACACAGTCTGATGCATTCGGAAAGTTCGTCTTCACTTATTATTTCTTGAGCACAGGCTTCATGAACGACAAGAAGAAAGGGGAAAACGACATCCATGTGGAGTTCATTGATATCTGTATACAGTCGTTCCAGTGTCTTGTTTGAAGTCCGCTTGTAGAGGACATTCGTGTAATACGTGGCATGATTGAGCAGATCCTGACACAGATCACGAATAGACAATTTTTCCTGCTTGGCGCGATATACCTTGAACTCGTCGTAAACACGATCAAATCTCGGGATACGCCCAATTTTCATGGTCAAATAGTTGCGGAAAAACTTGTCCATGTATTCATCTCTCATCTCGTTTGAGAAGAGGTTTTCCATGGGCTTCCAGAGATGCATGTAAATGTCAGTCTGCTCTGCGGGAGCCAGTCCCATAAGAACATTGTTGCGAATGAGATCAGACTGGGAGAGTTCCTTGCCGGTGGAGTTCAGGCTCTCGAAGATGGCCTGGGCATCGTCCACAGTCCTGTCCAAGGTGATATTGACTATCTGCAGCTGTCCAATGGACTGATAGACTTCTGCCGGAGTCAGTACCTTACTCTGTACACACTCGACAAAAACTTTATAGTTCTTGTAAATCCTGGAAGTTTTCCATGCAGAATCGACAGGAAGTCTTTCCACAAGGCCTGTAAAAATTTTGTTGTCCTGCTCAGTCAGGAGCAGCTTGTAATGTTCTTCTCCTTCCTCATATTCGTTCTTCAAAAGCATGTTGTCGATACGGCGGTGATTGATGCTTTTGTCTTCAGGATGGTCAAGCGCATAGTCCCTCAGGGCAATGAGCAGGAGCATTAAGGTTGTGATGCGCTGCTGCCCGTCAATGATCATGAACTTTTGCACACCAGTGGGCATGACCTGCTCTGCAATATTAACGATTGGGCCGATGAAATGGGCATCTCTGTGCCTCTGATGCATCTCCACGAGATCGTTCCACAAGCGCTTGCAGTGCTCCTGTTCCCAGCTATAGTAGCGCTGATAGACCGGGATTTGGAACTGCTTGTTGCCATTCAGAATTTCAAAGATGTTGCCCTTGAGTGCGTCCATGGAACAATTCCTTGTCTTTTGAGAGGGATGCAGAAATCATCCTGATACGAGAGCTCTGAGGCTCATTTGCAGGAAGAAGCAATTCTACGCAAGTTTTGAGCCTGTCTCAAGACCTTGCAAATGACAATTTGTATCAGTCCACACCTGTATGGACTGAAAAGACAGATTTTCCACTTTCACCTGGAAGGGCACCGGATGTTTGACCTTCAGGCCGACATTCCATTCTCCGGTGACAGCACAAGAAAGGCCATGCCCCCGGCTTTTTTTTCGGGCCATGGCCTTGCGATTTTTCCGGGGACTTCCCAGAAGATGTCTCGTCTTGCGACTACTGCTTTGTCTTGGAGAAGATGCCCCCCCTTGTCGACGCCTACAGCCATAGGAGAAGCGGACAACGCAGAGCCCCTGCCTCTTGTCAGCTGATTCTTCCTCTACTGCCAATGCTCAAGGGTGACCTATTCCATATCTAGCTCAGGGAAATGGACAGGGTAGGTTGTGCCTGCCATATCCACCTGTTTATCGTGTTCAGCTGCAGCGGTTTTCCAGAGCAATCAGTCGAGCGGCATCTTCGGCATCCAGTGCCGCATCGGCCTGCGTTTCTTCTATCGCACTACGTTGCCGAAAGATGTCATATTGCTGGCGCACATAGTCCTGCGCCTCTTCGCTGCGGCGTGTACCGTACCCCTGTAACATGCTTCGCTCATTGAATTCCAGAAAGCGCCTGGCCTGCTCCTGCCAGTCTGCCAGAGTCATATCCTGATGGTGTTTGGCCCGCATCTCGGCATGATCCAGAAACATGGTCACCAGCTGATTCAAGTCAGTGAGTTCGTCAGGGGTCAGATAATTCTTGGCTATTTCTGCCTCGTTCAGGCTTGGCACATCGCCCCGGAAATGGGTCATACCCATGAAGGGTTTCGTGCCGTCCGCCCGCAAGAATTTGATCTCCGCCGCTGTATGTCCGCTGACCGCATAGAGCATGCAGTTCTGCAAGTGGGCAAAGAAGTTACGCACGTCCTTTTCGTTTCTGCGAACGGCATAGTCCACGCTGGTGGCGGCAATGAGATCCCGCACTTGCTGATAAAAAAGCTTTTCCGAGGCGCGGATGTCCCGGATGCGAGTCAGCAGCTCGCGGAAATGTTGCTCGTAACCGTCACCATATTTGAGCTGATCGTCGTTCATGGTGAAGCCTTTCACCATGTATTCCTTCAGGCGTTCCGTGGCCCAGGCCCGGAACAGGGAACCTACCGTGGAGCGCACCCGATAGCCAACATGCAGGACGACATCCAGGTTGTAATGCCTGATTTTGTAATGTTTTCCATTGGTTGCAACTGTTAAGTATTTCTTAATAGTTGCCGTGGGCTCGAGTTCCCCGTCCTCGTAGATATGCTTGATGTGCATGGTAATGCTGGGCACCGTGACACCGTACAGCTGGGCAAGCTGTTTTTGCGAGAGCCAGACTGTGCCGTCCTGCAAACGCACCTCCACCCGCACACTTCCATCAGCTGTGGCGAAGACCGCTACTCCAGAGGAGTCATCAGGCATGGGTTGTATTTCCGAGTGCAGGATCTCCGGCATGGGGGGGAGTTCACGCATCTTCGTCATAAGCCAGCTCCTTGTGATTGGCCACCATCTGCGTTGTCAGATTTGGCAAATCGAATACTTCTTTCTCTTCTCCTGAAAATAGAAAAGATATTCAATGGCTAGAATGCATTCGTGCAAGGGCTTTACCCAAAGCCCTCTTTGATTGGACATTCAGTATTTTGGTGTTGCTGTGTCCTAAAAATGTCTTGTACCACTCACAAAAACCATGAAAAGCCATGCCCCGGCTCTTTTTTCCGGGACACGGCCTTGTGGTTTTTTCCGGGTACTTCTCAGCAGATATTCAGTCTTGCGACTACTGCTTTGTCTTGGAGAAGATGATGCCCTTGTCGACGCCCTCAAAAAGGTCTTCATCTTCCTCTTTGTCAATTTCGTCCATATTGTCCAGAACATCGTGCATCCAGCTTACGATATTGCGGGCAGTGGCCTTGCTCACCACAATCCTTGAGTGAATGGTACGCACGATCTTGCGAGGCCGCATGTACTCATCCACGGTGTCCTCGTCGACAACGGGATTGCCCATTTCGTCATAGGAGACTGTCGAGGTCCCCGTCAGATCCTCGCTTTCGGAGAAGAATTCCATCTCTATGAGATCGTTCTGGATAGCGCCACCGTAGACACCGTGCGCCACCTTTGGGGAGAGTCCGTCGACTCTGTGGTAGCTCAGCTGAACTCTTTTCAAATTCTGCATGGTGTTCCTCCGTCTCCTCTTTGTATGGGGCAGGGCAGGCAGTCTTTGTGCAGCCCTTTGTTGGTTGATGCTTGATGAGAATTTCCGACAGCAGGGCAGGGCCCAATGCAGGAAAGGAAAAGTCTAGCGCTTGAGCAGTATCCAGGCGGGCCCGCTTGCGTCCAGGAAGCTTGCCACATAATTGGCCCGGGCTGATCCGCCGCAGTACACGTCAATGCGGTTGCGCTTGATGGCACCGCCCGTGTCCTGGGCAAAGCCAATGCCTCGCAGGGGGAATTTGGTATAGTCTGGATCCGGTGCATTGACACCGTAGGCCACAATGCCGCCCAGGGGCAGGAAGTTGCGGTCCGTGGCTAGGGAGAGCCAGTCATCGACTTTCTGGCCTATGGCTCCTGTGGCACCCCTGTTGGAGAAGCGGAAGAAGACATAGGAGGGGTTGGCAAAGAAAATCTCCTGCATCTTGTCAGGATGATCCTTGAACCACTGCCGCTGCTCAAAGATGTCGCCGCGGTTGAGCTTGTAGCCCTTTTCGCGGATGATGCGGCCAGAGGCGCGGTACTTGTGGCCATTCTGACCGGCATAGTTCACATAGGCCGTGGTATTGTCATCAAAGATGAGCTTGCCGGAACCCTGTATCTGCAGGAAGTACACATCCACAGGGTCTGCCCAGGCCAGTTCCAGATTCCTGCCTGCCAGAACCTGGCGTTTGCCGTCAATGGCCTGGCGGGAATAGTACTTGCCGTGCCGTGCCCTGTAGCGGGCCAGATCCGGAGGCTTGGCATAGATGGCCTGGGTGTAGCCGGGCTTCTTTGTCCGGCTGGCCTTGATCCGGGGTTCATAGTAGCCTGAGTACTTGATGCCCTGCGGCACTTTCACCCAGCGGAATTTTTCAAGCAAAAGCTTTGGATTGGCATCAAGCTGGGGCAGCAGGCTGTGCAAAAGCTTCAGGCTTTCTTCAAGCTCGCCCCAGGTGACCTTGAGGCCAGGCCGATTCACGGCCAGTTTTCTTGGCGACTTGTTCCCTGTATAGATGAGCGATTTGCGGATGGTGGGGCCCATTTCCTTCCAGGAGGTGAGCTCCTGGTTCTGGGGCACAAGGTGGCTCACAAAGAACTCCGGCTGCTCCTCCATGGCAACAGGCGGACCGTAGGGCTGAGGCCTGGTGACAAGCTCCGTGCCCTGTTTGGAGGCACAGCCGCCCAAGGCAAGAAGGGCCATGAGCAGTGCACAGAAAAGGACAATATGCAGAGCAGGGACCCTGGAATCGTCCTCTGAAGGTGCGGTACTGATACCGCTGGCAGGGCATCCGGAAAACGCATGGCGGGCAGACAAGAAAGGCACCTCATGTCATGCTGTCTCTCAAACCCGTTTGGGCACGCTCTTTTTTCATGGACTGAGAAGTCCTTCGAAAAAAAAAGCCCGTCACGGATTCGTTTGCGGATCAAGGCAGGGAAGAGTCCCTACTGTCCCCTTCATGGTTGCCTCAAAGGACGGCAGGCCTGCGGGAGTGCCTGAAGAAGAGGGCAGAACCAGACAAGACAGCATGGAGCAGAAACGTTCGCAGGAACAAAGCATACGAAAAAAGGCCCTTGCACAGGAGAAGTCCTCCTTGAAAGGGCCTTTGAACTGGCTAAAGTGGTGGCCCCGGCGTGAATCGAACACGCGGCCTACTGCTTAGGAGGCAGTCGCTCTATCCGACTGAGCTACGAAGCCACGACGCGAGGTTTAGTAGCCAATGAGAGCCTCTTTGTCAAGTTTGCTTCGAGAATTTGTACGCGAGACGAACATGGCTTCACCATGCGAACAAAAGCAAGGGACACAGGCCTCTAGAGCCCGGTGTACAAGCACAGGTGCAAAGCCTGCAAAAGGCTTCATGCCACAGGAAGACACTGGAGTGCTGCATATGCACAGCAAGCCTGAGGCTTTGTCTCTAATTGTGGGTCCAGTCTATGACCGGCACAGGATCAACCTTCTTGCTGATGGCTTCCCTGATGGCCTCGATATGGGGACAGGGAATGCCCACAGGCTTGCCAAGGCGCATACAGGAGGCAAGGAAGATGGCCTGGGCGCCGCGGTCAACGAGCATCTTGGCCCTTGGCACGGCCCTTTTGCCGGGACAGCCGCCACAGGACACAAAGCCTATGATTTCGGCGCCGCCAAATTCCTCGAAAGCACCCTTGCCAGTGCTGGCAGCCTTGAAGTCGCTTGTACCGGGGCACATGTCCTCGGTCTGCTGGCAGCGTATGATACCGACCTTTTTCATGGTTTCCCCCCATTGATGTGTTGCTGGTCAGTCACAGGGCCTGTCTTTGTTTGCCTGCACAAGGCAGTGCGGCAGGCTGGATCGATGAGTCTCATTACTGTATACGCCCCCTTCCTCCATTGCAATGCTCATTCGCACTTTGCAGCACAATTTCTGTCTGGCGAGCGTTCTGGTACCCCGAAAGCGAAAGACCATTGCTCCCTTGTGCCAGTCTGTCCCTGTGACTGCCCCGCCGGCACAAAGCCTGAAACTTTGTGCTGGCAGCCTGAGAAAGGGAGCTTTTGTTGTGTCAGGTCTGCCTGAGCCTCGAGCTTTCGGGCAAGAAAACAAAAAAGGCGCAGACAGGGTGCGACCCGAATCTTTTTGCGGTTTTCGGGGGCAGCCTCTTTCCTGCGCCAAAGAGAAGAGGGCAGGTATCCCATGCAGGATGCCTGCCCTCGCTGTCTGTTTCAGTCAGTCTTCAGTCAGTCTTCAGGGCTACTTGGTTTCTTCGGTAGCACACATGCGGCAGAGTTCGTCCTGAAGCACGGTCACAATGGTGTAGCGGTTGATGATTTCCCTCGTGCACTGGAGGAGGCTCAGGTAGAGCTCGGTGCTGCGCAGGGAGAGGTGTTCCTGGTTGATGAGGCGCAGGAGTTCAAGCTGGTACTGGTTGATCTTCTGCACTTCCTCGTTGGCAGCCTTGGGCAGCTCGGTGATGGCTGTGCCGCCGCTTTCCTTGGGAAATTCGGCAAGCTTCTTGTTCATCTCCGTGATGATGTCGAGCATCTTCAGCAGGTTGTCCTTCAGCTCGCCCGTGTAGAGGCGGTGCTGGTTGGCAAGAT
Source organism: uncultured Desulfovibrio sp. (assembly GCA_944327295.1). Taxonomy (GTDB): domain Bacteria; phylum Desulfobacterota; class Desulfovibrionia; order Desulfovibrionales; family Desulfovibrionaceae; genus Desulfovibrio. Next base: position 1,340 of record CALVHF010000092.1, on the reverse strand, counting down.
GGTTTTCCATCATGCCAAGGACGCTGCGCAGATTGTGGGCTGCTTCCTTCATGTTGGTGAAGGCGCGGTAGTAGAAGTGCCTCGCGTCGTCATCAAGAGGATTGCCCACACGATGCAGGGCCATGCGGTAGTACAGGCCACGATCCCTGGAGATTTCGTCGAACAGGGCCACGGCTTCGTTCTTGGATTCCTTGAGGGGGTGTTCCTTGCCTTCGAGGAAGTTGGTCACACCATCGCGGAAGACGTCCATGGTCTTGTTCATGTTCTGGCTCACGGCTTCCTTGATGCTGTCGCGGATTTCGGCGCTGGTCAGTTCGCCCCTCTTCAGGATGGCAACGCTGTGCTCGTCCTTGTCCTTCTTCAGGAAGTTGGAGCGGATGAGGCAGAAAGAGGCAACAAGCATGAGAATGATGGCGGACACTTCACCGAAGTTGAAGACGATGAGGGCCACGACGAGGCAGGCCGTGAAGGCGGAGAAGGCGGTCAGGAACCAGCCGCTGATGACGGTGAGCACGCCGGAAATGCGGTAGACGGCACTTTCGCGGTCCCAGGCGCCGTCTGCAAAGGAGGAGCCCATGGCAACCATGAAGGTCACGTAGGTTGTGGACAGGGGCAACTTGAGGGATGTTGCGGAAGCAATCAGGATACTGGAAACAATCAGATTGATGGAAGCGCGGACATAGTCGAAGGGCAGGGCGATTTCGCCGGGCTGAGGTTCACGCTTGGCCATGCGGCTGGCAATGCCGCGATGCACGGCCATGGGCATAATCTGGTTGATGATGTTTCCGAACTTGATGGCAGAGCGGACAATGACGCGGCCGGGCAGGGAGGAACCGAACTGTTCCTGTTCGCCCTGGGTGGAGCTGCTCAGGGAGATGGAGGTCTGGACAACGCGGTGGGCCTTCTTGGAGAACCACAGGGTCAGCACCATGATGAGACCGGAGATGAGCAGGAAGATGGTCGGCGTCTGCACGGCCTGCTTCAGGGATTCCATGGTGAAGACATTGGCGGCAACGCCGCTGGCGATGTAGTGGTTGTAGCTCTCGTAGGCAGCCAGGGGCACGCCGACGAAGTTCACAAGGTCGTTGCCGGCAAAGGCAAAGGCCAGGGCAAAGGTGCCGCTCAGGATGATGATGCGGAAGATGTTGACGTTCTTGAACTTGATGAGCAGCTGGAAGAGAACGGTGAGAATGACGAAGGTGGTGATGAGGATGGGCCAGGTATGGGCGTTGATGACGTCCAGATATTCCTTGCGCATGAAGGAGGCACCCTTGAGGCCCTTCATGACCAGGAAGTAGAAGATGGAGGTCAGGGCAATGCCGCCGAAGATGCCGCCGATG
>CALVHF010000091.1 GCA_944327295.1 uncultured Desulfovibrio sp. | reverse complement strand
ATGCCGATAAACGTGTGCTCACCTTCATGCAAAGGACGTGCCTGCCAGATTTTTGTCGGAACATGTCGAGGGCTTGGCTACCCTGTCGTCCGTGTCCGTCAGGCGGCGCGAGGAGCGTTTCTACGCTTGTGCACCCCGCCTGTCAACAAAAATCTGCACCTTTTTTCAAAAAAATTTGCTTCCGATAAATTGTGTCGAGAAATGGGCATGGGAGCATGCCTTCTCTCAGTACAAGTGTGCCACAGTCATTGAGATCAAGCGGCCGATTCCGAGAAAGAGCTGGAGGCCTGTGCCGAAAAGGCCCTGCAGCAGATCGAGGACCGCCAGTATGACGCAGATCTCAGGGCCAGAGGCTGCACGAGGATTCTCCACTGGGGCATGGCCTTTTTCAAGAAATCCTGCAAGCTCAAAGCCCTCTTCTGGTAAGAGGAAATACGGAGCAGGACACAAGCTTCCGAACCTGAGCCTGGCGCAGCCGGAACACTGGCCGAGGGCAGGCGCCCCATCAATGGAACAACTGTTTTTTTGCTCAGCGCCTATTCCAGAAAGCCTGGCGGCGCTCCATTCCAGGCTCCATTCCAGGATGCTGAAGACTTGCCTTGCGTCCCCTGGTGCTGCTCTGGATCCAGTTCCAGGCCCAGCACCCTGGCCTGGGCCTGATAGGCCCCGCTGTTCAGGCGCAGTGCACCCTCGGAGCTGATCACTATGGCCGCAGGCGTCTTTGGACAGGCCTTTTCGCAGAAGCCACAGCCGTAGCAGCGGTTTGCCTGTACCACGGGCACGCTCACAGGCAGGCCTTCCTGTGCAATGACATCCACGGCTCCATAGGGGCAGTTCTCCTTGCAGACCATGCAACGCCGCCCTTCGGCAAAGGCCAGGCAGAGCGTCTTGTTCACAACGGCTGTGCCCATCTTGGCCCAGCGCTTCTCCGACAGGGGCAGCTTTTTCAGGGCGCCTGTGGGACAGACGGTACCGCACAGCGTGCACTCCGGCTGACAGGCGCCACAGCGCGGGGCAAGTACAGGGGAATGGAAGCCCTCTCCTCCTGCCTGAAAGAGCACGGGCTGCAGGGCCTTGTCAGGGCAGACCTGCATGCAGGCGCCACAGCGCAGACACAGACGCAGAAAGTCCGCTTCCGGCAGGGCGCCGGGCGGCCGGACAAAGGACGTGGGGGAGGGAAAGAGTCCGGACTGCCCGGGAAGCCGACCCAGCAGGGCCAGGGCTGCTCCGGCCCCTGCCGCGCAGAAAAGTTCTCTCCGGGAAGGATTGCTGCGGAACGCTCCCTCCTCTGCCATCTTTCCAGGGCACTTCCCTGGCTTCTTTACCTTGCTGGCAGGGTTTCTGCCAAGGTGCACGGCTCCCTGGGGACAGGCGGCCACGCACTGCCTGCAGACAAGACAGCGGGCCGGGTCCACCGATCCCGGATCCTGGCCCATGGGACAGGTCTCGGCACAGCGCCCGCAGCGGGTACAGGCTGCCGACACCTGATGCCGCACAGGGCTCAGACGGGTTAGCAGTCCCTGCAGGGCTCCAGCCGGACACAGATACCTGCACCAGAAACGCGGCTGTACGCACTCAAGAAAGACCAGAACTGCCCAGAAAAAGGCCGTCCACAAGGCTGTGGCACGCAGTTCGCCCTCCAGGTGCCAGTCCAGGGGAAGCAGTTCTCCAAGAGCGGGCACCCAGGTCGCAAGGAAGGCTCCGGCATCCAGCCCGAGCTCTGCCAGACTCTGCCCTGCCGGCAGGACAATGAGGGCCAGCAATTTCGTGACCAGAGGCAGGGGCGTGGTCCAGGAAGACGGATTGCAGCCTGCAAGCGCACAGGCAAGGCAGGCACAGAGGATAAGGACGCCCAAGGACCATGTTCTCCGAAAGGTCTGCCTCTTGTGCCGCTTGCGGCCCCGCACCCGGGCAACAAGCGCACGCACAAATCCGCCGGACAGATCCAGGACCGTGCCCATGGGGCAGATCCAGCCGCAGAAAAGTCGCCCCAGGGCAAGGACGAGTCCCAGCACAAGAAGTGCTCCCCAAAGGGCCGGCAGAAGCACCCTGGCACTCAAGGCCGTGAGCAGGCCTGCCAGGGGATCCAGGCTCAGCAGCCAGGCCAGAAGATCCGCACACAGTCCTGCAAAAGGCACCTGTGTCGTGAGTTCCTTCGCACAATCTGGCGCGGAATCAGCCGGTGCTGCCAGGCAAAGGCCTGCCACAAGCAGTACCAGGACGCCAGCCTGGATCCATCTTCGTGCTGCCATAATGCTTCCCCTGTTCTCCAGCCTCTTGTCTGCAGGCGTTCCCAAATCGGATTGTCCTAGACCGAGAGGCGCCGTACCTGCAGATTTTCTATATCCATGCGCCCGAGGCCCCTGGCATGAGCCCTGGCAATATGGGCCACCTGTTGCGGCCTGATGCGCCGGCCGTACCACTCGTAGGAGGCCACGGTCATGGCATCGGCAGCCACCGGATCGGCGCTGGCAATGATCTCGCCAGGCCTGAGCACGGTGCCGGGGCCGTAGGGCCCGTTGCTGGCAAGCACCCTTGTGGCATCCACCACTGTGAGCGCCGGTCTGAGAAAGGTTGCCAGATCCACGATGGCCGTATCCAGATTGTAGCGCCAGTGCATGACGTTGCGATCCTGGATGAGCCCCATCTGTCCCTTGAGCCCCAAACTCACTCCGGTGGAGCTGTTGGTCTTGGCCACGGGGACAGCTATGAGCACATCGGCCTCGAGCACCTCCCTGATGACGGCATTACTCTTCATCTCCTGTGCCCCGGTCAGTCGGCACTCTCTGTAGAGACGATTCTGGGTGACATTGTGGCAGATCTCTTCCCTGATGCCGTTGCAGGCGGCAAGGATGCCCGAGGCTTCCAGGGAGCCTGTGCCACTCTGAAAGGCATGGTCCAGGACCCGCACCCTGGAGGCTCCGGCCTCAAGGCACAGACGTACAAGTTCGGACACAACTAGAGGATGGGTGTTGGCAGCACTGTCCACATCGGCCACAAAACTCATGTTGGGCTTGATCACGACCCTGGCCCCCCTTGGCACAAAGACCTGCATGCCGCCCAGGGCCTCCACGGCAGCCCTGGTGGCTGCAGCAGGCTCGCCCTGTGCTACGGCAATGTCGCAGGTGGCCGCTGCGGCCGTGACCGGTAGCACGCTCCCTGCCACAAGGCCCAGGGCACAGGCAGCCTGTCCCTTGAGGAAGGTGCGTCTGGAAAGACCAGGTTGCAGGGACGCGCTCTCGTACAGCACTTCGGGCCTTCTCCTTGATTCCCTTGCGGCCTGTCCGGACTTGTCATGAACGTCTGTGCGTCTCATCCTTAAGCCTCCTTGTCCACGGCATTCCAACTCCGGGCAAGCCGAATGCTCAGTACCAGCCAAACAGGGTCTTCCCCTTGTCCAGGGCCCTCAGGCGGGCCATGTCCTGCTCGTCCAGGGAAAAGTCGAGCACCGCCAGATTTTCCTGCAGATGCTGCCGCGAACGTGCCTTGGGGATCACGGAAATGCCCTGTTCCACAAGAAAGCGCAGGGCTATCTGGCAGGGTGTCCTGCCGTGGCGCCGGGCTATGTCCTTGAGCACCTCGTTGCCGGCAAGCTGTGTTCTGCCAGCGGTGAGCGGGCTCCAGGCCTGCATGTGGGTGCCCTGCTCGGCGAGCAGACGGAACAGGTCTCCCTGCTGGTAGAAGACATGGGCCTCCACCTGATTGACGGCCGGAAGCACGGAGCAGCCGGCGAGAAACTTCGTGAAGCGTGCTACGGAAAAGTTGGAGACGCCTATGCTCCTGACTGTTCCGGCCTGAAAGGCCTCTTCCAGGGCCTGATACATCTCCTCGGCTTGCGCATAGGGCTCATGGATGAGCATGAGGTCGAGGTAGTCCATCTGCAGGCTGTCCAAGGAACGCTCGATGGCAGCCCTGGCCCTGGCATAGGAGAGAGCCGGGCGATATAGCTTGCTTGTTACGAACAGGTCGCTGCGGGGCAGGCCGCATGCCCTCAGAGCCCGACCCACTTCCCGTTCGTTGGCATACATCTGGGCCGAGTCAAAGAGCCGGTACCCGATCTCCACAGCCTACAATATGCTCTCTTCTGCCACGCGTCCCTGCAGGGCGTAGGTGCCAAGGCCCAGCAGGGGCATGCTCTGTCCGCTGTTCAGCTGTACGGTCTGTTCCATCGTGCCCTCCTCTTCTGTTTTTTTGTTGTGCTCGCTCTGCTCCTGTCCTCCCTGCCGGCCGGTCAGTCCTCGATGGTGTTCGGATAGGTGTCCATGGTCACCAGATCTGGATCCAGGGCTCCACGCTGTCCGCAGTTCAGGGCATTGATGCGATCCATAGCCTCATCGCTCAAGACAAAGTCGAAGATGTCCAGGTTCTCGGCCATGCGTTCCCTGTGCACGGACTTCGGGATCACGGCCACGCCCCGCTGTATGTGCCAGCGCAGGACGACCTGGGCAGGACTCTTGCCGCAGGCTTTGGCCACTTCCTTCAAGACGGGCTCGTCCAGAAGGCGCCTGGGCTTGTCCAGGGAAGCCGCATCGTAGAGCATGACGGCGCCCAGGGGCGACCAGGCCTGGGTGACGATGCCGTGCTGTGCATGGAAGGCCATGAGCGCTGCCTGATTGAAGCAGGGGTGGAGCTCCACTTGGTTGACAGCGGGTACAAGGCGGCACTGCTCCATCAGTTTCTGCAGATGGTGCACATGAAAGTTGCACACGCCGATTACCCGGATACGGCCGTCCGCCTGTTCTGCCTCAAGGGCCCTGTAGGCTGCGAGCGTCTTCTCGAAGGCCGAGGGCACGGGAAAGTGCAAAAGGATCATGTCCGCGTACTCAAGTCCCAGGCGCCGCAGGGAACTGGCCACGGCCCTGTGCGTTTCCTCGTCTCCGTACTGCGTGACCCAGACCTTGGAGGTCACAAAGATCTCGTCCCTGGTCAGGCGCCCTTCGACCATCCACCGGGCCAGGGCTTCACCAACGCCCTGTTCATTGTGATAGGCCGAGGCGGTGTCGACAAGCCTGTAGCCGCAGTCCAGAGCCTGGCAGACGGCCTCACAGGTGGTGGCGGGATCGATCTGAAAGACGCCATAGCCCAGGGCCGGCATGGCGACCCCGCTGTTGAGCTGAAAAGAGGGAATGGAACTCATAGCACACTCCTTGTCCCCTGCCTGGTGCTGGGACGCCCGGACGAAGACTCCGGGTGAAGATTCCGGTCGGAAAAGAGGCAGGGACTGTCAGGCACCGGCGCGATGCCGATCGACATTCCTTGCTTCAGGGAAAAGAGAAAGAAATCCAGACAGTCGATCTGCTTCTGGCAGGTATGGACGGCCTCAAGCAGGGAATGCCTGTGCCTTTTGAGAAGAGAGAGCCCCTCAGTCATGCGGCCCTCCTCGCACAATGCGAAGAAGCGCTTCTGTACGGAGGCTTCAAGACCCGCGTCGCAAAGTGCGCTCTCCATCTCCTGACGGGACATGATCGTTTCGGGAAAACCGCACAGGTCAGCCGCCGGCGTGCAGGATTGGGGTCGATCGTCTTTCTTCCCGCATGATTTGGGCGGCCGTGTTGCCGAGCTGACAGACATGATGTGTGCTCCTACTGGGCCTGAGCCTGGGTGCGGCAGCTGCTGCAGTTTGTCAGGTCCGTGTGATTCTCCTGTACGGCAGCCTGTGTGCCTGTGGTGATGATGCGGGCCGTGCTTTCGGGGTCATCCAGAATGAGTTCGTCCACGGCAGGCAACTCAATGGTCCCTGCCAGGGGATTCTTGATGCTATCCACAGAGGTTGTGATGGTGGCAGTAAGACGGGATTTCTCGAAGCAGAGATCGGAATCCACAACTTCGCAGTCAATGAGAGTGAGATTGTCGCAGTAGCACAGGGGCTGGGAACTCAGGATGCGGCAGTGATCCAGGGTGAGATGGTTGGAGTACCAGCCAAGGAATTCGCCCTTGAGTACGCAGTTTTTCACAAGCACGTTTTCTGCATGCCAGAAGGCATCGCGACTTGTGATGTCGCAGTCCGTGAAGGTGCAGTCATGCAGGTACTGCAAGGCATACCGACCCGAAAAGCGCACTCTGGCAAAGGTCAGGTTGTGGGCCTGCATCATGAAGTAGCTGCCCTTCACCGTGCAGTCCTGCATGGTGAAGTTTCTGGAAAACCAGCCGAATTCATCGGAGATGATGTCACAGTTGCGCACATCCACCTCATGGCACTCGCGCAGGGCCTTGATGCCGTGCAGACGGCTGTCGCGGATGGAGACATGGTCGGAATACCACAGGGCGGCCCGGCCGTTTTCCGTGATCTCGCACTGATCTATCGTTAGATCGTGCACGTGCCAGAAGGGGTAGCGCAAATCGCACAGGCAGTGTTCCGAGAGCACATGACTGCATTCCTTCACGGCACTCTCTCCGTCTTCAGGGCCTGTAAAGCTGCAGTTCACAAGATGCAGATCGCTCATACCGTACAGGGCACGCTCCGCATCAAAACTTCTGTTACAGATATTTTGCATGGAAAAATCCTCTCGTCTTGATCATATCTCTTGCTGTATTGCACATACAGATGATTGTGCAGGCATCAGAAGCACACAGCCCTGAAGGCCTGCGCTCTGACACAACTCTATAGATTCCGGGCATACCTTGGCAAATACTTATATCAAATATGATGACATGCTTGACAGGCATGAACGACTGTGCAAAAAAAACGACCAAAAGGAGGTCTGTCCATGGAACTGCGTGTTCTACGCTACTTTCTGACCGTTGCCCGCGAAGGGAGCATTACGGCAGCGGCCAACTTCCTGCATCTGACCCAGCCGACCCTCTCGCGGCAGTTGAAGGACCTTGAAGAGGAGCTTGGCATCAAGCTCTTTGACAGGCACAGCCATCACATCACCCTCACGGCGGACGGCATGCGCCTGCGCAAGCGGGCCGAAGAAATCGTTGACATGCTGCAGAAGACAGAGGCCGAATTTGCAGTGCACGAGGAGCGCATTGCCGGCGAGATACACATAGGCGGCGGCGAGACCAGGGTCATGCATCTTCTTGCGGACATCATCCAGGAGATCCGCAGGGACTACCCGGACATCAGCATCCACATACAGTCCGGAAATTCGGGCGACATTACTGAGCGTCTGGACAAGGGGCTACTGGACTTTGCCGTGCTCATCCAGCCTGCGGACATCTCAAAATATCATTCTGTGAATCTGCCGGAAAAGGACGTATGGGGGGTCATCATGCGCAAGGATGCGTCCCTGGCCCAAAAGGCCTGCATCACTCGCAAGGACCTTCTGGACGTTCCGGTTCTTCTCTCCAGCCAGGCCATCAAGCGCACCTCTGTCCAAAACAGGTTTCTGGACTGGTTTGGCGACGATTTCGACAAGCTCCACATCGCAGGCACCTTCAACCTCGTCTATAATGCCACCATCCTGGCAGAAAGCGGCATAGGCTACGTGGTTTCCCTGGACGGTCTTGCCAATGTCTCGTCCGAAAGCCCACTGTGCTTCAGGCTGCTCGAACCGCGCCTGGAAACAGGCCTGCACATTGCCTGGAAAAAATACCAGGTTTTCTCTCCTGCTGCCGGTCTTTTTCTTGAAAAAATCCTGCAGCGCTTCGGCGAAGAGCGCTAGACTGCCTCTTTCTCCCTCACGACAAAATACTTCCCTTGCCTCCTTCGGGCCCCCTGCCTTTGCCGGCACGGGGCCCCTTGCCGTTTCGGGCACTGGCTGTTCCAAGATATACTCAAAAAGCATTCTGTCTTATTTGATATAAGTATTTGCCACAATTTCTTGCGGGCGCTACATACAGGGGCAAGGCATGCCAGCCACTTCCAGAACGCTCTGGGAGCCTACAAAGAAACACACGCAAACACTCAGCATATCCTTACGGGAGGAGCCCATGATCCCGCGCACAGCGCTTTTTGCAGGACTTCTTGTCCTCTACTCATGCCTGGCAGGTTCCCCGGTCCAGGCCGCAGCAAAGGCAGCTTCACCCGCAATCGCACAGGAGACAGACATGCAGCTCGAAACTTCCTGGGACAAGACCTTCCCAAAGAGTGACAAGGTCCGGCACAGCAAGGTCACCTTCAAAAACCGCTACGGTGTCACTCTGGCAGCTGATCTCTACGAGCCTCTCAATGCCGGGGACAAGCTGCCCGCCCTGGCCGTGAGCGGCCCCTTCGGAGCCGTGAAGGAACAGGTTTCCGGCAGATATGCCCAGACCATGGCAGAACGCGGCTTTCTTGCCCTGGCCTTTGATCCCTCCTTCACCGGCGAGAGCGGCGGCAGCACGCGCAACGTGGCCTCACCCGATATCAATACCGAGGATTTCAGCGCTGCCGTGGACTTTCTGTCCACACAGGACAACGTGGATCCCGAACGCATAGGCATTCTCGGCATCTGCGGCTTTGGCGGCATGGGTCTCAATGCCGCAGCCATGGACACGCGCATCAAGGCCACTGTGGCGTCCACCATGTACGACATGAGCAGGGTCACGGCCAACGGCTACTTTGATTCCATGACACCCGAAGCCCGCTATCAGGCCAGAGTGGCCCTCAATGCCCAGCGCACAAAGGATGCTGCCAGCGGCAGCTTTGCCACAGGCCCTGGTCTGCCCGAAAAGCTCAACGGTGACGAGCCGCAGTTTGTGCAGGACTACTACAACTACTACAAGACCAGGCGCGGCTTTCACCCCCGTTCGGTCAATTCCACCACTGGCTGGAACACGACCTCTGCCCTTTCCTTCATGAACATGCCCCTGCTCTCCTATGCCGGAGAAATCCGCAGTGCCGTACTGCTCATCCACGGGGAAAAGGCCCACTCCCGCTACTTCAGCGAAGATACCTTCAAGAAGCTCACAGGCGACAACAAGGAACTCTTCATCATCCCCGGTGCCAACCACACCGACCTCTACGACAATCTGAATGTTATTCCCTTTGATCATATGGAGGCCTTCTTCAGAAAGTACCTCGCTGTCAGGTAGGCAGAGCACTTTCTGCACAACGAGACGTGCCTTTGTCTCAGGCGGGCGGGGAACAGGCTCGTTCCCTGCCACCTGTTCTTTCAGGAGTTTTCATGCACAGGCTGCTCATAGCTGCTCTTCTTGCACTCTGCACACTTCTTTTTGGCCAGAGCCGAGCCCTGGCTGCCAGTGATGTCCAATCCTGCATGGTGTCTGCCTGGCCTGCCCTGCCGGCACTGGAAGCGTCCCAGCCCAGCATGATGGCCCCAAAAATTGTATAGGTGAGCAGGTATGGTCGCTCCCTGGAAGGGGCCATCCCTGATCGGGACGGCAGCCTGCTCTGTCACCTCAAACGGGCACGACCGACGCCTCTTGCTGGACAAGTGGCAGGCTGCAAAAAGCGCTGCTGA
>CALVHF010000090.1 GCA_944327295.1 uncultured Desulfovibrio sp. | reverse complement strand
CAATACCTTACGCCTATTTTCCCCCGTGTCGGGATCGCCGCCTAGGGGAGGATATCCGCCGACATGTTCCACTCTCCTCCTTTTCTGTCGTCGGGCTTTACGAAAGCTATCAGAAGAAGGCCAGAGCCAGCCTCTGTGCCGAGAAGATAGTGCTTGCCGATGTGGAGGATGCCCTGCTCTACCTCTCCAGAACCGGTGGGATGAAGCTTGAGGGCGGTTTTCTTGTCCTCTACAACGCCTTGCAGATCAGGCGTCTTGTGACGGACAACAGGATTCGCTACAAGCTCGAGGACTATCGGCTCTTTGACGAGTTCTACAAGCAGAAAATCCGCCAGATCCACATTGTTGGCCATTATGCCAACCTCATGGTGCGCGACTATGCCTCGGCCCTGCAGTTTGTGCAGGACTACTTCCAGATGGACTTTCGCAAATTCATAGCCCGCTACTTCAGGGAAGACGAGGCTGCAGAACTGAACCGCGCCATTTCCGCCAGGAAGTACCGTCAGCTTTTTGGCGAGCTTTCCCCAGTCCAGCAGCAGATCATCAACGATGATCGCTCAAGGTATATTGTCGTGGCGGCAGGCCCCGGCAGCGGCAAGACCCGTGTCCTTGTGCACAAGCTGGCTTCGCTCCTGCTCCTGGAGGACGTGAAGCAGGAGCAGCTTTTGATGCTGACCTTTTCCCGGGCTGCGGCCACGGAATTCAAGAAGCGCCTCACTGCCCTGATAGGTCCTGCTGCGCACTATGTGGAGATCAAGACCTTCCATTCCTTCAGCTTTGATCTTCTGGGTCGGGTCGGCAGCCTGGAAGGCTCGGAGGATGTGGTCGCCAGGGCCGTGGCCATGATTGCCGAAGGTGGCGTGGAGCCCGGCCGGCTCACCAGAAGCGTGCTCGTCATCGACGAAGCCCAGGACATGTCTGCCAGCGAGTTTGCGCTGGTCCGAGCCCTGATGGAGCACAACGAGACCATGCGTCTTGTGGCCGTGGGCGACGACGACCAGAACATTTTCGAGTTTCGCGGATCGGATTCCCGCTATCTGCGTGCCCTAGTGGAAGAGTTTGGCGCCACGCAGTACGAGATGACCGACAACTACCGAAGTACTGCGCCCATTGTTGCCCTAGCCAATGCCTTTGTCGCAACCATAAGGCAGCGAATGAAGTCCGAGCCCATACGTGCCGTGCCCAGGCCTGAAGAGGGCGCAGAGAACGCAGGGCAGGTCTGTGTGACCCGCCACCGGTGCAGCCATATGGAAGAAGGCCTGGTCGAAGAGCTGATCGCCTTGAGGCCGCAGGCCGGCAGCTGCTGTGTGCTGACCTGGACCAACAGCGAGGCGTTGCAGATCACAAGCCTGCTGCTCAGAAAGGGCGTGCGTGCAAGGCTCATCCAGTCTCTGGACGGACTGCGCCTCTACAATCTTGTCGAGATACGCTCCTTTCTGAAGCAGATTGAGCTGCGACGCCTGCAGTCTCCGATCATTTCCGACGACGTCTGGAACATGGCCCGGCAGAAACTGACGGAAATCTATGCCACAAGTACCTGCTTGCCCCGCTGCCTCAGGCTCATCCACGATTTCGAGGCGGTCAACAGGGAGAAGTATTTCAGCGATCTCGAGGCGTTCATCCGCGAATCCAACTACGAGGACTTCTATGGCGAGGAGCAGGGCACTGTCACTGTGTCGACCATTCATAAGGCCAAGGGCCGCGAGTTTGATACGGTCTTCCTGATGCTCAACAGGGTAGCTGCCGACAGCGATGCAGACAGACGCGCCCTCTATGTGGGCATGACGCGGGCCAGGAAGGGACTCTTCATTCACATCAACACGGATCTTCTCTCCTCCCTTGCCCTGCCCGGTGTCCTGCATCGTCAGGACAGCAGGACTTTTGCCGAACCGGGGGAACTTGTGCTGCAGCTGACGCACAGGGATGTCGTCCTGAGTTTCTTCAAGGACAAGAAGAGAAGCATTTTCCAGTTGCGCAGCGGCATGGACCTGCACATTGCCGGAGACTTGTCCCTGTACGCCCAGGTACAGGGATCCATGCGATGCCTGGTCCGGCTCTCCAAAGCCTGCCGCGTCAGGCTTGACGAGCTGGCACAGCAGGGGTATCGCCCCTGTGCCGCACGCGTGCGCTTCATCGTTGCCTGGAAGGGCAGGGAAGACACGGAGGAAACGGCTGTTGTCCTTCCGGATCTGTATCTGCGCAAGAAGATAGTCTGAGGCTGTGCCGTTCAAGGGACTTCAGGTCGAGCCGAACGGAAGTCCCAGCCTTCCTTGTGCAAGCAGCATGGGACGGCATTTGGAAGAGAATTGCGAGGAAAGGCCCGGCAGGGAAAAAGGAGTGCAAGTTAGTGGAAATCAGGGATGGCAGAGCCTGGATGCTCGAGGTCCGGGCTCTGATACGCGAGTATACGAGGGCTCTTGGCCGGGATCTGACGTTTCAGAACCTGGAGGAAGAGTTGCAGCATCCGGAAGAGAAGTACACGCCTCCGCACGGCGAGCTGCTGGTCGCTTTGCACGAGGGAAGGGTTGTAGGCATGGTTGCCTACCACAGGCATTCTGCCGTGCGCTGCGAGATGAAGCGGCTCTACATCATGCCCTCCATGCGCGGACAGCACGTGGGCGAGGCGCTGGTGGAAACCATCATCCGTCGTGCCACGCAGGCAGGCTATGAGGAGATGGTCCTGGACACCCTGGAAGGCATGAAGGCCGCCCGGCATCTGTATGGCAAGTTTGGTTTTGAGCTCTGTGAAGCCTACTATCACAATCCCATGCCTGATGTGCTTTACATGAGGAAGAGTTTGCGTATCTGCTCAGGGGTGTCTCACTAGAAAATTGTAATAATTTCAATGTATAATAGCTTTTGCTGATTTTTGCCTGTGCAATGTATTTCTGGAAAAATACATTAGATTCTTTTTAAAGATGCAGTCTTTAATCAGAAAATTACATAAGAAAACAGAAAATTACATCGATCAAGGTTATGTTGTCTTATAACAGCTAACGCACTGATTTTATGCAATTATTAAGTTGTAACTCCCCCCCTGAGCGGATACGAGTCTGCAGCCCTCTCTGTCCGTCGCAGGCTTGCTGTGAGAATTGAGAACGGGGGTAATTTGTTTCAGGAGAATGTTACTCAACTCTCACTTGCCGGTCACTTGCTTGTGCGGGGCAGAACGAGAAAGAGGCCCCCATGGAATGATGTTCCGACAAAGGCAGCCTGTTTGCGGCTGCTTTTTGCCGTGTCTTTTGTGAACGTTGCATCCTTGGGGACCTCTCCCTGTTTTTCTCTGTTGCCCTGTCTAGGTCGTGTTGACAAATTAGGAGCGCCCTGATCTGATTTCAGACGGGGGCATGATGGGACAGTGAGCTCTAATGGAAGTCGGTGCGCCTCATTTTATATCGGCATATGCCGGTTGCCACTGCCGGATTTTGATTTTGTCAACACGGCCTAGGCTCCGCCTGCAGTGACAGCTTCCTGCTCTCCGGCTTCCTTTTTTGGGGCAGGAGCCTTGCCGTTGAGCAATTCCCGGGCTGTGTAGAGCTTGTCGTTGCTTGTGAAGACATAGAGGACGTCTTCGGGCTGCAGTCTGAAGTCTGCCTCAGGCGAGGGCTCGATGTGCTCGCCGCGAGCAACGGCCACAATGGTGAGGCCGAGCCGGTTGCGTAACCTGCCTTCCTTCAGGCTCTTGCCGGCAAAGGGCGAGTGCGCTTCCAAGCGTACGGCGCAGACGCCCATTTCCGGCAGCCTGGCCATGAAGGAGCCGATGGAGGAGCCGGCATAGCGCACCGAGCGGGCCTCTTCCTGGCGCAGATGAGCGGCCATGCTCTCTATGTCCTGCACGGGTAGCAGATAGGAAGTGAGCACCTGGCAGAACATTTCCACACCTGCCTCGAATTCCTCGGAGATGATCCTGTTGGCTCCAAGGGAATAGAGCAGGGGAATTTCCGTGATAAAGCGGGTCCGGGCAATAATGGTGACGTCCGGGTTCAGCTTGCGGGCATTGGCAATGATGGCCCGCACGGCCATGGTATCCGAGATGGCTATGGCCAGAACCCTGGCGCTGGCAATGCCCTGATTGTTCAGAATGGAGGGCTGGCTTGCGTCGCCGTAGGCAATGGGTTCCCTGTCACGGCATCTGTTGACGGTTTCCGGATTCATTTCCAGGATGTTGTAGGCCAGATGGTATTGCCGTGCCGCCTTGGCAAGCTGCTGCCCCGTAAAGCCGAAGCCTATGATCATGATGTGATCCTTGAGCTCCGTGCCTGTGTCGGGCATGTCTTCCTCGGCGTCATTCCTCCTGAAGAGGGCACAGATCTTCTGGGAGAGGGCAGGCGCCATGGAGATGAGTGCCGGGGTGAGCATCATGGACAGGACGCTGATGGCCAGGAACATCTGATGGGATTGCGCACTCATGAGCCCCGTGCTGACGCCCGAGGCTGCCAGTACAAAGGAAAATTCGCCGGTCTGGGCAAGGCTCAGGGAAGTGCGGATGGCTGTTCTTAAGGGGTAGCCCTGAATCAGAACGGCCGGCATGCTGAGCAGGGCCTTGCCGATGATGTAGACGCACACGCAGAGCAGGATGGTGACAAGATGGGTAGCCACAAAGCCCAGATCCAGCATCATGCCCACAGTAATGAAGAAGAGGCTCAAAAAGACGTCCCTGTAGGGCAGAATGTCGGCCACGGCACTCATGGCATAGCGCGAGCGGGCCAGCATGAGGCCTGCCAGGAAGGCGCCCAGGGAGAAGGACATGCCAAGGGCGCTCGTTATGGTGGCAAAGCCCAGGCACAGGCAGAGCGTGGTCAGCAAGAGCAGTTCGCTGGAACGGGTCTTCACCACAGCTGTCATGAGCCGGTCCAGGACAAAGCGGGCAAAGGTGTACATGGCCGCAGCAAGGGCCGTGACCTTGACAATGGCCAAGGTCACGGACAGGAGGGTGACCTGCATGGTGCCTGCCAGAAGGGGCACAAGGAGCATCATGGGTGCCACAAGCATGTCCTGAAAAACCAGGATGGCCAGGGTGAGGCGGCCCACCGGTGTGGCCGTTATGCCCTTCTGCTGGAAGATGTGCAGCACGATGGCCGAAGAGGACAGGGCAATGAGGCAGCCCCAGAGGATGCCGGCCTGCAGGTTGTTCAGAAAGAAGCCGACGCAGGCCGTGGCGGCAATGATGAGGCCTATCTGCAGACTGCCGCCCAGGAAGACCGGGCGCTTGAGCCTGTGCAGAACTTCGCCGGAGAGTTCCATGCCGATGGTGAACATGAGCATGGCTACGCCAAGATCGGCTGCCGAGGAGATGACCTCCATATCGCTCACAAAGCCCAGCATGGAGGGGCCGCACAGGACGCCCGTGAGCAGAAAGCCCACCGTGACCGGCAGCTTGAAGCGTGAACAGACGATATTGACCACTATGGCCAGAAGAAAGATGATGAGAACCTGGGTAAGAATCTGGGTTGACATGGTGTACTCGTATCTGTTCCTCTTTGCGCCAAAGAGGGGCGAATGAAATCTTGGGCCCGAAGGCCTGTCCGCGGACTGCCGTTCAGGCATTGCCGTGGTGCAAAAGGAGGTGACGAATGGATTTTTTTGAGGTGCTGACAACTAGGCGGAGCATACGCTCCTTTCTGCCGGATCCCGTGACGCAGGAGGAACGGGACATCCTTGTCAAGGCTGGTACCCTGGCCCCCAGTGCCATGAACAGACAGCCCTGGTCCTTCATCCTTGTGGACCAGAGGGATCTCTTGCAGGCCATTGCCGAGCGGCATCCCCACGCCCAGTTTGCGGCCAAGGCACCCCTGGCCATCGTGGTCTGCGCAACGCCGGCCGAGGCGGCGGGGGGCTTCTGGCCCCAGGACTGCGCCGCAGCCACGCAGAACATCCTGCTGGCTGCACGGGCCTTGTCCCTGGGCTCCGTGTGGTGCGGCGTCTATCCGGCAGAGGATCGCGTGCAGCTGATGCGGGACGTGCTCCGCATTCCCGAGGAACACGTGCCCTTCAGCCTCATCGTCCTTGGACGCACGGAAGCCAGATTTGTGGAGGCGCACAGGCATAATTCGCAAAAAATCCACCACAATATCTGGTAGCGCTCAGGCTTTTCCAAAGCCACATCCTTTGCGCGTGGCATCATATAGGCAAGCCTGTCCGCTGTCCATGAAGGCACAAGGGGCAGAGCCGTCTGTGCCTGCAAAAGAATGTTTCAAAAGTTGATGCGTGAACCATTTACCGGAAAAAACTACACCTTTCCTCTTCTTGTGGTTTTCAGGACTTTTGTCGCTCTAGGGACAGGAGAGAAGATCCGGGACAAGAAAAAACAAACGTACTGCACGCTTTCTTCCGTAAGAGAGCATGCAGTACGTTTTTCGTTTCCTTTTGTTCGGAGCCTCCCGCAGTGCGATCTGCGCGATCTGCTCGTTCCGAGCGTCCTACGCTTTGCCTAGGGGAACGAACTTTTCCACGCCCACGCAGAAGGCTATGCCCATGCCCGGTTCCCTGAGGCACTGGGTATTGCGGATGGCTTCCAGGATCTGGCGCGAGTTGTCGGACGGAGCCAGAATGAGAAGGATGTCCTTTTCCGGTACTATAGTGATGCCAAAGAAGGTGCCATCCTCTTCCCTGGCAGTGCCCCGGCCGTGCAGCACGGTACCGCCCGTGGCGCCGGCCTTGCGGGCCACGGAGATGATGTCCTCGGCATAGCCTGCATTGACAATGACTGTGATCAGTTCATGACTCTGTTGGGTCGTGCTCATGCTGTTGTCCCTGTCTGCAAGCGTCAGGACGCTTGCCCTGTGAAGTGCGCGAACGTCAATGGAAAAAAGGATGCCCTTCACCTTCTTCTGGACCCAGGGCGAGGACTGCAGTGCCTGGGTAATCCGCTCTGCCGTGTCCGGACTTGCGAGAGTGAGCACCAGTTCCTTTCTGCTGTCGCCAAGGCCCAGAAGCTGCAGAATGTCGCTTCTGGCCGTGCCGCGTCCGAGGAGCACGGTACCGCCCGTGGCACCGGCCTCCTTGCCTATGCTCACCAGCTTGTCGCCCTGATTGCGGTCCACAATGCTGACCAGCAGCTTGCAGCCCTCTGTCATGGCTTGTATGAGGCCTGTCTTATCCATGAGCGCGTTCCTCTCTTCTGGCTGCGCGTTTTTGTGCAAGGAGCTTAAGTTCCTTGCGGTGGAACAGTATGCCGAGCACCTGAATGGTAATAAGCGGCATCATGGCTATCATGGCAATGACGCCGAAGGCATCGGTAATGGGATTGCCGCCCAGGGCCTGTGAGGCGCCCAGGGTAAAGGCCAGGATGAAGGTCGAGGCCATGGGGCCCGAGGCCACGCCGCCCGAGTCAAAGGCTATGGCCGTAAACATCTGCGGGCAGAAGCGGGTGAGTCCCAGGGCCAGGGTATAGCCGGGTATGAGCAGCCACCACAGGCTGATGCCGAAGACCACGCGGGCCATGGACAGGGCCACGGCCACGGCCACGCCGCTGGACAGGGAGAAGAGCATGATGCGTTTCTTGATGTGGCCGCCCGAGACTTCCTCGATTTGCTCGTTGAGCACCCAGACCGCCGGTTCGGCACAGACCACCACGGCTCCGAGAATGAGGCCCGTGAGGATAATGATGCCTTCCGAGCCAAAGCCTGCCAGGGAGGCGCCGAGGATGCGGCCTGCAGGCATGAAGCCTCCCTGCACCCCCACAAAGAAGAGGATGAGGCCTATGTAGGTATAGACAAGACCTGCACTCATGCGGATGACCTGGCGCCTGGGCATCTTGATCAGAAAGAGCTGGAAGACAATGAACATGGCCAGAAGCGGCGCCAGGGCCATGCTCACTTCATGTACCACCGATGGTACTCGGCCAAGAAAGGTCTCAAGCAGAGAGAGGGTCTGCAGCGTCGCCTCACTCGCAGCCCCCTGACTCTGGGCGCTTGAGTTCTGCCCCAGCATGCCCAGCAGCACCACGGCCATGATAGGCCCTATTGAGGCCAGGCCTATGAAGCCGAAACTGTCCTGCTCGGCCTTCCTGCCGCCGCGCACCGAGGCAACACCAATGCCCAGGGCCATGATGAAGGGCACGGTCATGGGGCCTGTGGTTGCTCCGCCCGCATCAAAGGCAATGCCCACAAAATCCCCGCTTGTAAAGGCCGCGCAGACAAAAAGCAGGATGTAGAAGGCGGTCAGGGCGAGCTTGTAGGAAAAGTTGAGCAGGATGCGACCCACGGCCACAAGGACAAAGAGGCCGACACCCAAAGCTATCATGAAGACCAGTGTAGAGGAGGAGATGAACGGACTGACGCTGGTAACCTGCTGGGCCAGCACATGCACATCCGGTTCGGCAATGGTGATGAGAAAGCCTATGAGAAAGGCCGAGACCAGCAGAAGGAGTACGTTTTTCTTTGAGGTGATGGCGGCACCGGCCTTCTGACCGATGGGGACCATGCCAAGCTCGGTGCCGTGCAGGAAGATGCCCAGGCCCGCAATGACCAGGGCACCGCCCACGAGGAAGGGGGCAAGGGCAGCCCCCATGGGTGCAATGCTCAGGTGCAGCAGGACGCCCAGGGCCATGATCGGCAAAACCGAGATGACGGATTCCTTGATTTTTTCAAAAAGCTGCATGGGAGTAGTGTCTCTGGTGAAAGTGTCTCAGGTTTGTGTTGACTCTGGTGCGCCTGCCCAAGGCTGGACAGGCTTGGGCAGGGAGGAGAGCTTTTGGACGGGAATATGCGGGAGGCGCTGTTTTGTGGGAAGAGCTGTTTTGGGAAGAGCGCCCCGGAGGAGCACTTCTTCGTGATGAGATTTTTCCGGAAAAGATGTTCCGGACATGATGTTCCGGATGAGGGGGCCGGAATGGTGGCGCAGTGGAAGGGCCAGGAACAGAAGACTTGGAGAGGGGCTGCTCTGGAGCTGGATGTTTCCAGAGACCATTCTGCGCCGGGGATGGTCCTGGGGGACGGCGGGAGTGTCTTCAGAGGAAATGTCCACAGGAGGAACAGGAGGCATGCCCTCTGTCCCCGGAAGAGGAATTTCCATAGTATAACACTGTTTTTTGCAGATGACAAATTATGGCACAAATGCCAGAGCCTTCTTTGGCACGCCACCGTGTCCTGCGGTACTGAAGAGAACGAAAAAAAAAAGGGCGGCAGCAGAAGGATGTGTTCTGTTGTCGCCCTTTCAAGGATATATGGCTCTATGCGGCTTGAGTCTGGCTTGTGTCAGCGTTCAGGCCGCACAGTCGGTCTGGCATTTTTGGCTTAGTACATGCCGCCCATGCCGCCCATGCCACCCATGCCGCCCTGGGGCATGGCCGGAGCAGCGCTCTTGGGCTCGGGCTTTTCGCTGATGGCGCATTCGGTGGTCAGGAGCAGAGAGGAGACGGAAGCTGCATTCTGCAGGGCCACACGGGTCACCTTCTTGGG
>CALVHF010000089.1 GCA_944327295.1 uncultured Desulfovibrio sp. | reverse complement strand
GCTCGAAAAGAGGTTCAAAAAGAGGTTCGGGGGCAGGACACGGCACGCACAAGGGGCCTGACTCCGGAGGATCTGTACACCCTGGCCGAAAGCCATGGTCTGGAGGCCTGCGTCAGCCTGGATGCACACGACGGCCTGAGTCTCAATGCCCTCTTTTACCGCAGGGGCACACAGCCGCCGGCCCTCGATGTGCCCTGGCCGTCTGCCAAGGCCCCCCTGCCGGATGTGTCTGCGTGCGCCAACGTGCCTGCCACAAGCCGCGACGAAAGCGCCCTGCGCGCCAGGCTGCGCGACTTCCTTGGCGCAGAACTGCCTGGGAACATGCTGCCTGATGTCCTTGTGACCGTGCCCTCGTGGCCGCGCACGCCCTCGGGCAAGATTGACTGGAAGCGGCTGCCCAGTCCCAGCACACGGCTTGCAGCCAGTGCCAGCGGCATGCAGCTGCCGGGCACGGCCGACGAAAAGAGCATTGCCGACATCTGGAAACTGGTCATAGGCCTGGATGAAGTGAGCGTGCACGACAACTTCTTCGAGGTCGGCGGCACATCGCTTCTGCTCACCCAGGTGCATCAGCTCATTCAGACACGGCTCAGGCGAACCTTCCCCCTGTCCGTTCTCTTCCAGTACCCCACCATTCACGCCCTGTCAGTCCATCTTGCCGGACAGGAACAGGCGGCGGCCACCAAGGCTGCCGGAACGGCCGGCGCAAACGGCCAGGCCGGCCGGAACAGCCGGCTGGCGGACCGCCCCCAAAGGCGCAGCAGACGCAGTGTGCGCCAGTCCCCCCGCTAAGGAGTACCCAACCGTGAGCAAGACCTACCCGTATGACGAGAACTGCATAGCTGTCATAGGCATGGCCGCCCGACTGCCCGGCGCGGACACAATTCAGGAATTCTGGGAGAATCTGGTGGCAGGCCGGCAGAGCATGGAGCCCATACCCGACGAGATCCTGGCCGCAGGCCTGCATGCGCAGCTGCGCCACGAGCCGGACTACGTGGCCATGCGCAGCACGCTCAGGGACTTTGATCGCTTTGACGCGGACTTCTTCGGCTTTTCGCCCAGGGATGCGAGCATCATGGATCCCCAGCACAGGCTGGTGCTGGAATACGCCTGGAGGGCCTTCGAAAACGCGGGCTACGTGCCCGAGGACACGGGCGCCACGCGCACTGGCGTCTTTGCCAGTTCGGACATGAGCGGCTACCTCACAGGCTGCCTCTACTATCACATCCTCTCCGGCGCCCTGGACGTGACCGAAGCCGTCATTGGCTGCGACAAGGACTATCTGGCCACCCGCATCGCCTACAAGTGCAACTTCCACGGACCGGCCCTGGCCGTGCAGTCCTCGTGCTCGTCCTCGCTGCTCAGCGTCCACGTGGCCTGCCAGTCCCTGCTGGCCGGAGACTGCGACCGCGCCCTGGTCACGGCCTGCACGGTCATGCTGCCGGAAAACCTGGGCTACATCTACCTGCCAGGCGGCATGCGCTCGCCCGACGGCCGCTGCCGCCCTTACGATGCCGGCGCCAATGGCACCATCTTCGGCAACGGGGTGCTGGCCGTGCTCCTCAAGCGCCTTGACGACGCCCGGCGCGACAGGGACAGCATCCTGGCCGTCGTGCGAGCCACAGCGGCCACCAACGACGGCTGGGACAAGGTCGGCTACACGGCACCGAGCATCAGCGGCCAGGCGCTGGCCATCACCTCGGCCCTGGAGCTCGCAGGCGTCGCCCCCGAGGACGTGGACTTTGTGGAAGGCCACGGCACGGCAACCCCGCTCGGCGACCCCATAGAGATGGCCGCGCTGAAGCAGGCCTACGGCCCGGACTGCCAGGCAGAAGACGATCACATTGTGCTTGGCTCCCTCAAGGGCAACATAGGCCATCTCGACGCGGCCGCGGGCCTGGCCAGCTTTGCCAAGGCAAGCCTGTGCCTGCACCACCGCCTTGTGCCCGGCACGGCCAATTTCGAGCGCCCCAATCCGGCCTTCGGCGGCCTTGCGCCCTTCAGGATAAGCAGCAGGAATGTTGATCTTCCCGGGGAGGGCTGCGTCCTTGGCGGGGTGAGTGCCTTTGGCATTGGCGGCACCAATGTGCATGTCATTGTGCAAAACGCCCCCGAGCGCCCGCAACGCCCTGAAGGAACGCTCGTTCAGGACAGGCTCCCGCTCGTTTTCTCGGCCCACAACGAGGAGGCCTTCGCAAAGACGCAAGAGGCGCTGCGCGACTTTTTCCAGAAGCACGCGGACGCCGAGAATGCAGACGCCGGAACAGGCTTCCTTCTTGCCGACGCGGCGGCCACCCTGGCCCTGGGCCGCAAGAGCCAGCCCTTTCGCGGCTGCGTGACGGCCTCGTCCGCAGCAGACGCAGCCCAGAGGCTGCAGGAAGAGCGCGTTCCGCTCTATGTGCAGGACAAGGAACCGGGTCTGGCCTTCCTCTTCCCGGGACAGGGCAACCTGCACCCGACCATGGCCCGCTCCTTCCTGGAAAACGAAAAGGATTTTCGTCTTCGTTTTCAACATCTGGCAACGTTGTGCCGGCAGGCCCAGGGGCCTGATCTCGAGGCGCTGCTGCGCGGCTGCCAGGCTCGGGAGGAGCAGGCGCTTCAGGCCCTGTGCGAGACGGAAACGGCCCAGCCCCTGCTCTTTGCCCTGGAGCTTGCCCTGGCCACAACCCTTGTGGAGCGCGGCGTGCGCCCGGACTGCCTGATGGGCCACAGCCTTGGCGAATACACGGCAGCCTGCCTTGCCGGGGTCTTTTCGCCAGAGGACGGCATGCGCCTTGTCACCCTGCGCGGCGCGCTCATGCACAAGGCGCCCAGGGGCAGGATGCTCGTTGTCTCCCTGCACCACTCCCGCGTGCGCGAGGTCCTGGGCCCTGCCTTTGCCGGCGTGGAAATCTCCCTCATCAACAGCGCCGCCAACTGCGTCCTCACAGGGGACGAGGAGGCCCTGGAGCGCTGCGCTGCGGCCGTAGCCGAGCACGGACAGCGGGCCACCTGGCTCAAGACCTCCCATGCCTTCCATTCCGCGAGCATGGAACACATCATGGACGACTTTGGCACCCTTGTCTCCTCCTTCACGCTGCATGAGCCCAAACTGCCCATAGTGAGCAACCTCACGGGCACCTGGGCCGGCGCGGAAATGGCGCAGCCAGGCTACTGGGTCAGGCATCTGCGCAGCACCGTGCAGTTTGCAAAGGGCCTTGCCACCCTGCGCACGCGCGCAGCCCTGGGGATTGAGGCAGGGCCTGGCAATGTGCTGCGATCGCTTGCCACCCAGGTGCCGGGCGACAGGCTGCGCGTCATTCCCGGGCTTGATGCCCTGAAGACGGCAAGCGGGCAGGCCGATCGCGGTCTTGCCGACATTGCCGCGGAATGCTGGCAAAACGGGGCTGCCATCGACTGGGAGGCCTATTTTGCCCCCTATGAACCGTACCGCTGCCCCATGCCCGAGACCTCCTTCACGCCCAGGCGCTACTGGATAGCGCCCGGAGCCGTGCAGACCGTGCAGGTGGCCGGCGGCGCACAGGGATCCCTGCTTGCGGACAACCACGAGAAGTCGGGCACGGATTCGGGCATGGAAAGGTACGCCCGCACCTGCCGCACAGCCTACGAGGCGCCCGAAGGCGAGGTGGAACGCCTGCTGGTCGGCCTGTGGGAGGAACTGCTCTTTGTGGATCACATTGGCGTGTGCGACGACTTTGTGGAACTTGGCGGCAATTCCATCCAGGTCATGCAGATGGTTCGGGCTGCTGCGGGCCTCGGGCTGATTTTCACCTCCAAGGATGTCTTCGAGGCCGGCACCATCAGGAATCTGGCCAGGCGCGCCCGCTCGGGCGCTGCGACCAGAACCGCCCAGCCGGGACCAGTCCCTGTGCCGCCCTCTCTGGAGCAGCGCCTGGCCAGGGGCCTGGACGGCCTTGCCCGCTACAGTGTCTTTGCCTGCCCGCAAGGCTTTGACAGGGCTGCGGCCGGCCGCCTTGCCGGGGTCCTTGCCAGGGCCCACGATGCCCTGCGCATGACCTGGAGCGGGAGCGCCCTGCGTCTTGCCGGCGCAGGCGAGAGCGACTGGGGCCAGAACAATGTGGAGAGCATGGGCCCGATTCCCATGGTGGGCGCAGAACCGGACAGAAGCATTCTTGAACGGGAATGCCTGCGCCTGGCTCTTGCCTTGCAGCCGGAACGCCTGAAGGCCTGGTCCCTGGGCCTGAGCCTTGAGGGCGAGTGCCCCCTGCTTGTCCTGCTTGTGCACACAGCCCTCTGCGACGAGCGCTCCATGGAGCTTTTGCAAGACGACGTTGCGGCCTTTTTGCAGGGCAGGAAGGTGAACGAGGAAGGATCCTCGTGGAAGCTCTGGCTTGAGGATCTGGCCGCCCAGGCCACACCGGCCACACAGACGCAGACGGCCCAGGCCGCCAGTATCGAGGCCGCCTCGTGCACGCAGGCAGAACTTGCAACGCTGCACTGCCCCCTGCCCCCGGAGACGGCCGAACAGCTTGCCGAAGCGGCCCGGGCCTGCCGGGCCACGGTGGAGGAACTGGCCCTTGCCGCCCTTGTCCTGAGCCTTGAACAGGCGAGCGCCGCACACGCCCTGCCGGACAGGCGCCTCTTCTGCCACAACGACGGGCGCTCCCTGAAGCTGCCCTCGGGAACAGGCGAAAGCCTGGTGGGGTCCCTGGCCCTCTACTGCCCCCTGCCTCTGCCGGAGGACGGGGACGCGGCCTCGGCCATTGTCCATGTGAAGCAGTACAGGCGCAGCCTTGTGCAGCAAGGGAGCGCCCCCTGGCGTGCCAGTGCCGGCCAGAATGGGCAGAATGTCCGGACCGTGACCTTCGCGCCCCTTGGGAACGAGGCGGGCGAGAGCACAGCTTGCGAGGACGCGGTCGGCCGCTGCCTTGGGTCCGGACTTGTGAGCCCCGGGGACAGGGTCTGCGACAGCCTTGCGAGCTGCCGCTTCGGGAGCGGCGCACAGGGCCTGCAGCTTGTCGTGCACTATGCCCCTCGCGTCCGGGAACTGGCCCAGGCCCTGCAGGCGTCCTTCCCAACCAGTGCCGCACGCATTGCCGAAGCGGGCGAGACCAGCCCCGTGGCGCAGCGCTACCTTGTTGCGGAATTCCCGGATTCCGAACTGACCCAGGCAGACCTTGACATGATTCTCAGCCAACTTTGCGGAGCGAGCCAATGAGAGCGTCCCAGTCCCTTCCCTGCCAACTCGAAGAGATTTTTCCCCTGACGCCGGTGCAAAACTTCATCCTGGACATTTCCAGGATGACACCGAGCGGCCTGGCCTTCCAGCAGCAGTACACCTACTACCTGACCGGCGAGGTGGATCCGCAGCTCGTGCAAGAATCCTGGGAAGTCATTGTGGCACGCCATCCTTCCCTGCGCACCTCCTTCCATTGCGAGGGCACAAGCCAGTCCTTTCAGGTGGTGCACAGGAAGGCTCCTCTTCCCTTCCTCTTCCGGGATCTGCGCGGCCTCGGGGAGGACGAGCGCACGGCAGCCGTCCTTGCCTGGCTCATGGAGGACGCCAAGAAGCCCTTTGACCTCCTGGTCCCGCCGCTCATGCGCCTGGCGCTCACCCAGCTTGAGGACAGGCTCTTTGTGCTCACCCTGACCATGAGCCACCTCATCTTCGACGGCTGGTCCCTGGGGGCCTCCTTCAACCTCTTTGCCCAGACCTACGCACGCCTGATCATGGGCGAGGAGCCCGACAGGACGCCCTTCCCCTCCATGCACAGCTATGTCACCTGGTACCGCAAAAGGGATACGGCCGCCGACACGGCCTGGTGGCAGGAGCGCCTCAAGGACGCTGTCCTGCCCCGCCTGCCCTTCATGCGGGTACACGAGCACACAGGGCCCGTGGAGGCCGATCAGATCCACCACATGGTCCTGGACCAGGAGGAGACGGCCGTGCTGGAACAGGGCGCCAAGTCCATGGGCATTACGCTCAATGTCCTCTATCAGGCGGCCTGGGCGCTCATTCTCTCCCGCCTGTCGCCCGAGCGGCGGGCGCTCATGCTCACCGTGGCTGCCTCCAGGCCCATGGAACTGGAACACATCGATCAGGTCTTCGGGGTGCTCATCGACGGTGTGCCCTACCATCTGCACTGCCCGGGGGACCTGCAGGTCGAAGCCTGGCTCGGGGAGCTGCGCTCCCTGCAGCTGGAAAGCCTGGAGCATCAGTACACGCCCATACTGGCCTGGATACAGATGGGCCGCGAGCCCGGGGTCATTCCCTTCAACTCCTACCTCATCTTCGAAAACCACGCGACCGGCGAGGGCGAAAAGGAGGACGCAGCCTTCAGCCTGAACGCAGCCTACATGAACTCGAACCTGAGCTTCCCTTTGTCCATGATGGTCTTCCCGGGCCCGGCCCTGCGCGTGGCCATCATCTACAGCAGCGACTTCTTTGGCGAGGAAGGCATCCTGGCCTTTACCGAACGCCTGCGTGCAACGCTGAAGGCCCTGGCCGCCAATCCCGGACGCACGCTGGACGAGATAAGCGCCCTGGCCCTGCTCGACGAGGAACATCTGACGCAGGGAAGCATCGAGCCCTAAGGGAACAGAAGGGCCTGAAGGACAGCCAGATCCCGGCTGATTCTGCTGAGTACGCTCATTTTCTGCTGTTCCCGGACACGGAGAAAAGAAGCGTTCATCTGCCGGGCGGACAAGGGGGCCTTTGCTCCGCCCGGCACAAACCATGCAAAGAGGAGAACAGACGTCGTGCCGTACACCACTCAAGGTTCGTTCCGCAAGCAGGCCGCCTCGGCCTGGCTGCCCAACATGCCGACACAGCCTGGGCACAGTCGCAATATCCTGCCAAGGCTTTTCTGCTTTTCCTATGCAGGGGGCACAAGCGAGCTCTTCAGACAGTGGCAGGCCGCTCTTGCGGACATCTGCCTCATCTGCCCGGTCGAGCTTCCGGGCAGGGGCTCGCGCATGGACGAGCCCTTTGCGCCCACGCTTGCGCAGGCTGCGCAGGAGGCCGCCTGCGCCCTGCTTCCGTACACTGACGCGCCCTGCTACCTCTTTGGCCACAGTCTTGGCAGCGTCCTGGCCCTGGAAACGGCCCGCGTCCTGCAGGAACAGGTGCAGGGGCAGGAAGGCGGAGCCAGGCTTCCCCTGGGACTCATTGTCTCCGGACGCTACCCGCCCCACCTGCCAGGCAGGCGCAGGGACCTGCACGACAGGCCGGACGAGGCCCTGATAGACGAGATGCGGCGCCTTGGGGGCACACCGGAAGAGCTGCTGAACGACCGTGCCCTGCTCGACATGCTGCTGCCCATTGTGCGTGCCGATTTTCGCCTGCTCGAGACGCACAGGGCGCTGGCAACACCCTGCCTGCACCTGCCGATCCATGTCTTTTGCGGCCGCGAGGACACGGATTCGCCCCTGGAGCTTCTGGCACGGTGGCAGGAGGTCACGGACACCCCCTGCTCCATAGACTTTTTCGACGGCGGCCATTTCTACATCAACGAAAGCCGCGATCAGCTCCTGCGCCGCCTGCGCCAGCTCTTGAAGAAAGGCTGCCGCAGCTGAAACCAAAAAGAGGCAACAAGCCAAGAGGAGGGTTTTTCATGGACAAGGACGAGCGTGCCAGATGGCTGCCCAGCGAGCCCAGGGAAGGGACTGTGCCTCTTTTCTGCTTTTCCTATGCCGGAGGGGGCGTCTCGCTGTTCCGAGACTGGCCAAACCATGTGCCGCCCAATGTGCAGATCTGCCCCGTGGCTCTGCCAGGCCGCGAAAAGCGCCTGGCAGAGCCGCCGGCAGACAGCCTGGACCAGCTTGTGGACACACTGACAGCCCTGATTGCCCCCCTGGCCCAGGGGCCCTTTGCCCTCTACGGGCACTGCTTTGGCGCAAGTCTTGCCTTCAGGCTGGCGCTGGCCCTGCAGGAGCAGGGCCTCATCCCGAAACTTCTTGCCGTTTCGGGCAGCAGGGCGCCCCACTGCGAGCCGCCCTTCCGTATCGCCACCCTCCCCGGGGACGAATTTGCTGCTGCCCTGCGCCGCTTCGGGCTCACCCCCAAAACCGTGCTCGACATCCCCGATCTGCTCGCCCTCTTCCTGCCGAGCCTGCGTGCGGACTTCACTCTGGACGAGGCTCTTGTCTACACAGGTCCAAGGCCTGCCCTGTCCTGCCCCATCCTTGTTCTGCACGGCAGCCGTGACGCCATCATTCCCGAAGACCTGGCACGGCAATGGACAGGCTACAGTACGGCTGGCTGCGAGTTCCTCCGGTGCGAGGGCGAGCATGTCTTCTTTTCTGCCGACCCCTCCATCCTGCTCAGGCCCCTTGTGGCAGCCCTTGCTCCTGCCCGTGCCTGACGGGCCTCCCCCTGGCCTTCAGAGGGCCGTCAAAAGCCTGCTGTCCCGAGAAGTTCAGGGGGCAGCAGGCCGAGGCTGATCCCCTGGGGCCTTGAAAAAAGAGGGAGAAAAAGGAGGAATGGGAAATACAAGGGTGGGACAAGAGCGCGAACCGTCTGTACCAGCATCTGATACTGCCCGAAATCTGTCAGGGGAGCCTGTGCAAATCGGAAAAAAGTTGTGTGCCATACGAGTGATTCCTGTTATCATGTTACAGAGAATGTACCATTGTATCAAATTATTTAGAAAAAATTTCTGCAAAAGTTCATTTTTTTGATTGCCAGAAAAAGTTGATTTATGTACAAGCTTTTCGAAGTATATTGCTCATATATGCAACAAGCCCTGACCACAAGAAATGGACCAGACACCAATCGAGACAACGGGGAACACCGGGACATGGAACAACTTCTTGCAAAGAAACCGCAGGCCCTCTCTTCAGGACACTTGTCGAACTCTCCGCCCTTTTCTCAACCTCCTTCTTCTCAACATCCCTCTCCACCGCCCTCTCCGCCCCTTGCCCGGCTCAGGGACATGGAGCGCATCCCCCAGACGTGGTTTTCCCCGTACTACAGGCTGGCAACAAGGGAAGTTGCGGCCAGGCCTGACGAGCAGTCAGGGGATCCGCCCTATCTGCGCCTGTGCGATCCCCTGCAGGGCATCTGCGTGGAGATCGTGAACTGCACCCTGACCCGCAAAAGCCAGCTCACCTTTGCCGAGCAGGACATGCCGGTAGTCTTTTCCCTGCGCCTTGCCGGAACAGGCAGCATAAGCCTGCAGGATCGCACCCAGACACTGCCCCAGGCCTCGCGGCAGCTCACGGTCGGCTATTTTCCAAACTGCAGGGGGACCGTTGCCTTTCAGCCGGAGACCACCACCCTTGTCAATGTCCTGGCCACGAGGGCCGCAATCAGGCTGTTTCTGCCAAGGTGCGCCTCGTCCATCTGCAACTTTCTCAGAATCGACGAGCAGGAAGGCTATGTGCTGCGTACCATGGCGGCCCCCGCAGGACTTATCGTTGCCGCCAACCAGCTCCTTGCGCCCTCCTCTGCGCCAGGCACGAGGTCGCTCTTTCTCTGCGGCGCTGCCCTCGAATTTCTCGCCCTTGCCATAGACTGCCT
>CALVHF010000088.1 GCA_944327295.1 uncultured Desulfovibrio sp. | reverse complement strand
ACGATATGTACAATATTCTGTACAGTGAGGGGATTCTGGATGGTTATGAAGTTGACGATATTATCAATGAGGATCAGACCATACTGCATATTCCTGAAGGGATTCTTCATTTCGAAACAGGCAAGTTTGACATACAGAATAAACTCAAAGCAAAAAAAATCGGACATGCTCTCTATATGGCCATTATCAAGGATCAGAGATGGCGGTATCTGGATACGGTCTTTGTGGAGGGACATTCGGACAGTCGCAAGGCGCCCAATTATCGCATGGGCAACTGGGAGCTGTCTGCCTTGCGGGCCATTTCCCTGTGGCAGTTCTGGACAGAGGAAACGGACTACGGAGCAGCGCTGAAAGAACTGCGCAACAGGGAAGGCAGGCTGCTCTTTTCGGTCAGTGGCTATGCGGCCACACGCAGAGTTGCAGAGATTGAGGATTCTGAAGACGCCATGCGCCGGAACAGGCGCATAGACATCCGCTTCACCACACGACAGCCGTCCATCATGGACATGCAGGATGTCCTCACCCCCCTGCAATAGTGTCTGCAGCCCTTCCCTTTCCTCAACCTCAAAGCGCTTTTCGTCATGAAACTCAGTGAACTCGGAATACAGGATCTCGCTTTTCCAGCCAGGGCTGCACAGACTCCGCCCGCAGAGGACACGTTCTTTGCAGATCTCACTGTCAGGGTTGAACAGACCCTGAAGGGAGCCATGGGCAAGGGAGGCGCCTTTCAGCGGCGCAAGGGAGAACTTCTCGCGTGCACCTTCCAGGAAGGGGTGGTCGCTGTCATGCGCTCGCCCTCCTATATCAGGCCCCTGATTGCCGTATGGAGTGAAAACGGCGCAGAGAGCACGGCAAAGATTCCCTGCACGGCCAAACTTCTGCGCCATATCCTTGCTCTCGTGCAACAGACCAGACGCAGGCGCCTCGGGCGCATTGCCTTGAGAGAGCTTTTTGCCCTCTTCTTCTCCAAGTTTGATCTGCTCCCGGATTTTGCCGTGATGTGCGACGTGCTCAGGCAGCAGCTTGCGCAGTTTCGGGAAAAGGAACTGCTCTTTGGTCTGGACAAGTTCAAGGCCCGGGGCGAACTGTTTCTATGCAAGGACGGGTTCAAGAACCTGGCCATCATGGCCAGACGCAGCAACCGTTCTCTGATAGATGAGGCACGCTGCTGGGGCATACCGGAAGACAGCCGCCTTGTGCAGCTCGCCCTGCTCCCCTACTACATTGCGCCGCTCAAGCAGCTTGCGGCCAATGAAACGCTTCCGATACTGGCTGAACTTCAGCTGCCGCAAATCTTCAATACCCTCCTGAACAACAGATTGCGCCTCGGACACATGGTCATGATTACGCTCATGGACACACTCATTGAGAGCGGCGTGTCTCCCTGCGAGGAATGGCGCAATACCATTCTTGCCATAGGCGGCGATCCGAGAGTTCCTTCCACAAACAAGCTGTACAGACTCTGGTGGCTGCCCCTGCCGGAGAAGTACAGGGAGGCCATGCATTTCTGGCTCTCCGAAGTGGATATGGAGCTCTTCCTGCAAATCCTGAAGGAATTTGCACAACGTGAAGGCAGTGATGCCCTGCAGCGCATGTATCCTCCACGAGAAAAAATGCTGAGAGCCATCTTTAGCAAGAAACTTGTCAGAGGCACCAGGCTTTTTCTCAGTAACGAAGCCAGAAACTACGTCCTGCATCATCTCAAGAACGAGAAGTATATGCCATCTTTTTCGCATATATCGGGTTACGCCCAGCCGGGCTTTGCCATGTTCTATCTCAATCTGGGCAGCGTGCACATGATCGAGGGCACGCACAACTTCAAGGTACGGCTGTATGACAAGCTGCCTCCCAAGACGCCCCTGCAGACCTATTCCCAGTCTGTCTCCGCATCGGAGATGAGGGCAATTTCCAGCCGCTACAAAGAAAGCTTTGGCAATGAAGACGGCATTCTGGAGCAGGTACACCTGGGCAGCTGGCAGGTGCGGGTCCTTGACTTCATGCGCAAGTACGGCATCCACAGCCTGAAGGAAAGCGATGTCATGAGCCGGGCAGACTTCAATCGCATGCTGCATGGCAGGACGTAAGCCTTTTTGGGGGCAGCAGGGAGCGGCACCAGCAACCTGAAATTTTTGAGGAGTTTTCATGAGTTTCCTACACAATCTGCTGGGGAGGCTGAAACAGAAGAGCCGGCAGGAACAAAAGCCCGTCTTTCGCTCTGTCTCCACAGGCTTCGGATTGAAGTTTTTCTATCCGGACCACTGGACGAAAAAATTCAGCGAGGACAGCCTTGCCAGTTATCAGTTTGTCGTGCTGCAGCAGCTTCTTGAGCGGGGCGATGCACAGGAAATCGGAAACGACGAAAAAGCCTTTGTGCACGTGGACAGTGAGGTCGTCTGCGCCCTGGGGGAAACAGATCGCCAGATCCTGAACCTGCCTGCGCCCTGGCCAGGCCGCATGGAGGTCACAAATACCAAGTGGACAACGGATCCAGGCTTTGCCCTGAAGATTTTCCTGCGCCCCAAAGTCGGCATGGGCACGCTCTCTCTTCCTGTCAGTCTGGACGGTCCTCTGGTGCATCATGAGGGCAAGACCTATCTGCCGGACAGTGTGCAGTGGCTTGCCCTGCATGCCGTCGAGGAGCATGAGCAGCTTGCTGCAGACGAACGCAGCGAACAGGCCAATCTGCGGGCTGTCTGCGCGCTGCAGCAGGCACGGGAGCAGGGATGCCTTCTGGATCTTCCGAAACAGTTTGAGACGATACGCATAGATGACAAGGCTGAAATTGGCCTCGCCGTCCAGGAAGACCCGGACGGAAACCTGATACTCGGGCCGACCATTGCGGGCACAGACCCCGATGATGTGGCCGCTCGCACGGGGCAACTGTCTGCCACCGGCGGCAGTGGCGGCGTGCTGCGCGTCAGGGATACCATTGTCCTTCTGGACGAGAAGCGTCTGCGCGTGGTGCAGGAAATCCTGAGCACCGGGAAGATCTCCGCCATGGACAAGAGACAGTTTTTCAAGACGCCAGGGGCCTGGCTGGATGCCTCGCT
Organism: uncultured Desulfovibrio sp.; assembly: GCA_944327295.1. GTDB lineage: Bacteria > Desulfobacterota > Desulfovibrionia > Desulfovibrionales > Desulfovibrionaceae > Desulfovibrio. The sequence goes on along the minus strand of CALVHF010000088.1, from coordinate 6,644 downwards.
GGTGGACCTGGACAACGGCTTTTCCCTGCGCGTCCATGGTATGGAAATTTTCCAGAAGGCGTATTTCGGACAGACAGACAAGGGAGGCTGGGACTGGTTCGGCGACGAGGACAGGGAACCCGATGTGTTCTGGCTTGCGGGCTGCCTGCCCCTGCTGGAACAGGAAGGGGATTTTGCCAAACTGGCACAGAGTGTGCGTACAGCCAGTGATGAGGGGCGCACCTCTGCCTCCTGCCTGGGAAAGACCATCCTTCTGCCCGAAACGGCGGAAGAAACCGAGGCTGCGCTGCAAACCCTGGAGAGCCGTTTTCGGGAAAGGCTCTACGGACCTGCCGCAGGCGACGAGGACAGGCCGGATGCGGCAGCACAAGAGCAGGAGAAGAAGGTCAATGTCGTCGTCGGCATTGACCGCAATGACGAGAAAAAGGCCGATCTCCTGGTGTCCACCGAAGCGCCTGGCTATGCGGGACCCGTCTATGGCGAAGAGCTCAAGTACACCTACTTCGACTACCAGGAAGAGGGCACACGCTGGATTGCCGGACTCATGCAGCCTGTCCTGAAGGGAGAGATGCAGCCCAGGGAATACTATGGCGGCCTTCTGGCCGACGACATGGGCCTTGGCAAGACCTTCCAGGTCCTGGCTGCCCTCAACATCTACAGGCATGCCGTGAAGGACGGTGCCTGCAAGGACAAGCCCATCCTGGTGGTCATGCCCGTGGTTTTGCTGGAAAACTGGCGCAATGAAGTGGATCGCGTGTTCAGGGCGTCGCCCTTCCTGGACGTGGTCATCCTGCAGAGTAGCGCGGATCTTGGCCGCTTTCGCAAGGAAGGAGCGGGCCGGGAGAGCATGCGCGCCCTCTCGGAAGCCTGCGAACAGGATCCGGGCAAGATACGCTATTCCCTCAAGGTCGGCCCGCTCTTCGGCTCCAATCGCCTGGACATGCCGGGTCGGCTTGTGCTCACCAATTACGATACCCTGCGCGACTATCAGTTTTCCCTGTGCATGGTGGACTGGGGCTGCGTCGTCTTTGACGAAGCCCAGGAAATCAAGAACCCCAATACTATCAAGGCCAGGGCTGCCAAGGGCCTGAAGGCCGACTTCCGTCTGGCCATGACCGGCACACCGGTGGAAAACTCGCTGACCGACTTCTGGTCCATCTACGACACGGTCAAGCCGGGGCTTCTGGACTGCTATCAGCATTTCCGGCGCACCTACATGGCGCCCATCGATGCCGGAAGTGACAGGGCCTGGGCCCGTCTGGAGACAGGACGCAAGCTCAGGAAGAAGGTGGGCCGGTTCATGCTGCGGCGAACCAAGGAGGAACAGCTGTCCGGCCTGCCCAAAAAGATTGTGCACGACGGCATCAGGGAGCCTGCCTACAGTCTGTGCATGTCCGGCCAGCAGCTTGACGCCTACAATGCGGTCGTCTCCTCCGTGATCGCTGTCCGGCAGTCTGCAGACATTGGCGAACTGCGCAGGGTCCTGCTGCCAAGCCTGCGCAAGCTGAGGACCATCTCCCTGCATCCGGCCTTCCTGGACGGCGAAAAGGCGCTGCAGGACGCAACGCCCGGACAGAAGGACGCCATCTTCAGGCAGTCCGGCAAGCTGACACTGCTTTTGAACATCCTGGAAGAGATCCGGGCCCGCCAGGAAAAGGTCATCATCTTTGTCATATCCAAGGCCGTACAGCGCTTTCTGGTCGCAGCCCTCAGCCCGCGCTACAACCTCAACATCTTCACCATCAATGGCGATACCCATTCCGTGTCCGGCAACACGGCGCGGGGCGCTGCATCGCGAAGCGAGCTCATCCGGCGCTTCGAGGCAAAGGAAGGCTTCAACATCATCTGCATGTCCCCCCTGGCCGCAGGCGTGGGCCTCACCATTACCGGCGCCAACAATGTCATTCATCTCGAACGGCACTGGAATCCGGCCAAGGAAGCCCAGGCAACGGATCGCGTCTACCGCATAGGCGCCACCAGGGATGTCCATATCTACATCCCCATCCTCCTGCATCCAGAACTCGTCTCCTTTGATCGCAATCTCAACGAACTTTTGCAGCGCAAGATCGATCTCAAGGATGCCGTGGTCACGGAAGGCGATCTGACGCCCGAGGAACTGGGCAACGGCCTCTTTGGCCCGGAGGGGGCGACAATTGCTCCCGGCACGCGAGTGCAGCCGGACTGGCTCGAAGGCATGGACGCCATGGACGAGCGGAAGGGCGAATGGTTCGAGGCTCTGACGGCCGTCCTTGTGCAGAAGATGTGGGGCGGCGAAGCGGCGCTCACGCCCAGAAGCGGCGATCTCGGAGCCGATGTTGCCGTGTGGGGCGGGACCTGCAATGCCATCATTCAGTGCAAGTGCCATGCGCACGACTTTTCCGAGAGCCGGGCTGTCATGGAGCCGTATACGGCCCTGCACGAGTACAACAGGAAAAGCACGGTACGGTTCACAAGCGCCATTCTTGCTGTCAACGCGCCCAGTGTGACCAGGGCTGTGCATGAGCGGGCTCGGTCAAACAATGTCCTTGTGTGGGACAGGGAGGAGCTGAAAAGGCTGCTTCGCGAGCACGAGATCTGCTACGGCGAAGTGGAGGCCATGCTCGGCAAGGGCCGTCTCGACCCCCTGTACTGAGCTGTATCTGATGCATTTTTCGGAAGAGCGGCATTCGCAGCTGTTGAGCACGACATGGAGGCAAACATGAGGGATCATTTTTGTACAGGCCTCATCCTGGCGGCGGGTTTTTCCACCAGGATGAAACGTTTCAAGCCCCTCCTGCCCCTGGGGCACTTTGCAAGCGTCCTGGCCCGGGTGGTGGCCCTGTGGCGCAGCGCCGGGGTGGAGGATCTGGTGGTTGTGAGCGGCCACAGGGCCGAAGAGGTGGAGGCCGAGGCCCTGCGCCTCCACTGCACGGCAGTCCGCAATCCCCGCCCCGAGGAGGGCATGTTCTCCTCTGTCCTCACGGGCTTGCGCTTTTTGAACGAAGCTTCGGTGCCGCCCCTGTGGACCGGCGTCCTGCCCGTGGACATTCCCCTCATTGCGCCACAGACCATCAGGACCCTGCTTGTCGAAGCAGAAAGATTTGGGGGCCCGGAAACGGAAAAGAGAACAGGAACGGAAGCGGCAGACTGCCTTCTGCCCGAATGCTCTCATAAGACGGGCCACCCGCCCCTGCTGCACAGGCGGGCCCTGCCCCGCATCCTGGCCTATGGGGGCGAAGGCGGTCTGCGCGGCGCCATGGAAGGTCTTGTCACAGTCCGTGTGCCCGTGGAAGACGGCTTTCTCAATACGGATCTGGATACGCCGGCAGACTACGAGAAGGCCCTGGCACTTGTGAGTCTGGCCAGGGATCCCCTGGAGTCTGTCTGAAGTGGCACACGCATTTCGAGCTTTGTGCGGATGCCGGAAGCCTGAGAGGCCCAGGGAGCCTGAATCCTGGTCTCCTGCTGGATGCACAGAGAGGCTGTTTTGTGACCAAGGAGGATGTTGTTCCAGACCCCTGTGTGAATTTTGTACAGCACTTGTTCTGAGGGCATGTCCTGGCAGGGCAACCTGCAATCTCTTGAAATACTTCTTTTTCCTGCTTTTGCCCATGCTGCGGCGTATTAAAAAAGCAAAGTGTTCCCGGAACATTGTACAAAAATTACAAAATTTCGATCTGCTGTATAGAAATTGCCCAGCTTTTGGGCTATTCATAAATATGAGTACTGTACCTCACTGCAAGTACAGAGGCCTCTGAGTGTTTGGCACATCTTGTGCATACTCCGTACTGTCGGGGAGAAGAGTTTGCCCTTTTCCCCTAACCTTCAAGAAGGAGTAAACCATGTTTTCCAGAAGATCGGTTCTCTTGTTAGCAGCAGGCGTTCTGGGCTCCTCCCTTATCCTGACTGCCAACAGTACTCCGGTTCAGGCACAGCCTGCTCTGGGCGATGGTATTACTACAGTGGCAGACCGCGGCGACTTCCGCCGTCCTCCGCCGCCACCCAGGCGTGACGTGCGCCGTCCCGGACCTCCGCCAAAGCACATGCGCCATGGACCGCCTCCGCCGCCGAGACGCGACATGCGCCGCCCTGGTCCGCCGCCGAGACACGTGCGTCCCGGACCGCCTCCGCACCGCCGTCCCGGACCGCCTCCGCCGCCTCCGCATCGCCGTCCCGGACCTCCTCCGCACAGATAATCAACGCCAATTCCAGGATTCTTTCCTGATAGTTAGGGGCAGAGCCGTTGCATGACGCTCTGCCCGCCTTTACGAAAAGCATTCATAGAGAAGGAGGCAGGCGCCCTTCCCTGCAGGACTGCCGGGAGCCTGTGCGCCTGTATTGCACAATGACACTCAGCAAAAAAACACTCATCATTCCCCTTGTTGCCGTCGGTCTTCTGGCCGGCGCCTCGTCTGCCATGGCTTACCATGGCGGTGGCTGCTGGGGCTGGGGCGACGGCTACCACCACCGTGGCTATTACGACGGCCCCCGATCCTGCTGGGACGGCCGCTACCACATGAGACACGGCGGCCCCTGCTGGTATTATGACGGCGACGAACGCCGCTCCTACGACCGCGACGCTCGCGACATGGATCGCCCCGGTCCCGACGACCGCTATATTGACGATCGCCCCGATGTGCGCGGGGACTATCCGCCTCCGCCGCCGGCAGGTCCCGAGCTCTCTCCTGAAGAGCGTGCCCAGTTTGCCAAGATCGTTGATGACTTCCGCGCCAAGGCCGATCCGCTGCGCGACGAGCTCTTTGTCCGCGAAGCCGAACTCAAGGCCCTGCAGAACGCGCCTGAACCGGATGTGAATGCCGTGTCCGGCAAGGCCAAGGAAGTCGTGAAGCTGCGCAATCAGATCAAGGAACTGCGCGCACAGCTCGTGAACGACCTGGAAAAGGCCGGCTTCTAGAAAAAACCGCATTCAGGGTACCAACGAGGGGGAGACAATGGTCTCCCTTTCTTTGTGCCCTGAAGCAAGGCTCAGGCACACCTCCTCTTTCTCCAGCAGCGTTGCAAAGACCTTCGATTCTGCCGGTGTCAGCCAGGCAGAGCTTTGCGGCGCATGGAGCCTGTGCTGCCAAGCACAGTGAACGGGACAGGAGGCATGGGGACAACTCGTCGAAGAAGATCCCTGCGTCTGTTTCCTTATCCTGATACTATTTCAGGAACTCGTCTTCCTCTACGCAGGAGAGGGACCTTGTCTGTTCCCAGAGCTCGGCAATGGGCAGAGAGCAGATGGTCCGTGGCAGGAAAAATCCGCAGATCCTTTTGATCGGAAAGGATGCGTAGACAAAGATTGTGCCAATCTCCCTGTCGAGCAGAAACTGCTGTCTCAGCTCGACAAACTTTCTTCGTTCTCGTATGCACCGCACATATCTGGGCTTGCTGGAGAGAAGAATGTCCATGCCTGCTCCATGAGCGTTCTCTTTGTCAGTGCGCTGAGCGCCTGCGGAGGAATTTCTCGTGCAGGCTGCTGATGTCCGGAAGCCCCACTACATGCTCGTAGTTGTCCGGATCTGTATTGCCTTCTGTGCTGACGAGCAGCACCCGCGAGGAGGCGTCCAGGTGCAGGGCCTTGCGCAGGGCCTTCTTGTCCGCATCGTGCATGAGGGCATAGAGCACACCTGTAGTCACGGCGCCGGACTCTCCCGACACAATGGCTGCGTCCTCGTCCAGCGGGTGGGCCAAAAGGCGCATGCCAAGGGCTGCGGCATCGTCGGCGCAGGTCAGAAAACCGTGGACCGTGTGGCGCAGAAGCTCCCAGGCCTGCATGCTGGGCTCTCCGCAGCACAGGCCTGCCATCATGCTGTCCATGGGGCCCGTGACCTTGTGCAGGGTGCCGTCAGAGGCCTTGGCCGTGCGGTAGAGGCAGCTGGCGGCTGCGGGGTCGACAATGAAGACACGCATGGTCGTGTCGGACCAGGCGCTCAGCAGGCAGACGGCCATGGCGGCAGCAAAGCTACCCACGCCGGCCTGAAGGAAGATGTGGCTTGGCGGGGTCCGTGTGCCCAGCTGCAGCACGATTTCCCGGGCCAGGGTAGTGTAGCCGCGCATGATGTCCATGGGCACGGTCTCGTAGCCTGGCCAGGAGGTGTCCTGCACAAGAATCCAGCCGTTCTGTTCGGCCATCTGTGCGGCCAGGCGTACCGTGTCGTCGTAGTTGAGGTCCGTGACAACGGCATGGGCCCCTTCCCTGCGAATGTTGTCCAGACGGGCCCTGGCGCTGCCCTTTGGCAGAAGGACCCGGGCCTTGTGGCCAAGCCGGGCTGCAGCCCAGGCAACGCCCCGGCCGTGATTGCCGTCCGTGGCCGTCACAAAGGTGAGATCGCCCAAGGTGCGGCGGGTGTGCTCGTCCGTGAGCGTTCCGTAGGAACACATGTCCTCGCCAAGACGCCGTGACAGGCAGCCAGCCACGGCAAAGCTTGCGCCCAGGGCCTTGAAGGCATTGCAGCCAAAGCGGGCGGACTCGTCCTTGACCCAGATGCGGGCAAGATCGAGCTCCCTGGCCAGGGCCCGCAGCTCGTAGAGCGGAGTACTCTTGTAGCCCGGCAGGCCCTGATGAAAGAGCAGGGGCCGCACCGCGGCCTCGTAGGACAGGGCCTGGAGCTGTCTTTTGGTGCGGGTGTCCGTACAGGGTTCGGGGACAAAGGAACTGTACT
>CALVHF010000087.1 GCA_944327295.1 uncultured Desulfovibrio sp. | reverse complement strand
ATGCTGCGCTCGGCAGGCCTGCCCCTGTACAACCACCTCAACGTGCACGGCTACTGGCTCATGCGCGACACCAAGATGTCCAAGAGCCTCGGCAACGTGGTGGATCCCGTGCGCATGACCGAGCTCTTCGGATCCGACGCCTTCCGCTACTTCCTGCTCAGGGAGATGCAGTTCGGCTCGGACGCCAACTTCAACTACGAGGCCTTCATTGGCCGCCTGAACACGGATCTTGCCAACGACCTTGGCAACCTCTTCAGCCGCGTGCTCTCCATGACGGCCAAGTACGAGAACAGCATTGTGCCCCAGCCAAGGGACAAGACGGACGACGATCGGGCTATCATGAACGACTGCGCAGACAGCATGCGCAACTACATCAAGCTCTTCGAGAGCATGCAGATTGCCCGTGCCCTGGAAGCCATCTGGGAGCTTGTGCGGGCTCTCAACAAGTACGTGGACACCCAGGCCCCCTGGGCCCTTGCCAAGGAAGGCAAGACCGAGCGCCTCAAGACCGTGCTCTACGTGCTCCTGGCCTGCATGCGCAAGGTGGCCCTGGTCCTGTGGCCGGTCATGCCCCATGCGGCCATCACCATGTTGAAGCAGCTCGGTCAGGACATTGACTACGGCCAGAGCCCGGAGCTCATCATTGACGACGAGATCAACTGCTTTGGCGGCCTCTACCCGGGCATCAGCATTGCGGCCTCCTCCAATGTCTTCCCCCGCATCGACGCCAAGGTCATGCTGGCCCAGCTTGAGGAAGAAAGCCGCGCCATGCAGGAAAAGGCCAAAAAGCTCCAGGCCGAGAAGGAGGCAAGCGCCCCCCGTCCGCAGGTGACCTTTGACGTCTTCAAGTCCTGTGAGCTCAGGGTGGGCACGGTGCTTGCCTGCGAGAAGCTCAAGGGCGCAGATCGCATCCTCAGGTTCAGCATCGACTTTGGCGAGGACGCGCCGCGCCAGATCCTCTCCGGCATTGCCCAGCACTACGATCCCGAGAGCCTGGTGGGCACCCAGGTCTGTGCCATCCTCAACCTGCCGCCGCGCACCATACGCGGCGCCCAGAGCAACGGCATGATCCTCACGGCCGAAAAAGACAACAAGGTCGTGCTCGTTCGTCCCGAGCAGCCCATGCCCAACGGAAGTCTCCTGGGCTAGCTCTGCAGGACTGGCACCATCGGTCTGTTCCGGACATATCCTTCGATCTTTGCAAAGGGGTCCCCTTTCAAGGGCAGGCATGCCTGACCCAAAAGGGGCCCTTTTTTTGTACTTTCAGGGAAAAGTACTTTGTTGCAAACAGGTTACAGGTCTCTTGACTTGTGCTTTTCCTGGAATATATAATTCATATTTCAAGAACTTATGAGTTTTCAGGTCCGCTTTGACGGATCTTGTGCCTTGCTCAAATCCCCAAGTGCGGGAAGGAGTTCTCCCACGTGAACGCGCCTCTGCCCCCCAGGGTTGCCCTGACCTGTCTGTGGCGTACTGCGGCCATCAATGCGGGCATGACGGCACGTGGCATGCAGCAGCTCGGACTCCTCTATGTTCTTGCGCCAGCGCTGCGCCACCTCTACCCCGAGCCCGGGGCCCGCAGGCGGGCCTTTGCCCGCTATGCCGAGCACTCCAACACGCATGCCTTCATGCTGCCGGCCTATGCCGGGCTGCTCATCTCCATGGAGAGCCAGATTGCCGCAGGCAGCGTGCCCGAGGCCGTCATTGCCTCCTTGCGGCAGACGCTTGCCACAACGCTCTCGGCCCTCGGTGACAGCTTCTTTTCCGGTGCCCTGCGCACCTCCTGGGCGCTCATTTCCATCTGCCTTGTGCTCTGCGGGTACCCGGTGGCAGCAGCCCTGTTCACGGGCCTGCTCATCCTGCTGCTCATGGCCTTCCGCATCACGGGCTTCTTCTACTGCCTGCGCAACGGCATAGCCTCCCTGCAGTGGCTCAGGCGCCTGAACATCGTCTGCTGGACCGAGCGCATCAAGATTGTCAATGCCCTGCTCATAGGCGCAACCCTGTGGTGCATGCTGATGAAGGAGGACGTGCAGGACTGGCCCTGGCAGGGCCGCATCGGCGTGTGCCTCTTCATCCCCGCTGCCGCCTGGCTGGTCGGTAAGGTGCATGTGCCCCGCACATTGCTGTGGCTTGTGGCGCTTGGCGTGGTCATCCTTCTTGAGGCCGGCTACATCCGCTACTGACCGGGGCGCCCCTGCCGGGGACAGCTTTTTTCGCGATTTTATTCAAGGCTCTTTTCTTTCGGGGACCAGGGGCGCAAACGAGCGCCTTCCCTGCTGAACACTCTGACAACTTCTGGAGGAATGGCATGGCGTTGGAGGATATAGAGATAACTCCCGACGGGGCCAGGCTGACACTGAGGCTTCTGCTTCGCAATGGTCTGCACGCCAGGCCCGCTGCACGCATATCCAAGGAAGCGCAGCGGTACCGCTCGACCATACGCATTGTGACCGAAACCGGCACGGCAGATGCCAAGAGCATTCTGGATGTCCTGTCCCTTGCCATACCCTTCGAGTCCCTCTGCACCGTAGAGGCCACAGGGCCCGATGCCCGCGAGGCCGTGGCTGCCGTGAGTACCCTCTTCCTGCACGAGCAGGCCTGAGAGGTCGGCCATGGCACGCGCACATCTGTACGGGACACCGGTTTCACCAGGCATAGCCCTGGGCACCATCCACTTTTTGCACACGGAGCCTGTCCCGGAGAAGAGGCGCATCCTGCCGTCCGAGGTCGAAGCCGAGCAGCAGGCCCTCAGGCAGGCCCTTGAGGCCGTGCGCGAGGATCTGCGCCAGGCCATGAACAAGGTGCCCGAGGACCTGCAGGAGTACAGGGAGATTATCTCCGCCCAGGTGGAGATGACCCAGGATCCCAAGCTTGTGGATTCCACCTGCCAGCTCATAGCAAGAGAGCAGGTGGGTGCTGCCTGGGCCCTGAACAGCGTGGTGAGCCAGCTGTGCGAGGTCTTCCGCAACATGGACGACCCCTACCTCAGGGACAGGGCGCAGGACATCCGCGTGGTGGGCATGCGCATCCTGAACAGGCTCTCCGGTGCGACCGATCCGGGCCGGCACGGTGAAAATCTCATCCTGGCCGCCGAGGATATCTCGCCTGCGGACATCATGGATCTTGATGTACACAGCATCCGCGGCATCGTGACCCGCGAGGGCGGCCTGACCTCCCACACGGCCATCCTGGCACGGGGCATGCACATACCGGCCCTGGTCTGCGTGACCAATCTGCTGGTAGCTGCCCGGGACGGCGACAAGGTCATCATCGACGGTCTTGGCGGCAATGTGCTCATCTCGCCAAGCGAGGAAGACACCCTGGACTACTCGCGCAGGGCCACGGCCTACTCGGCCTGGCAGGTGGCGGCCCGCAACACGGCCCACTGGCCTGCGGACACCACGGACGCCCTGCGCGTGGGCGTGCTTGCCAACATAGAGCGGCCCCACGAGGCCAGGGAGCTCTCCCAGGTCGGTGCGGACGGCATAGGCCTGTACCGCACGGAATTTGCCTTTCTGCGCGCGACCTTGCCCACGGAGGAAGAACTCTATGCCGAGTACGCCACGGTGGTGCAGGATGCACCGGGCCGGGCCATCATCCGCACCCTGGACTGCGGGGCAGACAAGTTGACCCGCGCCCAGCAGGCCTTTCGGGAACCCAACCCGGCCCTGGGCCTGCGGGGCATACGCTTTACCCTTCACAACCAGGATCTCTTCAGGGCCCAGCTGCGCGCCCTGCTGCGGGCAGGACGACTTGGCAAGCTCTCCATCCTCCTGCCCATGATCTCCACGGTGGAGGAGGTGCGCAGCGTACGCAGGCTCATCCAGGAAGTGGATCAGGAACTGACCATGCGCAACGTGCCCCATGCGAGCAGGGTGCCGCTGGGGGTGATGATAGAGACGCCCGCAGCCGTGCTCATCACCGATGTGTTGGCCAGGGAGTGCGACTTCTTCAGCATAGGGTCCAACGACCTCATCCACTACCTCATGGCCATAGACCGCAACAACAGGCATGTGGCCTACCTGGGCGATGCCATGCATCCGGCCGTGATCCGCTCCCTCAAGCGCATCATCGACTCCGGTCACAGGGAGGGCCTGAGTGTCAGTGCCTGCGGAGAACTCTCCTCGGATCCCTTCGGGGTGGTGCTCATGCTGGGTATGGGCATAGATTCCCTGTCCGTGTCCCCGTCCTTTCTGCCTGGCATCAAGCACCTTATCCGCAAGCTGGACGCCCAGGCCTGCACGGAGCTCGCAACCCAGGTGCTTCTGAGCATGGACATTCCTGCCTGCAAGCACATGGTCAACGAGATGCTGCAGAAGGTCCTGGGGCATGAGCTCTCCTTCATGACCTCCACGGTCATGGGCGGGCATGCCTGAGGCTTGCCCGGCCCGAAGCTTTCCAGAGACACGTCTGAAGCTTTTTTGGGGCATGTTCTGAAGGCTTTTGGAAAGCCATGTCCGAAGGGAAGGGACGCAGAGCCTGAAGATTTTTCAAGGCCTTTTGGAGGCAGCCTCGAGGGACCCGCTTTTTGCGGACAGGACGGACAGAAAGGCGAACAGCAGAGAACGCAGGATCGGGCACGCAGGCCGCATCCAGTGCATCCAGCGCACGACACACGAGTACGCTTCGAGTACGACAACTTCAGTACGACAACGAGGTCGAACGATATATGAGCAAGGCAAAGACAGCGCCAGGCACAGTGGCCGTGAACAAGAAGGCCAGACATCTCTACGAGCTCTCGGAGTTTCTGGAGGCAGGCATTTCCCTGACCGGCCCGGAACTCAAGAGCATACGCCTGGGCCGGGTGAACTTTCAGGATTCCTATGTGGAATTTCGCAAGGGCGAGGCCTGGCTTGTGTCCATGCACATTGCGCCCTATGACAACGCAGGCTATGTGGAGCAGAACCCGGACAGGGACCGCCGGCTGCTCATGCACGCCCGCGAGATCAACAAGTACGCCGCCGCAGTGGCCCAGAAGGGCCTCACCGTGGTGCCGGTCAAGATGTACTTCCATCACGGCAAGGTGAAGGTGGAAATAGCCCTGGGCCGTGGCAAGAAGCTTTTCGACAAGCGCGAAAGCCTCAAGCAGCGCGCCCTGCAGCGCGATGCCGAGCGCGGCGAATAGTCTTTCCACATGCACGGCCCCGCAAGGGGCAGGGGCCCCTCTCAGGAGCCCCGAAAGCCTGCAGCTTCTGTCACAGGAACCTGCGGCTTTTTTTTTGCCCCATGGGGCTTAATTGGGGCTTGCCCTGGGTGGCAATGTTTCCCGGGGCACGCTCCAGGGCAGGACAGCCCGCCGGGACGTCTCGCGCTGCTCGCGTTCCCTGCTCGCGGAGCTTCTTCCGGCCGTCCTTCCGGCCGACTCCCGGGCCGTCTCCAGGGGCAGCTTTCCGGGCCATCCTTCCGGGCCATCCTTCAGGCCATCCTTCAGGCCATCTTTCAGGCCCGCACAGACCCTCTCTCTGACAGCGCTTTCGGCCGTCTCCCTGAACAGGTCCTAAACAGGCAAGGGGGCAGGTTCAGATCGGGTCCGGATCAGGTCTGGATCAGATTAGGGACCGGGCCTGAAAGCGCAGCCGAAGAGCCCTGAAGAGGCCCGTGAGGAGGTTCAGTGAGGAGGTTCGTGAGGAGGTTCGTGAGGAGGTTCGTGAAGAGGTCCCGAAGAAGATCGAACGTCCCAGAGGCAGGTCCTGACCTGTATCAGGCGAACGTTCTACTGGCCCCCTAAACGAACGATAAGTGCCCCCCTTGTTCGGCAGGTCAGGCAGAAAGGCGGGTGATCGCGGCAGGCTCCGGGGCCGGAAGCAGAAAGAGGGCAGAACAACCTGTATCTGCCGGCAGAAAACTTGAAGCATAACTTGAAGTTTTGTGCAGAACGATTTGAAAACAGTGATGTTTTCTGCTCGCAACTTCAAGTGGAAGCACTTGAAGTTCTTCTTGAAACTTTCCCAAAAGAGGCCTCCTGTGTACCCCCAGAGGGGCCTCACAGAAGCAGAATGAGGGATCCCAGAGTGATGACAAGACCGCCCAGGATGGTCTTGAGGCTGGCCGGCTCGCCCAGAAAGACAATGGAGAGGAAGATGGTGATGGCAACGCTCAGCTTGTCTATGGGCGCCACTTTGGAGACGTCGCTAATCTGCAAAGCCTTGAAGTAGAAGAGCCAGGAGAGGCCTGTGGCCATGGCCGAGAGAAACAGAAAGAGCAGGGAGTGGGAGCTGATGCTGCGCAGGCTGCGAGCCGTGCCGCTGGCAAGGACAATGCCCCAGGTCAGGAGCAGGATGAAGCTCACCCGCACGGCAGTGGCCAGGCTGGCATCGATGTCCCGGACGCCTATCTTGGAGAAGATGGCTGTCAGGGCAGCAAAGAAGGCCGCAAGCAGGGCAGAGACTTTCCACATGGTACAAATACTTCTTGAACCGTCCTGCACCTTGCAGGCCCTGTGACAAGCGGACTGACAGGCGCATGCCGGGGCTGGAGACAGGGCTGGTGATGCGTCTGCTGACAGGCATCTCGGGGAAAACGGCAGGAATGGTGGCGGAACGCGTCGCTCTGACAGCCAGCTGCCGGCCATGCCTGTACCCGCCCTGTGTCGGTGCCCGTGTGCCCGTGTGCCTTTGTCCGGCACAGCTCGAGGCTTTGTGCCAGCGGGCAGCTTTTTCTGGCAGGGCCGCCAATCGTGCCGGCCCTTGTCGTGCACGTCGTGCACCTGGACGGCAGCATGCCAGGGCATCTGGCTCCGTGTGAAGACAAGAGCGCAGTACGGCAAGTACGACCAACCTCGCAGCCAGCAGGAACCCGAGCTCCCTGAAAGCGTCGAGCCTGGGTCTGCAATGCGGGCACTTGTGCCCCGGACATGTTGCGCAGGAGACAAAAAAGTCCGGCAAACGAGCCAGACCGTGCAGCAAGGGACAGCGTGTGGATGTGCTGTTCCTGTTCTTCATACGCATAGTATTTATTACAGTATATCTATTAATTAAGCAACGGGGTCTGCGAAGCACACGAGCAATTTTGTAACTATTTGAAATTTTTGATTCTTTTTTAGCTCCGTACAATGAGGTGGTTCATGAAATAATTCCAGTTAGTTACATAGTGTTCTTCGGTTATCTTTTGCTTTTTGTCTGAAAATGTGGCCCGTTGCCGCCACCCCGTTAATTTTCACCTTCCAAGTCATTGACATGTATTGGCTTTCTGAGCATACTCCTGCAGTGACCTTTCAGCTGAAGGGGGTTACGACTTGATGCGTTTTTCAGAAGTTGCTTCCAGGATTCCCTGCAGTGACCTTTCAGCTGAAGGGTGTTACGCCCCAAGAAAGTCCGTGATGCGATGTCAGTAGTGGCTTGCAATGACCTTTCAGCTGAAAGGTTTTCTCAGCCTGGCCCTGAGAACAGCGAAACAGTCCCATTGTCAGATGCTGTCTCCAGGCAGGGCCTGGGCAGCGTCTGCATCCTGTCCTTCTGCCCCTGAAGCCAGGTCTGAAGAAGCAGTGGGCAAGAATCTGGCCCGCCAGGAGCCGCTTCCTCTGTGGGCTCCTGGTATCGTCTCTGTGGAACGAGCCTGCTCATGTGCCCTGGATCTTCGAGGCGGGTTGAGGGGCAAGCTGGGTGGTTGTCCCCTGTGCAGTCCCCTTCGGCCGTCATGGTGACCGGTCCTGTGAGGCACGACACGGTACTGCCTTTTTCTTCGCTCAGGCCATCTCCCGCAGCTCATGCAGGAAGGCACGTTACGACATACGCAAGACACTGAAATACCTCCTCCTGGCCGCAATCGGCTGGCTTTTTCTCAACGCGTCACATATCTGCGCGGACCTGATCCTGGCTATAGAAGCGCTTCAGAAATGGGCGAGGCTTTGGCTTGTGCATGAACCAGGGCCTGTTTTCCAGGGGCTTCCCCTTCACAGGGTGGACTGGATAGCCTGAACTTTTTCCGATCCCCCGAAGGACGTCCACTCCTGTGCCGTCCATGAATGCGGTACACGGCACGCGCCAGGGGCCTGTCAGTGACAGGAGAAGACAGGAGGACGGCCTCGGGGCAGCAGGAGGGTTTGCTGCCTGCCTTTTGGCCCCGTGTTCAGCAGCCATCTGTCTGCCGTTCATCTGTCCCATTACCTGGCCTTTTTCTGCCGGAACACAGGCCTTTCGCTTGCAGGATTAGGCAAGTTTTTTCCAGTATCCGTTCTTGTACGGGCAAGCCTGCTGCACGTAGAGAAGACAAAGAGGACGTGTACGGCCTTGAGGCAGCATCCTGCCGTCCGTTTCGGAAACCTCCCTGTTTGCAGGAGGCTGCAGACCATGCGGTCCCTGTTTCCCTTGTCCTTTCGTTCCCGACAGCCGTCTCTCTCTTGAGGTGGTACAGGAGTTTTCGATATGAGCATTGAGCGTCGCACTTTCATCAAGGCCGGCCTCGCTTCCATGGGTGCTGCTGCCGCAGGCATGCCTCCGCTGGGCACCCGGGAAGTCAGGGCTGCCGAAAAGCCCAAAGTCTATTTCACGAAGGATCTGAGTGCCGAGAGCCTCATCAAAATGTACAGGCTGGTCAGCGGCAACATTACCGGCAAGGCCGCCATCAAGCTGCACACGGGCGAGCCCAATGGCCCGAACATCCTGCCTAGGGAGTGGGTCAGGGCCTTTCTGAAGGAAGTGCCCGGAACCGTTGTCGAGTGCAATGTGCTCTATGCAAGCCCGAGGCAGACCACAGAGGGCCATCGCAAGACCCTTGAGACCAACGGTTGGACGGCCTTCACCACCGTGGACATCATGGACGAGGACGGCGATGCGCGCCTGCCCGTGAAGGGCGGCAAGTGGCTCAAGGATCTGGCCGTGGGCAAGCATCTGCTCAATTACGACTCCCTCATTGTGCTGACCCACTTCAAGGGACACACCATGGGCGGCTTTGGCGGCTCCCTGAAGAACATCTCCATCGGCTGCGCCTCCGGCAAGGTCGGCAAGGAACAGCTGCACAGGGAAGGGGAGAAGCTCTGGTCCGGCGGCCCCAACTTCATGGAGCGCATGGTGGAAGGCGGCAAGGCCATTACCGACCACTTTGGCAAGCGCATCACCTATGTGAACGTCCTGCGCAACATGTCCGTGAGCTGCGACTGCGAGGGCACGGCAGCCGAGCCCGTGCGCCTGCCCGACCTGGGCATTCTGGCGTCCACGGACATCCTGGCCATAGACAAGGCCTCGGTGGACATGATCTATGCCC
Organism: uncultured Desulfovibrio sp.; assembly: GCA_944327295.1. Taxonomy (GTDB): domain Bacteria; phylum Desulfobacterota; class Desulfovibrionia; order Desulfovibrionales; family Desulfovibrionaceae; genus Desulfovibrio. The sequence goes on along the minus strand of CALVHF010000087.1, from coordinate 721 downwards.
TGCCCGAGGACGTCCGCGCCCACATGGTCGAGCGCATAGAGTCCCGCTCCGGCCTGCATCAGCTCACCTACATGAAAAAGCTCGGCATGGGCAGCGACGATTACGAGCTTGTGCATGTGTAGCCGGAAGCGTTTTGTTTGTTCGAGACAGCCTGTGTGCCGCATGCAGGATTTCCCCTGCGTCGTGCAGGCTGCCCGTTCTTGCTGCGGATGCGCCCGTGTTTTCTGACACCGGGCGCATCCCGCTTTTGGGGCGTCATTCAGAAACATCTCTCGGGAACAGCATCCGGGACCATCTTTCAGGAACGGCATTCAGGGCCATCTTCAGGCCCCGGGGACGCCGTTCCCGAGTGTCTTAAGCTCCCTGTCCGAGGACGCAAAAAAAGGCAGGCAGGGGGTGCCTGTCTGCCTGTCGGATGCCGGTCCCGAAAAGACCGGTTTCAAGGCTTGATTGCAAGGACTGGGAGGGACGATCGCGCTACTTTGGCGCATCCTCATTCTGAACATCCCCATTCTGATTTAGGCAGGTCTTCCTGTCGTCGGCCAGAATGCGGGTCAGGGCTTCGGAATCAAGGGGCGTCAGATTGAAGCGCATGCCGGCCTCGTCAAGGAGCTCATGCAGGGAACGGGAGGGCTTTTCTGCCCGCTCTTCCAGAATGAATTTGGCCGCGTCGCGAACCTTGGTGGAAGGGGTAGTAACCATAGGACATCTCCTTGCGGGG
>CALVHF010000086.1 GCA_944327295.1 uncultured Desulfovibrio sp. | reverse complement strand
TGGCGAAGGAAAATGGCACAAGGCCAACAGCGTGGAAGACTGCTGGAATGTGAACGTGAGCTTCATCTACCGCTTCTGATCGGCCGCATCTTGGGCGGACGCAGTCTTGCTGCGCGGCATCATGGTGTCCATCGTATTCCTGTGACATGACCAAAAGCCCTTTGCTGGAGACACGGCCAGAGGGGAGCGAAAGCCAGCGCGGTTGTGCTCCGTCCACTCTGAGGCCATCACGCGTTGCACCTTGCGGGCACGCATGCACCATCCTGCGTGACATCAATGTGTCCCTAGCCCCGGAGACAAAAGACAATTCAGCTATGCTGCCCCGCACATGCGGCTCTAGCGGAAAGCCGGTATGTGCATGGAAGGGCAGGATAGACGATGGCTCAACAAGGCAGACAAGCTGGAGCCACAAGTGCCGTGTGCAGCGACCTTCAGTAGAGCCAGTGAAGGTGGGACAAGCTCATCGTGACGAGGCAACGATTGACGGGCTCGTCGCAGACCACTTTTCCTCCAGAGCCCTCCCGGTCCTTTCGGAAAACCGGTATGCAAGTGTACGCGGCCAGCTTCGCAGGAAGAGAGACACATGGATGGATCTGGCCGAAGCTGGGTGAAAAGGACTCCCTCGTGTCAGACCTGTCGAGCTGAGGAGCTGTTCATCCATACCGATTTTCCGCTAGAGCCTTGGGATAATATCTAATACAATGATATTTTTGCTTTTTGGCTCGCTCATATCACAGTTGAGGACTTCAACGTCTTTGACATTCAGCAGGTGTTCAGCTAGTGAGAGCAGTGCAGCCATTGTGTCTTCTTTTGTGTCTGAGGTGTTTGGTGAATTCGAAGACTATAAAGGAAACACAATGGCTTTTCTACTCTATGACCGGGGCACGCTGCGGGTGCTCAGCCTTAGGAACCGTCCAGAAATTACTCAATCGTTTTTATGAACTGCATCGGCTATAGTTCCATCTCTGACTCTGATAAATGCGTTCAAATGAAACCAAGTTATTTCTGGACAAATCCTTAGGACTGGCGCGCAAATAACGCGCACTTATTAAACTGATAACCACTTGAAATGTTTTAAATGGTATAGCTGATAAAGAAAACGTTATATCGGTGCGAGTTCTTGGCCACAAATATCCTCGAAGAGCCAAATTATACCCAAACTCTCAGACGGCACTATCTGAGTAGTTACCATTTTTGTTTTTAATTATATTATTTTGATAAAAATGATATAATTAGTCTCAGGAAAGGCACTATGCGCTCATTCAATTTTTTTCAAAATTACAAAAAGTTACTCGTTCCAGATGTCGTATTGCTCCTGACGCATATCCATGAGAGCAGAGGCGAGCAAGCCCTGTTCATCGAAAGCTGTGCGGAGACCCTGTCACGGCTCGTAGAAATTGCCAGAATCCAGAGTACCGAGGCTTCCAACGCTATCGAGGGCATACACACATCGAATGAGCGCCTTAAGAGGTTGGTGCTGGACAAAACAAAGCCCTATACCCGTAACGAGCAGGAAATAGCCGGATACAGGGATGTCCTCACCACCATCCACGAAAGTTTCGACTATATCCATCCTAAGCCATCTGTACTACTCCAGCTGCATCGGGATCTCTACAAATTTAGTGGCAGCTCCTGCGGCGGACATTACAAAAATTGCGATAACGTCATTGCAGAAACGGACGAGGCAGGAAACAAACTTGTCCGTTTCCAACCCGTTCAGGCTTGGGAGACTCCAGAGTATGTTGAGCAACTCTGTTCGTCATTCACAGAAGCTCTTGCCTCGAATGACATGGATCCCCTGTTGCTGATCCCAATGTTTATTCTGGATTTTCTCTGCATTCATCCTTTCAATGATGGTAACGGACGCATGAGCCGTCTGCTTACCCTGCTGCTTCTCTACAGGGCTGGCTACATTGTTGGCAAGTATATCAGCATTGAAAAGCTTATCGAAGAAAGTAAGGTGACGTACTATGAAGCACTGCAGCTCAGTTCATGCGGATGGCACGAAGGAACCAATGATTATGCTCCTTTTGTGCGCTACACATTGGGAATTGTGTCCGCAGCCTATCGCGAGTTTTCTAGAAGGGTGCGGATACTGGCTACAGAATCTTTGAGCAAGCCTGAGCGAATAAGTGAACTTATCAAAAGAACTCCTGGTCAGATCACCAAGAAAGAGATTCTGGAGCGCTGCCCGGATATCAGCCTTGTAACAGTACAACGCACATTAGCCGAATTGCAAAAAAGTGGTGCCATTCTAAAATTGGGAGGTGGCCGCTATACATCATACATATGGAACAGTCAAAAAAACTGATGGTAGAATATGTTATATGCCGAATCGACAGGGATATTGCTTTCTTTGCGGCATCAGACAATACTGTCTGTAAGCGACACGACAGTGCGAATCAGTCTCGTGCCTCAGTTTGCGAGAACAAGAGAGAACTCGGAAAACTATTTTCGGATATGCAATTATCGTGTTGCGAAAAAACATAAATCCCTTTCCTTGTACGCCTATACCGAAAGCTGGACTTCCTAAGAAAGAGTAGCTCAATTTCATCATCCAGAAGCTCAATTATATCATTTTTAATAAAATGATATAATTCTTGTGAAATAATTTGGCACCATGGAGTGGTGACGTCGAGGTCGTTGTTTCATCGATAGGGGCGGAGCCGAACGCCGCTGCATGGGCAGTTGTATAAACGCATTAACACCAGCTCCATGCCTTCTCCTTCTTCAAGGAGGTTCTTCCCCAGGGGGCCTTGCGCCTGATCAGGCCCAAGGCTCTGCCCTTCTGCCCCGCTCCTCCACCAGAGACTGCAGCTCCTTCATGCGCTCAGGGGCAAGCCGCGCCTCTCCAAGCGGATACCGGCGTCCCAGACAGGCGTACTTGGGCTGCCCCAGCCTGTGGTAGGCCAGAAGCTCGTAGCCTGTTTTCTCAGGCAAAAGGTTCAGAATGGCGGCAATATCTTCCCTTGTATCGTTGAACCCGGGAATGACCGGCGTGCGTACCAGGATGGGCAGGTCGGGAAAGTCCCTGCGTACACGGTGCAGATTGTCCAGGATGCCCTCGTTGCCGGCACCCGTGTAGCGGGCGTGTCTTTCGCTGTCCGCACACTTGATGTCGAAGATGAGGGTATCCAGATACGGGGCACAGGCCTGCAGACGCTCGTAGGGGTAGAAGCCGCAGGTTTCCACGGCCGTGTTCAGATGCCGTCTGTGCGCTTCCCGCAAAAGGGCCAGGGCAAAGGCACCCTGCAAAAAGGCCTCGCCGCCGCTCAGCGTCAGGCCGCCGCCGGATCGAGCGTAGAAGACGGCATCGCGCTCCACGACGCGCAGGATCTGATCCACAGTCTTATACTCGCCATAGCAGGTTTGCGCCTTGGACGGACAGACTCGCACGCAGGCAAGGCATTCACTGCACAGGGAAAAATTCATCACAAGCCTGCCCTTCTCATCGAGACTGAGGGCTTTGGTCGGACAGGCCTCAAGACAGCGGCCGCAGCGGTCTGCCCCAAGGCAGCGGGCCGGATTGAAGGCCTTCTCAGGGTGCCTGCTCTGGGATTCGGGATTGCTGCACCACTGACAGCGCAAACCGCACCCCTTGAGAAAGACCAGAGTGCGAATGCCTGCTCCGTCGTGCACACTGAACTTCTGGATATTGAAAACAAGGCCCCGGACATCGACATCTCTTGTGGTTTGCATGAAAAGCCCTCCCTGGCAAAAAATCGGACAGAAAATCCGTCAGTCGTCTGGCCTCATATCGGACCGGACACAGGCCAGACACTGCTTGCTCCTGTCTGAAAGACAGGAGCAAGCAGGAAAAAAAAGGCCCGGAGCAGAAAAAGGCCTGTCTCTGCGACACTCGTCTCCTGCTCCAGGTCCTGATTTGGGCCCGGGAGCCCCGGGCCGCAGGGGACGATTGCCTAGGCGTTCTCGAATTCCGTGCGCTCGATAATGTCGTTTTGCAGCGCAGGCGAGAGGTCGCAGAAGTAGGCGCTGTAGCCGGCCACGCGGACCAGCAGGCTGCGGTAGTCCTGCGGGGTCTTTTGAGCCTTGAGCAGGGTCTCGCGGTTGATGATGTTGAACTGGATGTGCCAGAGCTTGAGGTCGCACCAGGTGCGGATGAGCTCCATGATCTTGCGGGTGCCGGCCTCCCCTGCCACGGTCTTGGGCGAGAGCTTCATGTTGAGCAGGCGCGAAGCGCGGTGCAGCTTGTCGTAGTTCTTGGAATGGTAGCTCGAAAGCAGCACGGCTGTGGGGCCTTCAAAGTCCGCGCCCTGGGAGGGCGAGGCGCCATCCGAAAGGGAGGTGCCTGCCAGCCGGCCGTTGGGTGTGGCACCGACAATGTGGCCAAAGGTGATGTGCGAGGTGATGGGCACAAAGCGCAGTTCGGCGTGCACGCCGCGCTCCCTGGAACTTCTGTCCGCCTCGTCCAGGCAGAGACGATCCACATCCTTTGCTATGCTGTCGGCATAGGGATCGTCATTGCCAAAGCAGGGGGCATGCATCAGCTGTTCCCTGAGGGCTTCATGACCCACGAAGTTGGCCCTGCAGGCATCGAGCAGCTCCTTCATGGACACGGTCTTCTCGTCATAGACAAACTTCTTGATGGCAGAAAGCGAGTCCACGATGGTGCCGTAGCCCAGCATCTCGAAGTAGGAGAAGTCCACGCCACCGGGAATGCGGGCCGACTGCAGGTCGAGCATGTTGTTCCGGCACAGCCTGTGCAGGCAGGAAGAGAGCGGAGAGGCAAAGTGCTCGGGTCTGAGGCGGTCCACCACTTCCTGCTGGGCAAAGGAGGTGCGCAGCAGGTGGACATGCTGCTTTGTGTAGGGCTCGTAGAACTCTTCCCAGGTGCAAAGGTGCAGGGATCTCCTGTCTCCGGTCCGAGCACCTCGTCGCCATAGTAGAGCATGCGGCCGTTGTAGAGGGTCATTTCCAGGGCTGCGGCAAAGTTGATGTAGGCGCAGCCGGAGGTGTAGGTGTCTCGGTTGGGATGGCGCGTTTCCGTGCAGCCGGAGACGGCATAGTCATAGGCCTCGTCCAGGGGCACACCCTTGAGAGCATTGAGGGGAATGACTTCCTCGTCATTGATGAGCTTGGGATAGCCCGAGCCGTCCTTGATGGTGAGGGCAACCTCATAGAGGAAGCCACCCGGTCTCGGGACGTTCACCCGTTAGGAAATTGTGCATGCCATGCACACAAAGAAAAAGTCCGCTTGTCACATGGACTTGCGGACTTCTTACACTTTGTGGAACATTGTCTTGGTGGAGGCGGGGAGAGTCGAACTCCCGTCCGAGAAAGATCCACGCAAAGCTTCTACAGGCTTAGAACGTCTTTAGATCTCGTTCCTCCGGGTGCCGGCGCTCAGGCGCCGAAGGAACCAGCCAGCCGTACGATCCTCGCGAAAGCACCGGTTGGCACCTGCTTCCGCCAGCCCAATGAGATGAGGCCGACAAGGGTTATTGGGCGTCCCCCCTGACGACCAGGCTGTTTAACAGCCAAGGGCCACGCGCTGTTTAGGCAGCGCAGGCGTAGGCGTAATCGTTGTCGTTGGCAATTACTTTTGTTGCCGCTTTTTACGAGGCCAGCGGCGCCTCGGCCTGCTACTCTGGCTTCCACCTCCCCGTCGAAACCAGTGCGCCCCCATTGGAGTAAGGACTAGATAAGCCCTTTTTCGGCGCAAGGCAAGCAGATTTTCACGAGGTTTTTCGAAAAAAGTGTCTTTTCCGAAAATAGGCCAGGAAGCAGCCCCATAGAGGACAGCTTCCTCAAGGCTCCAGCACGTTGAGACACAGTGCCGGAGTCTTGGGAACTCCCCTGCCTCCATGGGCTTCATTCATGACCGCACAAGCAGGCTGGAACAACAAGCCTCCTGCCCCTTGCTTGCCTGAAGCTGTAGTGGTTGCTCTACTCTGTCCGCGAGTACCGCTTGGCCTTGAAGAAGAAGGTAGACAGGGGCATGCCACACCTTCTGGCTGCTTCTGCCCCTGAAATCTTCCTGGCTGCCCACAGTTCGTGCACAGAGTCGAAATTCTCTGGCAGGGGCTTTGCCTTGCGTCCGAAGCGAACACCCCTGGCCAGAGCAGCGGCTATGCCCTCGGCCTGACGCTTGCGGATGAACTCCCGTTCGGTATGGGCCACAAAGGAGAGCACCTGCAGGACCAGGTCGGCAATGAAGGTCCCCATCAGATCCTTGTGCTTGCGCGTATCCAGCAGAGGCATGTCCAGGACAACGATATCAACCTTTCTGTCCCGGGTCAGGATCTGCCACTGCTGCTGTATGTCCTTGTAGTTCCTGCCCAGGCGGTCAATGCTTGCCACCACCAGCAAATCCCCTTCCCTGAGGCGTCTGACCATTGAGAGGTACTGGGGCCGGTTGAAGTCCTTGCCGGACATCTTGTCGAGGAAGATACGCTCCACGCCAAAATTGCGCAGGGCAATGAGCTGGCGATCTTCATTCTGGTCCACAGTCGAGACTCTGACATATCCGTAGATTTTTCCCATAGTTTTTCTCCTATGCACTTGTGGGTGCTCTCGTTTTCCACAGATGAGGACACGGCGTCCTTGTCAAGGATCATGGGCATTGCTCCTTCTGGGGAAAACGTTCTCGACAAGTAGAGTAAAAATGCCCATTCAGTCTACATTCTCTTGTTCAAAAGACTGCATCTGAGAATTGAAGAGTGAAGCATGGCAGAAAACTCTTTGGAAAACATCAGTTCATAAATGTACCTCCAGGGAAATTTTTTCTAGGAGAGAAAAAGATATTGAAAAATCATTGCTCCAAAGCAGATGGAGATGGAAAAAAGTATATGGCGGACAGCCCTGAGCATCGTCCTGGCTGAAAGTGGGAGACAGCGCCCAGTCCAGGCAAAGGGAAAAGTTCGGATTGAGTGGAGTCCACTGTCTAGAAATAAACAATTGCAGCTAGATTACTTCAGCTTTACAGAAAACGAAAATAAAACAAATTAACATTTCATTTAATTGTATAAATTGTTAAACAGGAATTATTCTTTTATAAATGTAGAGATTTTTGCAAGGCTTTTTTTTGTAATTTTGCCAATAAAGTTTTTAATTTTTTGATAGTTTTAAATAGTTGATATTTTATGTAAAACAAAAGTATTGTGCACTCTATCTTAAAAAAGTTAGTAAAGTCTAGATTATTGTACGAAAGGATGCTATTTTTTTGTGGTAAGTAAATAAAATATTTAACAACTACAAATGCTTATTTTCGCCAAAACGGCATTTTGACATCGGGGCAGGGTGATATGGTTCGGCTAGAGGATATCAGACCAGGAAGCGTCATTTGTGGCATGGACGTAACCCCTGTGACCATTGTGGCCACACAGCCCTACGGCAGTGCCGTTCTCAGCGTAACATACAAGGATCACAAGGGGAATCTGAACGAACGCCTGTTGTACAGGGAAGACGAAGCCTCACTTTCCTGCCAGGAATCCTCTGCTCTGCCCTGGAGCTTCGAGGCGGATGGTGCCCTGCTCCGCCTGGCGTCTGAAGCCTGGCGCATAGCCTATGCCTGGCTTTTCGACCCCTATCTGGCTGTCCACACCTCCGACATTGAGCCCCTGCCCCATCAGATCTCCGCTGTCTATCAGGAGATGCTGGACAGAATTCCCTTGCGCTACATCCTGGCCGACGATCCAGGTGCGGGCAAGACCATCATGACAGGCCTGCTCATCAAGGAGCTTCAGGCCCGGGGAGACTGCAAGCGCTGTCTTATTGTCAGCCCCGGCTCTCTTGCCGAACAGTGGCAGGACGAACTGCTTCATAAATTTCACCTGCATTTTGAGATTTTCGGTTCGGATCTGCTGAACAATGCCGCCACCGGCAATGCCTTTGCCGAAGTGGACTGCGGTATTGCCCGTCTGGACAAGCTGGCCCGCAATGAAGACGTGCAGAACATGCTCCAGGCCACGGACTGGGACCTTATCGTGGTTGACGAGGCCCACAAGCTCTCGGCCACAGTCAGCGGTGGTGTCGTCAAGGCGACGCGCCGCTTTCAGCTCGGACGTCTGCTCTCGAACAGAACCAGACACTTCCTGCTCCTCACGGCCACCCCGCACAATGGCAAGGAAGAGGATTTCCAGCTCTTCCTCTCCCTGGTGGACCAGGACCGCTTTGGCGGTGTGGCGCGCACAGGTGCCCAGGCCATCAACGTCTCGGACATCATGCGCAGGCTTGTGAAGGAAGAGCTTCTGAAATTTGACGGCAGCCCCCTCTTTCCCGAACGGCATGCCGTCACGGTCAACTACGACCTCTCTCCCCTGGAGGCAGAGCTCTATCAGGCCGTGACAAGCTACGTGCAGAACGAGTTCAACCGGGCCGACAACCTGAACAAGGAACGCCGGACCACGGTCGGCTTTGCCCTCATGGTGCTGCAGCGCAGACTGGCCTCCTCTCCGGAAGCCATCTACCAGTCCCTGCACCGCCGTCGCGAACGCCTGCAGGAACGTCTGCAGGAAGAGCGCCTGGACAGCCGTGCCAGAACGTCAGGGTACTCCCAGGAGACCCTCCTGAGTCTCATGGAGGACGAAGACGAGTATACGGACAGGGAGATCGAATCGGTCGAGGACGAAGTGACGGATGCGGCCTCGGCCTCGCAGACCATGGAGGAACTTCAGGCCGAAATCGCCACCCTGGCAGAACTCGAGGCCCTTGCGGACAAGGTTCGCATGAGCGGCACAGACCGCAAGTGGGAAGAACTTTCCGGCCTGCTTCAGGACGATCATGCCATGAGGGATGCCCAGGGCAATCGCGAGAAGGTCATTGTGTTTACCGAGCACAGGGACACGCTGCGCTACCTGAAGGATCGCATTGTCTCTCTGCTTGGCACTGCCCAGGCCGTGGTGCACATCGACGGCGCCATGCTGCGCACGGAACGCCGCAAGGTGGAAGAGCTCTTCCGCCAGGACAAGGATGTCGTTGTGCTCATTGCCACGGACGCTGCCGGGGAAGGCCTGAACCTGCAGAGGGCCCACCTCATGGTCAATTACGATCTTCCGTGGAATCCCAATAGGTTGGAGCAGCGCTTCGGGCGCATCCACCGTATCGGTCAGACCAGGCCCTGCTGGCTCTACAACCTGGTGGCGAGCGAGACGCGTGAAGGCCATGTCTTCAAGACGCTCTTTGCCAAGCTTGAGCAGGAGAAAAGGGATCTTGGCGGAAGAGTCTTCGACATCCTGGGCAAGGTCTCCTTCGAGAACCGCCCCTTGCGCGATCTCCTCATCGAGGCCATACGCCACGGCAGTGAACAGGGCGTGCAGTCGCAGCTTGAGGACCGTATCAATACGGCCCTTGGCAGTCAGGAACTGCACAAGCTTTTGGCAGCACATGCCCTGACCGATGACCTCATGGATGCGCAGACCGTGGCCTCCATCAGGGAGGACATGGAGCGCATGGAGGCCAGAAGGCTTCAGCCCTTTTTCATAGAGTCCTTTTTCAAGGCGGCCTTCCAGTATCTTGGCGGCCGCATGTCGGCCAGGGAAAAGGGACGCTACGAGATAAGCCATGTTCCCGGCGTGCTCCGCCAGCACGACATGGCTGTCGGCACCAGAGAACCCGTCCTGCGGCGCTACGAGCGCATATGCTTTGACAAGAAATTTCGTGCAGGCGCAGTGCCCGCGACCTTTGTCTGCCCGGGGCATCCGCTCATGGACGCCCTGCTCTCGGTGGTGCGCGAGCGATTGAGCCCGCTGCTCCAGCAGGGAGCGGTCCTTGTTGACGAGGAGGATTCAGGGGACAGCGCACGGCTCCTGTTCTACATAGAGCATTCCGTCACCGACGGCGTGCAGATGCCCGATGGCAGCAGACGCCTCATCTCCAGGCGCTTCCATTTTGTGGAGATCGCCGAAGATGGTTCGGCCCATGGCGCAGGCTACGCCCCTTATCTGGACTACCGTCCGGCATCAAGGGAGGAGCAGCGTGCAGCCCTGGCCTATGCGGCCGGTTGCTCCATGCTGGGCACTGCTGCCGAGGAACGTGCCCTCACCTATGCGGCGACGGCCCTCATCCCCGGGCATGTGCAGGAAGTGCGCACCAGGCGTCTTGCCCTGGTGGACAAGACCGCCCGTGCCGTGAAGGCACGGCTCACGGCGGAAATCCAGCACTGGGATTACCAGG
>CALVHF010000085.1 GCA_944327295.1 uncultured Desulfovibrio sp. | reverse complement strand
CCTCTCCATCAAGAGCCGCCTCGGCAAAGGGCACAGCCTCGTCGCGCAGGGCCGCTCCCAGGGGCTGCTCGTTCAGGCCGGACAAAAGGTGCTTGCGATCCTTTCTGGAGCGCCCGGGCTTGCGTTCGGTCAAAACCTCGGCCCTGCCGGGCTGGCTCAGGCGCAGGGACTCGTCGACCCAGGATTCTGCTTCCTCCACAGGCCGCTGGCCCCTGGCATTGGCGGCCAGCAGGGCATTGATGGCTGCCTTGGCCTGGCTTCTGGGCACAGAGCGCGCTGCGGGCTGGCTGACCAGTTCCCGGTCTCGCTCCGAAGCGTTTCCTGAAGCTTTCCTTTTCTCCAACGCCAGGCGCGACAGGTCGCGAGAGTGGGCGTGGGGACGCAGGGGCTCCGGCTCCTGCTCCCCCTTGAGTTCCTCGTACATGGCGGACACGGCCGCAAACATGTCGAACTCCTGTCTGGGCGTCTGGGCGTCCGGCCTGTAGCCCGTGCGATTCGAGCGGTTGGGCGTGGCGTCGTGCAAATCGGCCAGAGACAGGTCCTCCGGCGTCCCTGCCACGGACCGTGCCTTGGACATGTAGGCGCGGTTGGCCTCGGCCAGCAGCCTCTGGCGGGCGCTGCGGCGATCGCTGACAGCCTCCTGCACCTCGGAAGAGACGGAAGGCACGACTGGTTCTGCCTCTGTCTCTGCCACAGTCCGTGACGGAGCAGGGAAGGCCTGGCCTTCCATGGTCACAGGAGCTTCCAGGGCGCCCAGTGCCGTGGCTCTGGCCGCACGGGACTTTCTGCCGGAGGGTTTGGCCGCAGCCTTGCCCGACGTCTTGCCCTGTGTCCTGGCCGACGTTTTGGCCGGCTTTTTGGCCGCTGTCTTGCCGGCGGTCTTTTCGGATGTTTTGCCCGATGTCCTGGCCGATGTTCTGGCAGCCGTCCTGCCCGTCGTGCGACTTTGAGACACAGGGAACTCCTGTCCCTCCTGTGCCAGAGCAGCCTCGACCTGCACCGGCGCCTCTTTTTGCGCCATCTCGGGCAGGCTCTCCTCTTCGTCCCCGTCGGTTCTGCTTGCCTTGCGCAGCTTGATGGCCGGCGGCAGCGGTTCCTCGGGTTCAACAGTTCTTGGCAGCACAAAGGCTTCGTCAATGCCCTCGGCATTGACCTTGTAGGGGCTCTTTCTAATCGCCATTGCTCGTGGCTCCTTCGCGTTCGTCGATCGTCTTCTCCGTCACATCCCCGGCAGCGGCTGCACGAGCGGCCTTGCGCCTGCTCCCCCTGGCAGCTCCGGAAGCTTTGGCTTCGCCGGCAGGCTCTAGTTCAGGCTGCGGCTGCCAGGCCACATCGGGATCGGGATCCATCTCTATGCCGCCGCTCTGCACCAGGGCAATGAGTTCCAGCGGCGAGAGTGCGGCTTCTTTCGGCACGCCCCAGGGCACGTTGTGGGCGGCAAGCTCGCGGGCCTCGTCCTCGGAGATGGTCTGCTGCACGGTCTTTCTGAAGGGCCGGCTTGGCGTGGACCAGGTGCGCTGATGGAACACCTCGGTGAGGTTTTCGAATCCCCGGGCCCTGGCCTCGTCATTGACCATGTCCAGGTAGTCCAGAAAGCCCTGGCGGCCGCGACGGTCGATGATCATGCGCACCATCCAGGCCAGGCGCAGCACGCAGGTGGTGGGCTCGGCCTTGGAGGAGCGGTACTGTGTGCCGGCCTGTCCGCCCAGGCCCAGGATGAGCAGGCCGGAGTTGCGGGCCGTGGCCAGGTACTCGATGACCTCCTGCTTCCAGCCCGGGGCAGATGCGCCTTCCATGAACTCGTGGATGCACCACACGGCCAGCCAGTCCAGCCAGGCCAGGATGTGGGGCATCTGCGGCAACTGGGTGGGCACGCGCCAGCCGGACACAAGCCGGGTGAGCAGGGGGATGGTGGGCGCCTTGTAGACGGCCTTGACCACGGCGCGCAGGTTGAGGAGCCACTGCCAGTCCGTGAACGACCACAAGGACATGTTCTGGCGCTCGCGCAGGGCGGTCATGTCCTCGTAGACAACGGCGCCGGTGCGGGCATTGCAGTGTGTTTCCGGAGGCGGTGTCGTGTGCGGCTCGTTGCCGGACTCGTTCCACTCGGCGCACATGGGCCCAAGGCCAAAGAAGAGCCAGTCCAGATTGTAGCCCATGTCCACGCAGAGCCAGTGCAGGATCCATTCCTCCATGTCGCCGTTGTTGAAGCCTTCCACGGCATAGACAATGCACTCGCCAAGGGAGCGTCGCCGTACATTGGGTTCGAAGGGCTCGGAGATGTTGGCATCGCTGCGGGCTACAGTCCGTTTCTGCTCAAGATGCATGTCCGGGCCAAAGCGCCCCTCCAGCCAGTCCAGTTCCTTTTTCTCGTCCCTGGTGCGGTGGGTCCAGCTGAAGCTGTAGTCACGGCGTGTGCCGTAGTCGCACAGGTCCCGCAGGACAATGCGAAAGCGCGTCTGCGCGGCCTTGACCACATCCTGGGCCGAAGCAGGCAGGCGCATGCTGGCGGGGAATTTTTCCACGCGGCCGCGGCGCACCCTGGCATCAGGGCTGAAGCGCCCGGCAAGGCACTTGGTAATCAGATTGAGCATGGAAAAACTGGCAGTGGAGGTATCCATAGGACGATATCCTGAAAAGGGGCTGGAAAACGAAGAGACTGGGGCATGGGCGGGCCTGTCCGGAATCGGGCCAGACGTGCCCCCAAAAAAGACAGGCCTTTGTGAAGGCTTTTTCGCACAGGGGCGGTGCACAAAGGCTTCCCGGGAAGGGCCTGCACAGGGCAGCTCAAAGCAAAATGATTGACCTTAAGGTCACGCTCCGGGGAAATACGAGGGCCCCGCATCTGCGTGGCAGCACGACGGGGCTGCCGGGACCGTACATCCGGACGTCTGGCAGCCCTGCATGTGCGGACACAAGGGATGCCTTTTTGCCCTGTACCTGCCTGCAGTGGCCAGAGGCACCGCCCTGGCCGGGCAAAAAGGGGCACAGGTACCCTGGGAGCGCCCCACAGAGTTCCTGAACGGGCTTTTCTCCGGACAGAATCCTCTGAACTCCCTGCTTTTCGGAGAACACGAGAGCCCCGGCAAAAAGGACTGTGCACAAAAGACGTCTGCACATCCGGACATTCGTACATCTGGACATTCGCAAAAGCCTGCAGAAGGCTTCAATGAAGACTTCGGGTGAGGCTTCGGAGGCCTGCACAACAGGGGGCAGGCTTCCTTTCTGCACACCTTCTGTCAGCCGGCAGCGCAGACAGGCAACAGGCCCAATCGCACCGCAAGGCCACGCCGGCAGCAGGCACATGCCATGAAAAGACATGCGCCCTGGCTGTGTCTGAAGAGGGCAGCCTGGACAGACTGGACAGCTTGAAAGTCTTGTGTGCAAAAATGTTCTCAATAAGGTTGTTCAGCTGGATGTATCTGGAAAAACGTGTTCGGAAAAATGTGTTCGATGGAGCTGCTCGGAAAGATGTCCTTGGCAAGACGTGTTCGGATGCACGTGTTCGGCCGCTCCCTGTCTGTCAGGCAGGGCCGGAGACGGATCTCTTCTGTCGGAACGAAAGGTGCAGGAGGAACGGCACTTCCGTGTGCACAGATCCTTGCTGCACAAACGTATAGAACAAGAGTGTCTGGACAGGCAGATTGTGCGGCGCACGGGCAAGAGAAGGAACCGGCGTTTTTGGGGGAAGCAGAAAAAACGTATCGGACAGGACAGCACAAAACTTGCGCTGAGCTGTGCTCAGGTTGTTCAAGTTTTGTCAAGGGATCGGCGGCAGAGACACATCCCCGGCGTTTGCGTCCAAAGAGGTCACATCCAGGGGTGTACAGCTGCACAAAGGCAGGGCTGGCCTGTATCTTGTGCACAAGAACGAAGCTCTTCTTCTCTTGCACTCCTCCCTATTTTCCACACGCCTCCTGCCATGTCAATACGTTTTGTGCGCTCCTGGCGGAGCAAAACGCCCTTTTGGACAGAGGCGGCGACCCGCATGCAGGCAGGGTGCTGGAGCGGGTCTGCAAAAGACAAGAGAAGAGTATCACTGACTAAATTTGTGAAAATGGTCGTCCCTGCACCCCAGCCTCTCCAAGGGGGATGAGTGGACTGCAGTCCACAGGCATTTGTTTTTTTCCGAAAAAGTCCCTCGCAGGGCCTCGGGCTTTGGAGGACGCTCGCCCGAGGCCAAAATTTCAGTCAGGCACAAGAAAAGCCCTGAACAGATCATGGAAACCATGAAGACCATGGACAGGCTCAGGTTTTGGACAAGACGCCTTGTTTAACAGGCTTTGGAGTTCCAGGCCCCCCTTGGGATGCCAGGGGAGAGGATCAGCGCAAGGTCTGAAAAGCCTGCCTCAGGGAACCTGCAAAAAAAAGGCAGGAAAGCGGCCTTGCTCCCGGGCCCTGAAGAAGGCTCAAGTCAGGAGCAAAGCCGCCATGAGAGATGTTTTGGTCCCTGAAGAGAGGGCAGAGTGCACAGGAGGAAAAGCAGGCCTCTGTCTTGCCCATGGGCAAGACAGAGGCCTGCACGGGGGGACTGGGCTGCCCCTGTCGCAGGTCAGGGCAGCGCACCGTTACGGGAGCCTGTCACATCGCAAAGTCTCAGGCTTGCAGTGAGCGGCCAAGCCTGTATGCCTGATCCAGATACGCCGATCCCTTGATGGCGCCCGCCGGCCACATGCCGGGAGCTATGATGTGGCCAGCATCGGTCCAGCCAAGATAGTCCAGCAGCACGTTGTAATGGGTCAGGACACAGTTTTCCTTGCGCTTGTTCGTATCCGCATAGGCCATGAGCAGGGCGGCCTTCTTGGGCGTGTGCAGCCTGGAGCTGATGGCATAGAAGCGGTCTATGACCCTCTTGAGCTGGGCGGAAAAGCCGAAGTAGTACATGGGCGAGACAAGGACCACCATGTCGGCCTCAAGGATGTGCTCGCGCACAAAGGCAAAATCGTCTGCAAAGACGCAGGGGCCGTCCATGCCGCAGGAATTGCAGGCTGTACAGGGATGGACGTTCTTGAAGGCGGCATCAAAGCGGTACACGGTGTGCCCTGCTTCCCTGGCCCCCCTGGCAAAGGCGTCGGCCATGGTACTGGTATTGCCGTGGCGTCTGGGGCTGCCGGTGAGCATGAGAATGTTCATGCCCCTGCCAGCGGCAGCAGCGGGGGTCGCGGCAGCGGGCAGGGACGAGCTGCCGGCCACGGCTGTGGTTGCAGCAAGGGAGGCTAAAAAGGTTCTGCGATCCATTTTTGGGTCTCCTGCTTGTCTCTAGCCCAGGCTTTTGCCAAGTTCCCAGGCCTTTTGCGGATAGGAGGAATGCTTGATGGCGCCGGCAGGCCACATGCCCGGAGCCACAATGCGGCCCGCATCCGTCCAGCCGAGATAGTCCAGCAAAACCTCGTAGTGGGTCAGGATGGGTGCTTCCTCGCGCCGGGAATTGTCGGCATAGGTGAGCATCAAAACCGCCTTCTTCGGCGTGTGCAGTCTGGAGCTGATGGCATAGAAGCGGTCTATGACGGCCTTGAGCTGGCTTGAGAGGCCAAAATAGTACATGGGCGAGGCAAAGGCTACGGCATCGGCTTTGAGAATGTGCTCGCGCACAAAGGCAAAATCGTCCGCAAAGACGCAGGGGCCGTCCATGCCACAGGAATTGCAGGCCGTACAGGGATGGACGTTCCTGAAGGCGGCATCAAAGCGGTTCACTGTGTGCCCTGCTTCACTGGCACCTTTGGCAAAGAAGTCGGCCAGGGTGTTGGAGTTGCCGTGACGTCTGGGGCTGCCGGTAAGAAGAAGTATGTTCATGGTCTCTTTCGGGCGCCCTGTGTCTTCCGCCAGCTGGCAGGAAGCGGGCGCCCGCCTCCTCAATGATTTTCGTGGATTGCATGAATTGTGTGGATTGCGGTGGTTTGCATGATTCAGGACATCAGGATGTCGCAAGCAGCGGCTCCACATGCCCGTACTGAATGGGTTCAGTGTTCCTGGCGAGCCCGTTGCCTGAGGTTGCGTCCCGTCCGCATGACAGCCTGCCCGGTGCGTCAGGGGAGCTCAAAGAGCCTGGCAGGCGGCCGTCTGGTCGCGGAAGTCGCCACGGCCAGGGAAGAGGCCGCTTGTCTCAAACGCTGCCCGAGGGTCGCGCAGGTCCGATCCGCAGAAAGGGGGCTGCAGACAGAGGCCAGGGGATCGCGGGGGCAGGCGAGGGACCTCCCCCAAGAAAGAGCCATCATGGTCCCCAGGGCGGGAGGACTTTCCCGCACCCCGGGGACTGCCAGGAGAAGGGATCTCGGACAAAACCGTGCGGCAGAAACGACAGGGCATGCCAGGAGCCCTGCCAGGCCCGGTCTTGCCATAGGCACACCCTAGCCGTCAGGGCTTTGGGAAGACAGTCCCATTCTTGCAAAAAACTTGCCCAAACTGGGCAGGGCAACTCAATGCAGGGAGAGCCGCACACGCATCTGTGACTGATGGGAGCCTGCACTCCTTTTTTGCCTCCTTCATGCGAGAGAGGCCTGGCACACGCGTGCTTGCCTGCAAAGGCATGCAAAAGACAGGCCCCCGTGCCAGGTACGCAAAGAGGACACACGCCACGAGCGCATGGGGGATCCAGAGAGGCAGGGAGGGGACCTGTCGTCTTTTTGCGGCCGATCACGTTGTTGGCGCAGGCAAATGAGCATGACGTGTGCAGCTGTTTCCTGAAGGCTCTTTTTTGACCATGCCGCTCGGGGCTCTGTGCGGGACTTTGCACAAAAGGAGCGCGTTCAGGAGAAGAAGCTCCCTGCTAAGAGTGTGACCTCCTTGAATTTTGTTTTCAAAAAGCTCTGGAAAAAAAATTTTTTCGCCATGAATGTCAATCTTATGCCCCTTTTGGGGGCCTCAGCGGCCCCTGACAGGGTCTGAAAGAAAAATTGAAAATTTGTTTCCCTGTTTGACATATTTTGCCAACGCCCATATATCACAATCATGAACAGATATCGACTTTTCAGCCAGGCTTTTGCAGGGCTGCGGGCTTCCTCCTGGAAGAGCGGTATCGCTCTCTGTGCTCTTCTGTTCATATACTTCCTCTCCTGCGCAAGCCTCTCTCTTCAGCTTGGCAGCGCAGGTGCCGAAGGAGCCCGTCTGATCGCATCCCTTGAGGATGACGGATCTCTTGTCTCTGCAGGCCATGTCAAAGGCCAGTTCTCTCAAGAACATCTGTCTCACTCTTTTGCCGCCTTGGAGGAAAATAAGGCGGCTGGCCCACAGGAACTGACGAGCCATGTGCCCCACTCCCTGCCCCCGTACCTCATCACGGAGTGGTATGGAGGCAAGGCCATGGAACGTGAATCCCTGCGACGCACACTGCGATACGTCACCAGGACACTCAAGCCGGACGGAGAATGGTGTACCCCAAGGGTGCACGATCTCCTCATGGAAACCGCCGCTGTGGAGACAGCGCTTGGTGAAATAGTGCGTCAGAAAAATGGGCCTGCCCTGTCTGTATGGCAGATATTGGGCTTCAACTTCGAGGAAATACGCGAATATTTTGGCAAGCGCGATCCCGAGTTGCTGGCCCGGGCCATGCAGTTCTATAACCCGAACCTTTCCGAAGAATGGAACCGTGTCCACAATGTGCCCTGGACGGCAGCCATGAGTCTGCTGTTCTATGAAAAGGCCTCACGGGGCAATTTTCTCTCCAGGCTCGATACCCTGGATTCACGGGGAAGACTTTGGAAGCAGTTGTATAATACCCGTCTTGGCAAGGGAACTGTGAAAGGATACAAGCAGCGTGCCCGCGAATACGTCCACGTGGAGGTAGAGACGAGCTGACCTGTCCTTTGCACAAGAACAAGAACCTTTTCTCCTCTTCTCCCGGACTCCTGAACTACATGATTGAAACGCGGGTTTTGCGGGTCTGAAAAGAAGAAGGACAGAAAGCATACAGGGACTCCTCTCTCACACGGGGGAGCCCCTTTTTGCATGTCATGCCCTCAAAAAAGCTGTTTTCGGAAAGACTTTGGGAGGAAGTCAGGAAAACCTGCCTCATGCATACTGTGCCCTCAGAGATGCCGGTGGAACTGCATGTCAGGCTGTCAGGCTGCACGCGTGAGGATCCCTTTTCCGACAACGGATTGCGCCTGTCCAGCTGTTTCGGCCAGCTGTTTTCAGACCAGCTGCTTTCAGTCCGAATGTGCCCGCTGTCTGGCGAAAGGTCTGGCGGAAGACGTTCTGCCTGCATGTCAGTCTGAAAGCGTCCGGCTTGTGGTACCTGGGGGCCGGGACCTCTAGGCGCGCTCTTCCTTCCAGGCCTCTATGGACAGGCTTGTTATGTAGTCCGAGAGTTCGCTGCCCTCGGGCAGGGCCTCGGCAATCTGCCGGTAGAGCGGATCGTCCATGTTCTGCATGGTCTTCACGTAGCCCGAGCTGGGAGTCAGAGAGATGGAGGAAAAGCCTGCCGCTTCAAGCAGAGCCCTTGTGTCTTCCACCAGTATGGCGCCTGCCACGCAGCCCACCAGGGCCGTGACCATGCTGCGAATAGAATCGGGCAGGGGCTTGAGCAGGGCCTGATCCGAAACGGCTACCCGGCCGCCTTCCCTGAGGACGCGGAACACTTCCCTCCAGACCTGAGCCTTGTCCGGGGAGAGGTTGATGACACAGTTGGAGAGCACCACATCCACACTGGCATCGGCCACAGGCAGATGCTCTATTTCGCCAAGGCGGAACTCGACATTCTCAAGGCCCGTGAATTTCGTGTACTGCTCCTGATTGGCTCTTGCCCTGGCAATCATCTCCGCCGTCATGTCCACGCCAATGACATGGCCCTGAGCCTTCACCTGCTCGCCGGCTTGAAAGACATCAAAGCCGCCTCCGCAGCCAAGGTCCAGCACAACCTGGCCTTCCTTCAGAGCAGCAATGGCCACGGGATTGCCGCAGGAAAGGCCCATGTTGGCGCCTTCGGGCAGTCTGTCCAGGGTCTTTGCGTCATAGCCGACGGACTGGGCCAGCCGGAAGGGGTCGTCCTGGCCTGAGCGCTTGCCCCCGCAGCAGCAGGAGCGGGCGCCTGTGGCAATGGCTGCATAGTTGGCGCGAACAAGTTCCCGGACCTGTTCGCCTGTGCGGGAAGATTTCGGAGTGTTCTCTGCAGAATGGTCTGTCATGATCTGTTCTCCATGATTTTGAGATGAGGCAGGACGTGGTGGAAAGAACTGCGGAGCAATGCCGCTCGCCGCACGAAAGTGCTGGCAGAAGCCAGACTGACCCGGTGAGCCTGTGCAGCACTCGGCCGTCAGGTAGGCAATGATGTCCAGCATGAGGGGGATGTTGGCGCGGTAGCGGGTATTGCGGCCCTCGCGCTCTACACTGGCAAGGCCGCTGTGTACAAGGGTTTTCAGGTGAAAGGAAAGGTTGGTCTTGGGAATGCCAAGCATTCTCGAGAGTTCGCCTGCAACCAGGCCTTCGGGAGCGTACTTCACAAGCAGCCTGAAAGCCGAGAGACGGACCTCGGAGGTCAGGGCCTCGAAAAGGGAAGAAGCTGTTTTGGTCTCCATAGGTCAACTATTCAACTACAATTGAACAATTGTCAAGCAAAAAGCCCATGGGCGGCGTGACAGGAGGATGAAGCTTTGCTGTCGAGCCAGAGACAGGTTCCAGGCACAAAAAGCAGTGGCATCCCTTGTGCCCCTGTGCGAGGGAGCTTGAGGGATGCCACATGCATGAATACGTTTTTTCTCTAGTTTCCAGACGTTATTCGTCTTCAAACCCAAAATCCCTGATTTTCAGGGTCCGGCAGTTCTCGGACACGGCACGCACAATATCCGACTGCACACCTTCTGCCGCAAAGCCTGTCACTTCCAGGCGGAACGTCAGCTTCATGTCGGCACTGGCCAGCACGCTTGTCACTTCTTCCACAATGTCCTTGACATTCTTGTTGATGCGCAGGCTGTCGAGTTCTGTAGTCAGGAAGAAGCGCTTGGGCTTTGATTGCGGCTGTGGATCAGGATTTGGTTTTGGATCGGGAACGGGTCTGGGACCTGGTCCAGGAATGGGATCTGGTCCAGGGGGCGTCACTGGCGGTGTGACAACAGGAGGCGTTTTCTCCTCCTGTTCGCGGGCCACAGCAAGCTTCACAAGCAGGCCGTTGCGCTCCACTGCCACAGCCTTGCCCCATGTCAGGCCGATATAGCGATTCTCCGGCTCGGAATACGCCTCGGCATAGGCAAAGTACTCGCCCTGCCTGCAGCCTTGTTCCATGGCTTTTTGCAGCACTTCATAGCGGCTCAGGCGGGGCAGATAGGTGTAGGTGCAGAAGAATTCCCACAGGGTCCTGACGGAGATATGGTCCTTGTCCTTCCAGAGCAGCTCG
>CALVHF010000084.1 GCA_944327295.1 uncultured Desulfovibrio sp. | reverse complement strand
TTGAGCCCGTAGTGCCTGGCCAGCGCAAGCACCGGCACATGGCTCATGTTGCCCTGCCCGGTAATGCCGACAATATACTTGCCAGGATTCTTGCGCACCATGGCCACCATTTCGTCAATATTCTTCCAGGGCGCATTCTTGCCTGTCATGAACACCACAGGCTGTTGGGTGGCCATGCCTATGAACTGGAAACTGTCCACACCATAGGGCAGCTTCTTCATGTGCGGCTGCAGGCAGAGAGCCCCGGTGGGATCAAAGCCAATGGTGTAGCCGTCCGGCTTGGCCTGGGCAATCTGGGTTGAGCCCTGGGTTCCGCCGGCACCAACCACGTTCTGCACAATAACGGGCTGGCCAAGCCTTTTTTCCATCATGCCGGCCAGCACGCGGGCCGGAAGATCGTTGGAACCACCGGCTCCAAAGGGAACGATCATGGTAATGGGCCGTTCTGGAAAGGCCGCCTGGGCTGTGCCCGCACAGGCAACAAGGACAGCCAGGGCCAGAATGAACAATGTGCCAAGACGCTGCATAAGGTGCACCTCCGTGCCAGGCTCAGGAGTTCTGCTGCCCCTGACGGGCAGCCTCCCCTGTTCTGGCGGCAAGTAGTCTTCGAATCATCGGAACGCAGACAATGAATGCCGTGACAATGAACAGGCCGGTGGCAATGGGCGAGTTCAGAATGTAGTCCAGCCAGGGCATATCCCCCTTGTAGAGGATCATCTGGCCTATGCTCATCTCGAACTGCTGCCCGAGCACAAGGCCTATGACGATGGGCGGCATGGGGAAGCCGCAGCGGCGCAACATGTAGGCAAAGACGCCGGCGCCCACGGTCACCGCCACATCGTTCACATTGCCGCGTGCGCCGTAGGAGCCGAGCACGCACAAAACGGCAATGAGGCCCATGAGAATGGGCTCGGGCGTCTTCAGAAGGTAGTTGAAGATCTTGGTTGTCGCATGGCAGCAGGGCCACATGAGGACGTTGGCCACGGCCAGGGCCACAAAGATGCCATAGACCACACCGGGGTTGTCGACCATGAGCCGCACGCCTGGGGTTATGCCGTGCAGGATGAAGGTGGCCAGCATGATGGCTGTCACCGGATCCCCGGGTATGCCCAGGGCCAGAGAGGGCACGAGGGCGCCGCCGGTCACGGCATTATTGGCAGACTCTGCTGCTATGATGCTGTCCGGCTCGCCAGTGCCGAACTTGTCGCGTCTCGGACTAGAGCGCTGCGCTTCGCCATAGGCCACAAAGGCCGCCGTGGTGGCCCCGGTTCCAGGCAGGATGCCCACGATGGTGCCAATGATGGAGGATTTCACAAGGTTCCACATGCGCTCCCTGTACATGCCAAGGGGCGGCATGCGCAGGCTCCTGATGCTCAGCACGCTGCTCGCCTTTTCGTGAAAGATGCGCTCCGAGCGATCGATGACTTCCGAAATGGCAAAGACGCCCACAATGATGGCCACGGTGTCCATGCCGCCGTCCAGGGCATAGAGCCCGAAGGTCAGACGTGCATCCGGGGTGAAGGGCGACATGCCCACGCAGGCAAGCAACAGACCCAGGATCCCGGCAATAAGGCCCTTGAGCTGATTCTTGCCGGACACGCTGGAAATGCAGGTCAGTCCCATGAGGATGAGCCCGAAGGTCTCCAGGGGGCCGAAATGCAGGGCAAAGGAAGCTACTGTGGGCGCGGCAAAGACAAGGATCACACAGGAGAACAGGCCACCGAAAATGGACGAGGCCAGGGCCCAGCCTATGGCTTCACCTCCCTTGCCCATACGGGCCATGGGGTAGCCATCTATGGATGTGGCTGCAGCCTGGGGCGTGCCCGGGGTATTGATGAGCACTGCAGCTATGCTGCCGCCGCAGTTGGAGCCGCAGTAGACTCCGAGCAGCAGGGCCATGGCCTGCAGAGGCTGCATCCCAAAGGTAAAGGGCAGACAGATGGAAATGGCGACAACAGAGCCAAGGCCCGGCAGGGCACCTATGATCATGCCGATCATGACGCCCATCAGGTTCATGCACAGGGCCACGGGACTCAGGACTTCGGCAAAGGCAGCAATGATCATGTCCATGAAATGTCTCCTTGCCTCTCTCAGAAGAGCGAGCCCGAAGGCAGGGGGATACGCAGAATGTAGACGTACATGAGCCAGATGAGCACGACCGAGAGCACGGAGGCTCCAGCCAGGAGCGGCAGCCTGCGGTAGCCCATGATGAGGGCAATGCCAAGGCAGGCCAGCACGCTGGTGATGAAGAAGCCCAGGGTGATGAAGAAGGCCGCATAGAGGATCAGGACGGCCATGACGCCCAGGGTGTGCCGTGTGAAGAGGGGCATATCCGTTCGCTCGGCCCTGGCAAGGAACCCCTTGCCGGCCAGAAGGGCACCCATGGCGCCCAGAAGGAGAATGAGGGCCCGGGGATATTGCATGGGATCTATGTCATCGACAAAGACCGGCCCCGCCGATCCCGTAGTCTGCGCATAGAGCACGGCACTGAGGCCCACGAGCAGACCTCCGCAGAGAACATCTTGTGTTTTCATGATTTTGCCTGTCTTGTCCTGCCCAAGGGGACCATGGAGCCCTTGCAAATTTCCTCAAGGGTTCGCAGCAGGATGTAGAGTCTTGGTGCAACCGACGGGATGGGGAGAGACTCGTCTGCCGTGTGCATGGCCACGCAGCCCGGTCCGAATCCGTCCAGGGACGGGCAGACCTGGGCGCTGAAGCTTGTGTCGTTGCTGCCCATGGCGTGGCGGTAGCCGAGTTCCATGCCAAGCTCTTCACGGGCAATGCGACGCACCTTTTCCGCAAGGTCCAGAGTAACGGGATTGTTGCCGTAGGGGAGCACGGCAATCTGCATGGTAAAGCTCACCTCGCTCTCGGGAAAGAGCCTGTTGGCAATGATGCGGCGTATCTCGGTCTCAATCCGGGCAAATTCGCTGACATCGGCCACACGTATATTCAGATTGGCCCAGGCAGAGTCGGGAATAACATTCGTTTTGCTCCCAAAGGAGCCAAGGGTAGCATTGACGGCCGTGCGCCGCACGGGATCCGAGAGCCCCCGCAGCTGCAAAAGCTGATGGGCAAGCTCCAGTCCTGCGTTCACACCAGCCGGAGGCTCGGCAGCCGAATGGGCGGCCCTGCCCCGGACGCGCAGGATCCCGTTGGCATTGCCCCTGCCGCTCACCGTGATGAGGTTGCCGTCCGCGCCGCTCAGCTCCATGTTCAGGGTAATGTCGTGTTCCCTGGCCAGGGCTGTGATTTGTTCCCTGCTGCCAAAGGATCCCGTCTCCTCGTCCGCGTTGCAGAACACGGTAATCCGCTCGTAGTTGCGGCAGTCCATAACCGTGTGCAGCACGGGCAGGCCGGCCAGCAACATGGCTATGGATGTCTGCATGTCGGCCACTCCAGGCCCCATAGCCCGGTTACCCTCTATGCGGAAGGGACGACGTGCGGCTTCGCCGGCCGGAAAGACCGTGTCATAGTGGGTCAGGAGAAGAATGCGTGCCTTTCCTGTGCCCCTGAATGTCGCGACAAGGTTCCAGGTCCCCTCGCGTGGATGGGCAGCTTCCAGCCACTCCACCCCGGCTCCGATGCCGGTAAAGGCCTCGGTCAGAAAAGTGGCCTTGCGGCGCAGCCCGTCCACGTCCTCTGTCCCTGAATCCATGTTCACAAGCTGCCTGGAAAAGGCCAGCACTTCAGGTACAGTAGCCGTGCAGCGTTCCTTGAGTTTCCTGCAGTCCATACGCACTCCTTTTTTTCAAGGCCCTGACGGTCACGATGGGGTGCAGCCAGGAACAGGCCTGTCTGCGTGTCAGAAAAGCGTTTCGGGAAAATAGATGTGCATCATGCTGGAGAAGAAAAATTCAATGGCGCCAAGGAAGAGTCCGACAAAGAGGAGGCTGCACACTATGCTTCTGGCCGTCCTCTGCGGTGAAAGCAGGATGAGCAGTGTTGTCATGCCAAGGGCCATGCCCACCAGGAAGGAAACATACATGGCAATGATGCACTGAATGGCAAAGACAATGACTGCCGTGAACCACTGGCGCACAGGCGTTTCGCCAAAGAAATGGACCACAGCCCCCTTGCCCTGCAGGAAGGCCCTCAGAATGAGCGCCAGGCTGCAGACCGCGAGAAAGCAGATCAGGGCAGCAGGAAAGAGTGTCCCCTCGATGGGCAGTCCTTCCAGCTGCGTCCACAAAAGAGCTCCTAGCCCGAGCAGTCCGGCGCCCAGGCAGTAATCCAGGGTTTGTTCATGCATTGCTTTTCTCCTTTGGCGTTGCATTGCGAGAAATGGTCTTGCGCCCCTGCCTGTCCCGCATCACTCCTTTGCGGACTTTCTTGCGGAGATCTCCTTCCAGACAGAATAGCCCGTGGAGAGCAGGGTCAGGCCGATCAGGACAAGGCTTGCCGGACGGGAGAAGAAGTAGCCGACCACATCCCCTTCCGCCTGTCCGAGGTGCAGGGAAAGCTTGAAGCCTTCTTCAAGGGTTGAGCCCAGAATCAGACCCAGGGCCATGGGGGCCACGCCGAACTTGCCCTTGATAAGGATATAGCCAATGATGCCACACCCCAGCATGGACAGGACATCCATGGCCGAGGAATTGATGGAATAGGCGCCCACAACACCCATGGTCATGATGGAGACCAGCAGATAGTGGGCTGGGATCTTCAGCGCCTGCACAAAGACGCGCACAAAGAACAGGCCCAGGAACAGGATCATGATGTTGGAGAGGATGAGACCTATGGAATAGGTGTAGACAATGTTGGCCTGCTCGGTAAAAAGATTGAAGCCTGGCTTGAGTCCGTGGGTCATCAGGGCGCCCAGCATGACCGCAGCCGGCGCACTGCCGGGAATGCCCAGGGTCAGCATGGGGATCTGGGCTCCGCCCACGACGGCATTGTTGCAGACCTCGGGCGCCATGATGCCTTCCATGATGCCTGTGCCGAACTTTTCGGGATGCTTCGAGAATCTCTTGGCCTCGTTGTAGGCCACAAAGGTGGCAATGTTTCCGCCGGCACCGGGCATGATGCCCACGATGACGCCGACCACACCACCGACACCGGCAACCCAGATGCGCTTGCAAAAATCGCGCAGGGTGTTCCAGACAACATTGGGCATCTTCACATAGGGCGCCATGGCCGAAGTGGCACCGGCAGCCCGCAGGAGCATCAGGGCCAGGGGAATGGCAAAGAGGCCTATGAGCGCCGGAACAACGTTGATGCCGCCCATGAGCTCCATGGTATTGAAGGTGAAGCGCGGCATGCCTGTGACAGGATCCATGCCGACACAGGAGAGGAGCAGGCCGAGCAGCGCGCCCAGAAGGCCCTTGAGAATATTGCCCGAGGACAGGGAGGCAATGATGGTCAGGGCAAAGACGCAGAGCCAGAACTGTTCGGCTGCGCCAAAGCTCATGGACACGTCGGCAAGGGGGCCGGACAGAAAGAGCAGCGCCGCAACGCCGAAGAGTCCGCCGAAGATGGAGGCAATCAGCGCAGTCAGCAGCGCCTTCTGGGCCTCGCCACGCAGGGCCATGGGATGTCCGTCAAAGGTGGTGCACAGGGCCGCCGCCGTGCCGGGCGTGTTGATCAGGATGGCCGGAATGGATCCGCCGTATTCGGAGCCGCAATACACGGACCCCAGCATCAGCAGCGCCTGATGGGGTTCCACACTGAAGGTGAAGGGCAAAAGCAGGGCGATGCCCAGCGTTCCGGAAAGCCCGGGAATGGCTCCCATGATGATGCCAAAGCTTGCACTGCCCATCATCAGCAGGAGCGTGAGCGGATCTGACAGGTTGGAAAGTATGACACCAAAATCAAGCATAGCCACCTCGTCTTTTCAGTCGCAGGTCTCTTCCGTCTGCCCGGTCTTCCGAAAACGCCTGCTTTCAGAAGACCGGGGTGGCACTCTTTCACATATTTAGTTGATAATATTGAATTCCTTCAGAAGCTGCTCGGCCTGACTCTTTTCCCTGGCAATGATGTCGGCAAACTCCTTGCCCGTACTGAAGGCAGGCATGAGGCCGCTGTTCTTCACGGCATCCATGTATTCCCTGTTGCCGCACACGGTGGCAAAGTGGCTTTCCAGATAGTTCAGAACATTGGCAGGCACCTTCCTTGGCACTGCCAGACCGCGGAACTTCATGGAAATGATATTGTATCCCTGTTCCTTGAAGGTGGGGACATCGGGGCACAGTTCGTAGCGCTCTTCCGTTGCCACGGCGAGGCCCCTTGTGTTCTCCATGCGCAGGAAGCTTGAGCCGGAGCCGAAGTAGGCATCCACTTCACCGGTCACCAGGGCGGGAATGGCCTTGCCGCTGCCGGCATAGGGCACCTGGGCAAACTTTGCGCCCGTGGCCTTCTCTATCTGCATGAGGAAGAGATGGTCCCCGGAGAACTTGCCCACTGAGGCCACGCGGACCTTGCCGGGATTGGCCTTGGCGTAGGCGACGAGATCGGCCAGGGTCTTCCACTGGCTGTCTGCACGGACCATGGCCACGTTGGCGTCATAGACAAGGCCGCACAGCGGCAGCAGATCCTCTGTCTTGTAGCCGGGCTGGCCCTTTCTGCGCAGCATGGGCTGCAGCACAATGTGCGGCAGATCCACGCCGCCCACGGTGTAGCCGTCCGGCTTGCTCAGGGCGAGGGTTGTCCAGCCGATTTCACCACCGGCACCAGGCTTGTAGGTGATGACCAGGGGTTCGTCGAAAATGCCCCTGGCATACTTTTCCAGCAGACGGTGGCTCACGTCACTGCCACCACCGGGGTTGAAGGCGGTCATGATGGTAATGGGCTTGGTGGGATAGTCAGCGGCCAGTGCGCTTGCCGCCATGGCAACCATGCAGAGTACGGCAACCATCAGGATACGAAAGCTCTTCATAAGCCCCCCTGTACAATCTGTAGTTTTGCAAATCTGCCAGCTGAAAGACTGCTCCTTATTCACCTGAGGCCAGGAAGGCCTCCACGGCATCGGCGCTGGCTTCTGTCACTGGCGGAATGTCCCTGCTGTCTGCGGCTATGTGCGGGGCATTGAGACCATGGCCGGTGATGTTGCACACCGTGATGCCCGGGTCCGCAAAGCCCGGCACATCCAGCAGCTTTTTCAGGGCTGCCGTGGTCACGGCGCCCGCAGGCTCGGCGAAGAGCCCTTCCCTGCTGCCAAGACGCCGTATGGCCTGCACAAATTCCTCGTCCGTCACGGAAATCATGGTGCCCCTGGTGGCACGTGCCGCCTCGACGCACACGCGGCCCCAGTAGGGATTGTTGTTCATGATGGCATCGGAGAGCGAGGGCGACTTCTTCACGGGCACAACCTCGTCCCTGCCGGCATGGAAGGCCTGGGCCGTGGGATCGCAGGCTGTGAGCTGCACGCCCACAAGACGCGGCATGTGATCGATGACGCCTGCCTCCAGCAGTTCCCTGAAGGCATCATAGGCTGCCACCATGCCAGCTCCGCCGCCGCAGGGGATGAGTACCGTGTCGGGCGCGCAGCCAAGCTGCTGCACAAGGCCGTAGGCAAAGGTTCTCTTGCCCGCAATGCGGTAGGGGTTGGGGCCGCCGCACTGGAACCAGTTGTGGCGCCGCACCATCTCGTTGCACACGGCACTGGCAGCGGCCATGTCGCCGTCTATGCGCACGACACGTCCGCCATGCAGCAGGCTCTTGAAGATCTTGGCCTCGGAGACCTGCTTTTGCACAAAGACCACGGCCCTGAGCCCGGCTCTGGAGCCGTAGGCCGAAACGCTGGCCGCGTTGTTGCCGGACGAGGCCACGCAGACCGTCGAGCAGCCCGCTTCCAGGGCCTTGAGCACGCACAGGGCCGTGCCCCGGTCCTTGAGAGAAAGGGTCGGTCCTTCCTCTATCTTGAAGTAGAGCTTTTGGATACCAAGTTCGGCGCCACAGCGGTTGGAGGGCAGAAGCGGCGTTTCCCGCTCGCCCAGGCTCACCCTGGCAATCAGGCTCTGCTCCTTCACGGGCAGGATGGCGTGCCACTGCTCCATCAGCGTCCAGGCATCGGCCATGAGCCTCGGACCGGACAGGACCTTTTTCAGATCGTCCGCGTCGAAGAGCACGCGGAGCGGCCCCCCGCACTGCTCGCACGCGAGGGCATTGAGGTTGTGTTCTTCCAGCCTGCCGCAAGAGCGGCACTGCAGTCCAATTTGTCGTGCCTGCATAGGTGCACTCCTTCCTGTTTGTCGGGTTGTCTTTGTCAGTGCCGAACCATGTACTCCTCTGTGGTTGGGGGATCTGCCCAGGGCATACCTTATGCAATATCTGTTCCTGGTATATTTCATGCATTGGGGACTTGTTCCCAATGTCATGAACAACCCTGTCCCTGAAGTGCAGATCAAAAAGGAAACAAGGGGACTTGCTTTTCCGGTTTCAGTATGCGAAGAAAGCACTACCTTGTCAATCTTTGTCGACAGATTTCTGTCAACAAAAATGCCAGAAAATACGACAACTCCTTGAAATCAAAAAAATAAATGCGGCACCAGGCTGTTCCCCTGTCCGGCAGGAAAGCACCTCGGTGACACGAAGGAGAGGAAGGCCCCATGACGCCCGTGTCCAGTACCTGTCCTGACCAGGCCCCGGCCCTGGAAATTCTGCGCCGTGCCGGCTTTGATGTGCCCTTTTTTTCCTACGACTACCTCCTGCACGGCGGCACCAGGGATGCGGCCGCAAAGCTCGGCATTGACGAGCACTGCATCGTGAAGAGCCTGGTCTTTGACAACGGCAAACAGGGGGCAGAGCTTCAGGCTGTCATGGTGCTCATGCACGGGGACAAACGCGTCTCCATGCACAAGCTGCAGCGGGCTGCAGGGATAAAACGGCTCATGCCCTCCTCTCCCGAGACCGCCCTTGCCCTCACAGGCTACAGGCCTGGCGGCATCTGTCCCTTCGGCCTGAAGACAAACCTGCCCGTCTTCATGCAGGAGACCCTGACAACCCTGCCCATCCTCTATATCAATGCCGGCCAGCGGGGCGTTGTGGCCGCCATCCCTCAGGAAAGCCTGCAGCTTGTCCGACCCGTTGCTGCCGACCTGGTCAGCGAGGGAGCATAAGGGAAACAGGGCACTTTTTGACAGTTTTCCGGCGCTGGGATAGATTTGCGCCCGCTCTTCTTCTGTTTTTTGCCAGGTCCCGGACACAGGGTCCTGAACTTTTCAAGGCCCGGACCGCTCATGCGACCTGGCCGCCCTTTCTGTCAATCCTTTTGGGACTGTGCCCCTGATCCGCCGTTCCGGCACGGGCATGGAGGCCCTGTGGAACCCTTCAGTAAAGAAAAATACAGCTCAAAGGTCGCGCAGCTCCTCATGCAGCGCATACGCAACGGCAGGCTCAGACCCGGAGACCCCATTGGCGAGGCACAGCTGGCCGAGGAATGCGGCATCAGCCGTGCTCCGGTGCGCGAGGCCCTGCACCATCTTGAGGCCGAGGGACTGCTCATGTCCCACCCGAGACGCGGCAAGTGCGTCACCCTCCTCACGCCCGAGACCATCCGCAACAACTACGAGCTCAGCGCCCTGCTCGAAGGCGAAGCGGCCGTCCAGGCCGTGCACGGCCTGCCAAAGGAGGTGCACAAGCGCCTGGAAGCCATCATCGGCCAGATGCGAGCGGCTATTCAGGCAGGCGGCGCCTACGAGGAACATGCCGACCTTGGCACGCAGTTTCACAAGACCATCCTGAGCCTTTCGGAAAATCCCCTGCTGCGATCTCTGGCCTCGCGCTTCAGCCGGGTCATCTCCAAGTATCTGCTCTACCAGGAGTGGCGTACCATCTATACCCCGGAAGAGCTCCTTGACCGGCACAACCGCCTCTTCCTGGCCCTGCAGACCAGGAACGAGGCCACCATCCGCGCCGCCTTCCGCGAGCACTATGCAGAATCCGCAGAGCGTCTTGCCCAGTTCTGCCAGCCTGCGACCTCGGGCAAGTCCGGCAAGAAGAAGGCCCATTTCCCCACCGAATAGAACCTGTGCCGGATACTGGCTCGGAATCCGATTTGTCGACCGTAGACAGTTGACCCCGGCTGGCTCTGCAGATAGAGTTTTCCCGGAGTTCCCGGAAATTCTTCCTTGTGTTTCCTGTTGTTCCAGACCCTGCCGGCAGGATGTGCGCCCTGGGGGTGTGCCCGGCCTGCCGCATACGCGTTTTTTCAAGGAGATTGATCATGGCGAACATGAAAGCCACATATCTTGGCGGCCTGCGTGTCGAATGCACCCACATTGCCAGCGGCACGACC
The DNA here is from genome assembly GCA_944327295.1 of uncultured Desulfovibrio sp. Lineage (GTDB taxonomy): Bacteria > Desulfobacterota > Desulfovibrionia > Desulfovibrionales > Desulfovibrionaceae > Desulfovibrio. The sequence continues at coordinate 198 of CALVHF010000084.1, read as the reverse complement.
ATCATCACCGACGCTCCCGTGGACAACCACGGCAAGGGCGAGGCCTTTTCGCCCACGGATCTCTGCTGCACGGCCCTGGCCACCTGCTGCATGACCATCATGGGCATCTATGCCCAGCAGCATGATGTGGACATTACCGGCACCGAAATCACCATCACCAAGAAAATGAGCGCCAATCCCCGCCGCATCGGCAAGATC
>CALVHF010000083.1 GCA_944327295.1 uncultured Desulfovibrio sp. | reverse complement strand
CAATACCTTACGCCTATTTTCCCCCGTGTCGGGATCGCCGCCTAGGGGAGGATATCCGCCGACATGTTCCACTCTCCAAAAAGGAACTTCAGTCCACTGAGCCGGGAGCGCTGCCTCCTTGTCTTGCGTCCTCGCCCCTCCAGCCCCAAATCTTTGGGGCTAGAGGTAGCGACCGGTGACGCTTTCGGGAGTGTTGCGGATGTCGTCCACTGTGCCGCAGGCGACCAGGCGGCCTCCCTCGGTGCCACCGCCAGGCCCCATGTCCAGCACATAGTCCGCAGCCCTCAGGACGGTGAGATCGTGCTCGATGACCAGGACCGTTGCGCCCATGTCCAGAAGATGCCTGAAGACCTTGAGCAGTGTCTGCACATCCAGGGGATGCAGACCAATAGTGGGTTCGTCAAAGACAAAGACGGTCTCGTCCTGGGCCCGGCCCATGGACTCGGCCAGTTTGAGGCGCTGAGCCTCGCCACCGGAGAGGCTGGGCGTGGCCTCGCCTAAGGTCAGATACCCCAACCCCAAGTCATGGAGCACCTGCAGGCGCTGGCGCACAAGTTTCAAGCTTTTGCAGGCCTCAAGGGCCGTGTCTATGTCCATGGCCATGAGATCCGGCAGGGAAGGGCCTTGCCCTGCTTCAAGTCGGATGTCGTGGGCCGCTCGTGCATAGCGCGAGCCCAGGCACTCGGGGCAGGCAATCTCCACATCGGGCAGAAACTGCACATCCAGCGAGATGACGCCTGTGCCGTCGCACACAGGGCAACGCAACTTGCCTGTATTGTAGGAAAAGTCGCCGGCCTTGCAGCCGGCCTCGCGGGCCTCTTTCGTGCGGGCATAGATCTTGCGCAGCTCGTCGTGCACATTGGCATAGGTGGCCACGGTGGAGCGTACATTGAGGCCAATGGGGGAGGCATCGATAAGGCGCACCTGCGTGATGCCCTCGGCCTCAAGGCTGACCACGTGTGAAGGCAGTGGCTCCTTTCTTGTCAGAGCCTGCAGGGCAGGCACAAGGCTCTCCAGCACAAGGGTGGTCTTGCCCGACCCCGAGACGCCGCTTACGGCCACAAGGCGGCCTTTGGGCAGGCGCACATCGAGATCCTGCACCGTGTGCAGGGGCCGTGTGACAAGGTGCAGGAAGCCTTTGGCAAAGAGTTTCTCGCGATCGAGCCTCGGGCTGTGCTGGGGCTCTTCCTTCAGGAAGGGGCCAATGAGGGAGGCGGGATTTGTGGTCAGGTCCTGCAGGGTCCCCTCGCAGAGCACCTTGCCACCCCTGCTGCCGGCGCCAGGGCCCATCTCGATGAACCAGTCCGCGGTCTTGAGAATCTCCGTTTCGTGGTCCACCAGGATGACGGAGTTGCCGTCCTCCACAAGGTCGTGCACAACGGCCACAAGGCCGCGGATATTGGCCGGATGCAGGCCAATGGAAGGCTCGTCCAGCACGTAGAGCACGCCGGTTGTGCGGTTGCGCACGGCACGGGCGAGCTGCATGCGCTGGCGTTCGCCTGTGGAGAGAGTGGAGGCTGCGCGATCGAGGGAGAGGTACCCTAACCCCAGGTCAAGCAGGCGTCTGGCCGTATCGAGGAAAGACTGGCAGATGCTCTGCGCCATGGGCTGCATGGCCTTGGGCACTGCCTCCGGCACCGCTTTTGTCCACTCCACAAGCTCGGAGAGGGACATGCGGCAGGCGGCATCAAGGGTGCAGCCGCACAGAACGGGTGCTCTGGCCGCAGCACAAAGGCGTGATCCTCCGCAGTCCGGGCAGCATTCTTCCTTCAAGAAGCGCTCCACGCGCTTCATGCCCTTTTCGTCCGTGACTTTTGACAGGGCATTTTGCACGGTGTAGACCGCATTGTAGAAGGTGAAGTCGAGCTCCGTTGCCCCGTCGCCCTTTTTGGGTCGGTAGAGGATGTGCCGCTTTTCCGCAGGCCCGTGCAGGACTATCTCTTGCTCCTCTTGTGACAGCTCCCGGAAGGGCACATCGGTGCGCACGCCCATGGCCCGGCAGACGTCGGTCATGAGCGACCACATGAGCGTTCTCCAGGGGGCCACGGCCCCCTCGTCAATGCTGAGATCAGGATTGGGAATGAGGGTTGTCTCGTCCACGGTGAGCACGCGGCCCGTGCCCTGGCAGGTGCGGCAGGCGCCCTGGCTGTTGAAGGCGAGCTCCTCGGCCGAGGGCGCGAAGAATGCTTCCTTGCAGACCGGGCAGACAAGCTTCTGTCCTGCGGCTACGGCCAGGGTCGGTTCCTGCCTGTGGCCGTTTGGGCAGACATGGGCTGCCAGGCGCGAGAACATGAGGCGCAGGCTGTTGTTGAGCTCCGTGCCTGTGCCAAAGGTGCTGCGTATGCCTGGCAGGGCCGGGCGCTGATGCAGGGCCAGGGCTGCCGGTATGTGCGCAACTTCGTCCACCTGCGGCCGGGCCGCCTGGGTGATGCGGCGGCGGGTGTAGGTGGAGAGGGCTTCAAGGTAGCGGCGCGAGCCCTCGGCATAGAGCACGCCCAGGGCCAGGGAGGACTTGCCCGATCCCGAGACGCCGGCAATGGCCACCACCCTGTTCAGGGGGATGGCCAGATCAAGGCCCTGCAGGTTGTGTACCCTGGCGTTGCGGATGAGGATGCTCTGTGCTGCGGACATGACGGGCCTCCCGACGGTGCGTGTGAAGTGCGTGCGCTCTTTGTGCCGGTTGCAGGTGGCTTGTGGGGGAAGAAGACAGGAAAGGGGACAGGGCGTTTTGTCAGAACGCTGTCCCCTTTGTCCTTGAACAGATATTGTGCCGTTTCAGGAGCCCTTAGCGGGTGAACTTGCGGAACTTGGCCCTGTGGGGGAGGCCTGCGTCCTTGCCCAGGCGCTTTTTCAGGTCTTCCTCGTATTCGGTGTAGTTGCCGTCAAAGAAGTCCACCTGGCTGTCGTTTTCGAAGGCCAGGATGTGGGTGGCAATGCGGTCCAGGAACCAGCGATCGTGGCTGATGACAAGGACGGTGCCGGCAAAGTTTTCCAGGGCGTCTTCCAGGGCGCGCATGGTGTTCACGTCGATGTCGTTGGTGGGTTCGTCAAGAAGCAGGACATTGGCGCCGGACTTGAGCATGCGGGCCAGATGCAGCCTGTTGCGCTCGCCGCCCGAGAGCACGTCCACCTTCTTCTGCTGGTCTGCGCCGCTGAAGTTGAAGCGGTTGCAGTAGGCGCGGGCGTTCACTTCCATGCTGCCCAGGGTGATGGTCTCGCGGCCCTCGCTGATGAGATCGTAGACCGTCTTGCCGGGGGTGAGCGAGGCTCTGGCCTGGTCCACGTAGGCAAAGGAGACGGTGTCGCCAATGCGGATGGTGCCGGCATCGGGCTGTTCCTCGCCCACCAGCATGCGGAAGAGCGTGGTCTTGCCGGCGCCGTTGGGACCGATGATGCCCACGATGGCGCCTGCGGGAATGATGGCGCTCAGATTGTCGATGAGGAGCTTGTCGCCCTTGCCCTTGGAGACGTTTTCCAGGGTAATGACGGTCTTGCCGAGACGCGGTCCCGGGGGAATGTAGATCTGCAGATCCTTGGCCCTGCGGGCGCTCTCGTGGGAGAGCATGGCCTCGTAGGCATTGATGCGGGCCTTGCTCTTGGCATGGCGGCCCTTGGGGGACATGCGGATCCATTCCAGTTCGTGGGCCAGGGTCTTCTGGCGCTCGGTCTCGGTCTTTTCTTCCAGGGCCAGGCGCTTTTCCTTCTGCTCAAGCCAGGAGGAATAGTTCCCCTTCCAGGGAATGCCGCGGCCGCGGTCCAGTTCCAGAATCCAGCCGGCCACATTGTCCAGGAAGTAGCGGTCGTGGGTGACGGCAATGACGGTGCCCGGGAAGGTGTGCAGATAGTCTTCCAGCCACTGTACGGACTGGGCGTCCAGGTGGTTGGTGGGTTCGTCTAAAAGCAGGATGTCCGGCGCCTTGAGCAGCAGGCGGCACAGGGCCACGCGGCGGCGTTCGCCACCGGAAATCTGGGAAACGGGCATGTCCGGGGCAGGGCAGCGCAGGGCGTCCATGGCCATGTCCAGGCGGGCGTCCAGATCCCAGATGTTCTTGGCATCCATCTCTTCCTGCACCTTTGCCTGGCGCTCGATGAGGGCGTTCATGGCCTCGTCGTCCATGGGTTCGGCAAATTTGGCGTTGATTTCCTCGAATTCCTGCGCAATGGCCTTGAGGGGCGCCACACCGTCCTCAACCACCTCGCGCACGGTGCGCGTCTCGCCCACCAGGGGCTCCTGTTCCAGGTAGCCGATGGTGTAGCCCGGAGCGAGCACGGTCTTGCCATCAAAGGCTGTGTCCACACCGGCCAGAATCTTCAGGAGACTGGACTTGCCGGCGCCGTTCAGGCCCAGGACACCGATCTTGGCTCCGTAGAAATAGGAGAGATTGATGTCCTTGAGGACTTCCTTCTGGCCGTGACGCTTGGTCACGCGTATCATGGAATAAATGATCTTGTCGGGTTCGTTGCTCAAAGCGACCTCGTGTACGTATGCGCAGCACGCGCAGAATGGGCGGAAGGAGAGAGGCCTGCCGTTGTCCCGGAAGCGAGTCAGGTGTTCTCCAGGCGAGTGATCCAGGGACAGCAGGCGTGCCTTCTTTGGGTGAAGCCTGTGCGAAGAAGGTGCACAGGCTGTGAAGACAAGGGGGCGAAAAGAGGCGCAGCAGGGAGCATGCAAGAAGGACTCCCTGCGCCCTGAAGTGCGCTCCACCCATATCAGAAAGACCGCTACCTGACTAGTCCCGAAACCGTGTCGTGAAAGGGATCCGGCAGATCCTGCAGTCCGGGGCGAGCCCAGGCTCTCCCAAAAAAAAATCCCCGCAAAAGGTGCGGGGATGGAAAAGCGTTTTTGCTGGAATTGTGGTCTGAATGATGAAGGCTTGAAGGGCTGCTCTGCTAGAGCACGGAGAAGTCGCCCTTCAGAAGGGCCTCGTAGGCGTCCTTCTTGATGAGCTTGAAGAACTTGGGCACCTTGGGGGCCTGGCCCAGGATGTGCTGCCTTGAGGCATCCGCAGGCATGCGCACAAGCAGAAGGTGCTCCACCTGTTCCACGGAGGACCAGACCATGCTGGAGCTTGTCTGGTTGGCGGAGGCTCGGAAATCGGCCACGCAGTTGACGCCCAGGAGGTTCACAAGCTCGTTTTTCGGATCAAAGGTGACCTCGGGACTGGCCAGCTTCTCGGCAAGGACCTTGCCGTCGGCATGGCGAAGATTGGGGACAGCCTTGTAGAACTCGCGCTGGCTGGAGGATGTCTTGGTCTGGGAGAGCGTGTACTTCATGTAGTCGAAGGCAGGCTTTTGGTAATAGAGCAGGCCTACCACAGTGTAGCGGTGCTTGTCGCCGGGCATGAGGCCGTTGGCCTGATAGTCCTGCATGAGGGCAGCCCTGGCGGCGAGGACGTCATTCCAGGCCTTCTTGTGCTGGCTGATGATGTCATCGATTTCAGAACCCTGCCCCACGTAATATTTCCATTGAATCTCTGGCATTGCCTATCTCCTCGGCTTAGGTGGAGCCCCAACACTAATCTATTGCCAGATCCTGTCAAGACATGTTTTTTTGCAGTCTTGTAACCACTTATAAACTCAGACTGTTTTTGCGGTGCCGGCGACAGCGCCAGCACCGCCTGCGGGTGTTGCGGCAGGAAAAAAAAGGAGCCTGCCGCAAGGGAACCCGGGGATGGGGCCGGGGTCCCTCGAAGACAGGCTCCCTGCAGGCGGGCTGCCCTGTACAGTTTTAAGGAGGTTTGCCGAAAGGGCGAGAGCTTTTGGGCAAAAACAGGGCAGCCGCTGCCTTGTGGCCCTAGCCGAGCTCTTCGGCGCTGGGCAGGCTTTCCCTTCCGTGCAGGCGCACGATGAAGATGGTGCTCAGGCAGCTGATGAGGGCGGCAACGAGCAGGTAGGTGCACAGGTACCAGGGCTGGCCGCCATTGGCGCTGACCAGCATGGTGGCCACCATGGGCGTGATGCCGGAGGCAAAGATGCCCGAGAACTGATAGATGAAGGAGACTGCGGAATAGCGGACCGTGGCCTCGAAGCTGCCGGAGAAGAGGCTCGACATGGTGGCGTAGGCTGCGCCGTAGATGATGCCGAAGGGCAGGGCAATGGCCACGAAGACGAGGGGCAGGGTGTGGGTGTAGTTGTGCAGGACCCAGAAGGCGGGGAAGGCGGTGAGGCCCAGGAGCAGGGCGGCAATGCCGAAGATGCGGGCCCGGTCCAGGCGGTCGGCCTGCATGCCCCAGAAGGGAATGGCCAGGGCCATCACGAAGGCTGCGCCCACAATGAGGAAGATGCTCTGCGTCTTGTCAAGGCCGCAGGTATTGGTGAGGTAGGTGAGGGAGAAGACGCCAAAGACATTGAAGGCAATGCCTTCCACAAAGCGGGCGCCCACGCAGGCCAGGATGGTGCGGGGGTAGTGTTTGAAGGCGGCCATGATGGGGAACTTGACCTTCTCGATCTTCTCCTTGGCCTTGGCAAAGTCCTGGGTCTCGGTGACGGTGAGGCGGATGTAGGCGCCCACGCCCACCAGGATGGCGCTGAGGATGAAGGCAATGCGCCAGCCCCAGGCAAGGAAGGATTCCTCGGAGAGGCACCAGGAGAGCACGCCCACAACGGCAGAGGCGAGCATGAGGCCCAGAGCCAGACCGACCTGGGGCAGGCTTCCGTAGAAGGCACGCTTTTTCTCGGGCGCAGACTCGAAGGCCATGAGCACGGCTCCGCCCCATTCGCCGCCAATGCCGATGCCCTGGGCGAGACGGCAGAGCACAAGCAGAATGGGGGCGGCTATGCCCAGGGTCTCGTAGGAGGGCACAAGGCCTATGCCCACAGTGGCGACACCCATGATTTCCAGGGTGAGCACAAGCATCTTCTTGCGGCTGAGCTAGTCGCCAAAGTGGCCGAAGATGATGCCGCCCACGGGACGGGCCACAAAGCCCACGGCAAAGGTGGCAAAGGCCAGGATGGTGCCCACGGTGGGGTCGAAGTCCGGGAAGAAGACCTTGTTGAAGACAATGCCCGCCACAACGCCGTAGAGGAAGAAGTCATACCATTCGATGACGGCGCCAACGAGGGAGGAAATGACAACGCGGCGCAGGTTCTTCTGGACCTGGGCGTCTGTGTGGGCAGCTGCCTGAGAGGGGTCTGCGGTCTGCTGCTCTGCGGAAGCTTGAGTTTGCATGAAGGCTCCTTGTCAGTGTTGTATGAACAAAACAGGAAGGACTCTTTGCAGAGACGGTTCCTGGTGATGGCTTGGCAGGGGAGCTCAGGCTTGTTTTCTTTGGGTCGCACGCTTGTGCAGAAGATGCTTTCTGCAGGACGTTTTCCGCAGGAGGTTCCGGAAAGGGTCTTTGTGCCCGGAAGAGCCTCCGGGAAGGCAGACAGGAAGGGCGGGACAGAAGACGGACCGCGAGGCATGCGGGCATGTGCGAAAAAGAGAAGCACCGGATGAGCGTTCCCCTGACAGGGCCCCCTTTTTGCAGGTCACGGAATGAAAAGAGGGCGTCAGGGGTCCCGGCACTTTTTTCACAAGCAAGATGTGTACCAGATTGAACACCAGGCGACAGGCAGGCCATGGCAAGGGATTTGCACGGGAAAGGACGCAGGGCAGTGTTTTCGTCAATGCAAATATGCATCAAATATGTCGCGTGGAAGCAAATCGTTGCAAGACAGGATGCAAATATGCGACTTCTAGGCATAATGTGTGCCGAATACCCGAGTCACCTATTTCGTAGCTTTTTGCTTGGAAAATCGTTGTCTAGGTGTGATTCATAGGATCAGTTCTGCAATTTGTACAAATTGGCTGAACCAGAGCTAATCAAAGGGAATAGTCTGCAAAAAAAACCTTTTGATAAACAATCCTGTTAGTGTTGCAAACTTGCGATTTTTCTTGTGCAGGGACACAGTATCGGCAAAAAAAGAAGTGGAATTTGTGAAAAAACATTGTACAAGAGGTGCGTTGCATTGTTTTTTCCTTGCCTGCACGTTCCCTTTGCACTGCTGTTTGCCTGACTTTGATTCTTGTGCTGTGCAGAAGGTTTCTGTTCACAAGAGGACAGCGGACGGCAGAGAGCAGGTGCCTGCCCTGCAGATGGAAGCGCGCCTGCTCCTTAAGGGGGACAGCTGGAGGCCAGTGTGGAAAAAGCCCTGCAGCAGATCGAGGATCGCAAGGACGATGCAGAGCTTGGAGCCAGAAGCTGCACAAGGATTCTTCGCCAGGGCATGGCCTTTTTCAAAAAATCCTGCAAAAAGGGGGTGCACTGCGGGCAGTGAGGAGGGCGTATTTCCACCCTGCATGCATCCATGCCCAGGGAAGCTGGCACAGGCCGGAAACTCTGACATTGGGCCCCGGACTTTTTGGGCAGCGGGCAGGAAGGAACAGAGCTGCACAAAGAAAGAGATCGTCAGGATCTTTTGTCCTTGTCAGGCAAGGCGCCTGCAGGTATTGTGTGCCCTGTCCCCAGGGGCTTTGCCGAGGTGCAGGGGGAGCTGTGGTTCCACAGAAGGGACTGTCTGGCACGTCCACCTCCTTTCCCCCATTTTCTCCCTTGCAAGGAGTCTGCATGGCACACATTCAAGAAGACATTACTGTGGACGGCCTTGAGGTCCATGTTGTCCGCAAGACCGTCAAGTACGGCACGATCACGGTCGGTCTGGATGGCGGGGTGACGTACTCTGCGCCGAGCTCGTACACGAGGGCGCAGATCGTGAACCACATCCGCGAGGAGATGCCCTGGATCCGGAATACCAGACGCACCATGGCCGAACGCTATGATCCCAATTTCAAGCCCGAAGAAGTGCTTGTGGGGGATCAGCGCGTGCCTGTGCTCAGACGCTCCGTAAAAAGGCTGACCATGCGTGTGCTCGTGCCCTCGGGCGACATAGAAGTGAAGGCGCCCCATGATCTGCCCCTGGACATTGTGCAGAGCTTTGTGGCTTCGCGAGCCGCCAAGATCTTGCATGGGCAGCAGCAGATTCGTGCTGTCTGCCCGCCGCCTCTGCAGTACGTGGACGGCGAGACCCACATGGTGTGGGGCGAAAAGTATGCCATGAAGGTGGTGGAGCAGAACACGCTGCCCGATGTGCGCCTGGAGGGCGACAACCTTGTGCTCGTCATCCCGCCCGGTGCAGACAGGGACTACCGCATCAGGCTCCTGCGCTGGTGGCACAAGAACGAGGTGCTCCGGGCCCTGCAAACCCTTGTCCCAAAATGGGAACAGACAATGGGCGTGCATGCGGCCAAATACAGCAGCACCTATCTGAAAAGCCGCTGGGGCTCCTGCCGTCCGCAGACCAGCGAAATCAAGCTCAACTCCGAGCTGGCACGTCACCCGAAAAGGATGCTGGAGGCCGTGCTCATCCATGAGCTCTGCCACCTTCTGTCGCCCGGTCACGGCCAGTGCTTCTACGAGCAGCTTCGCAAGTACTGTCCAGACCATGAGCAGGTGAAGGCCTATCTTGATCACGCAGCCCTCACCATACGCCAGTGAACCTGATCCGGGTCCAGAGCGGCACAGGATGCTACTGTCTAAATTGATAAATTCGTCTACTTACATCTAGTTGAAATTACTACATTTCATTGTCTAGATATCATGACATAATTTTAAAATTAGACACTACCATGACGGGCATCAGCGGGGAAGCCCCGAGAAAAGCTGAAGGAGCACCTGATGGACAATTCGACGGACAAGACAACGGGCATCCGGACGGACGGCCTACTCTTTCGCAAGGCCACACAGGCGGACGAAGCCCGGGTGTATGCCCTCATCTGCGACATGGAGAGCCGGGAGCTGCCCAAAGAGGCCTTTGCCGGCATCTTTGCCAGGCAGCTTGAGGATGCGCACTACTACTGCCTTGTCTGCGAGCAGGAGCACTCAGAACCCGGGCAGCCCGGCCAGCCAGCCCGGCCCGGACAGCCTGGGCCGGAGCTTGCCGGTGTTCTGAACCTGCGCTTTGAAGATCAGCTCCACCATGCCGGGCGCATTGCCGAGATCCTGGAATTTGCCATTGCGGCTTCCTGCAGAAGCAGGGGCCTGGGCAGGCTCATGTTTGCCAGGGCCTGTGCCCTGGCTCAAGAGATGGGCTGCACGCAGATAGAGGTTGCCTGCAATCAGCTGCGCACAAGGACCCACGGCTTCTACCTCAGGCAGGGCATGCACAACTTTCACTACAAGTTTTCGAAGTCCCTCACAGGCGAGGATGCGGGCGAAAACAGGCTTGGTCGCTGAAAGGGGGCTGCGCACGAAGGCGCCGCATGAAGACGCCGCTCAGCGTCGCTGATCCGTAAGACACAAAGAGACGGGCACGGCAGGGCGTCTTGTGCCCTGTCGTGCCCTGTTCCCTGGGCTTCCTTTTGGGGGTGCCTGTTCCTGCAGGACGTGTTAGAAGCGGTAGATGAAGCTCACGTTCACATTCCAGCAGTCTTCCACGCTGTTGGCCTTGTGCCATTTTCCTTCGCCA
>CALVHF010000082.1 GCA_944327295.1 uncultured Desulfovibrio sp. | reverse complement strand
GGCCGAAAGGTTCTGCAGAAAGCCATTTTCTCGTTCTGGGAGAGAATCCCCCGTCGTAAGACGGGGGAGCTTCAAAGCTGCAATTTCCTATGCTTCACTAGATGCCCTGACTAGCCTATGGTCTGCTAAGAGTGCTGGACTCTTGGCAAATATTTATTAAGTATGTAACAACAGCGAGCACATCTCAATGAGCATTCTCGACTACATCCTGGAAAAAACAGAACAATACATTGCACAGATGCCCAAAACCGAGAGGAAACGATACGGTCAGTTTTTTACCAGTAAAGAGACTGCTCAATTTATGGCTGGCTTATTTACCCTGGATACTGTCGGTCCTATAGTATCTATACTCGATCCAGGCTCTGGATCTGGTATTCTGGCAGCATCCCTTATCGAACGACTTCAAAAGAGAGAAGAGATAAAAGAAATACAATTGGTTTGCTATGAAAACGACAAGAATATCTTGACACTCCTTTATAAAAATCTTGAATACATCCGCAAGAATTCAATAATTCCTGTAAAATATGAAGTCAGGGAAAGGAATTATATCAGTTCGCAAAAATTGGAATACAATGCTATGCTTGGGGCTGCATCGTCTCAGACAAAATTTGATTATATTATTGGGAATCCCCCATATATGAAAATTTCCAAGGATGCGCCTGAGGCTTTGGCTCTTCCAGATGTATGCTACGGTGCTCCCAATCTCTACTTTTTGTTTGCATCAATGAGTGTCTTTAATCTCAAAAAAAATGGAGAAATTGTTTACATCATTCCAAGATCATGGACTTCTGGAGCATATTTTAAGAAATTTCGTCAAAAATTTCTCAATAGCTGTGTAATAGATCACATACACCTTTTTGCTACAAGAGATAAAGTGTTCGAAAGCGAACAAGTGCTTCAGGAAACAATGATATTTCATGCATGTAAAAAAAATTCTGAACAAAAATTTATTACTATTACAACAACAAAAAATAACTCAGATTTTTCAAACATTACAAAAATTAATGTTCCCTACGATCTTGTTATTAATAAAAATGATGATTTTGTATACTTAATTACTAATTCAAAAGAAATTAAAACATTAGAGCATATTAGGCGCTTCACGGCAACACTGCCAGACATCGGTCTCAAGATGAAAACTGGCTTGACGGTCGACTTTAGAAACCGTAGTGCGCTACGAGATTGTCCAGAGGAGCACGCAGTACCCTTATTTTACGCCAACCACATAAAAAATGGTGGAGTTGAATTCCCTATTGGCCGAGAAAAAGAGTATATTGTCACTAAACAGGCAGGGCTCTTGCAAAAAAATACAAACTATCTTTTTGTAAAACGTTTTACTTCCAAAGAAGAACATAGAAGATTACAATGCGGTGTATATATATCAAAAAATTTTCCAAAGTTCAAAAAAATAAGCACACAAAATAAAATAAATTTTATTTGTGGTGCAAAAGAACTTTCTGAGTATGTTATTTACGGCCTTTATGTATTATTCAACTCCTCATTATATGATTGCTACTACAGGATATTGAATGGATCAACTCAAGTAAACTCTACTGAAATCAATGCAATGCCTGTTCCTTTTTTACCAGTAATAGAGGAAATGGGTAAAAAATTACTACGAGAAAAAGATATGTCAGAATCGTCATGTGATAAAATTCTAGAAGAATATATATGAATAAAATAGATGAAGCAAAACATATTTTGCAAGCGTTAATGGTACCTGTCCGACAACAAAGTGCCCTCTGTTGTTATACTCTTTTATCTCTTGCCAAGATGAAGTCCGAAAGTTCGTGGCGTTCTGCTACGAACGAATGGATGCGTATTCACGATATTATAGAATTTACTAGAGATGAGTACGGAAAAGAGTATGCTGAAAACTCTAGAGAGACCTTCAGAAAACAGGCAATGCATCCTTTTCGAACTGCTGCTTTCATAGAAGACAATAACGTTGCTACCAACAGTCCAGGCTACAGGTACAGACTAACACCAGAAATGCTGGAGCTCTTACAATCTTACACTTCTGACGACTGGGAGACAAAGCGCTCTGCCTTTCTTGGTAAACATCAAACACTTGTCGCCAAATATGCTTCCCAAAAAGTTATGAAGAAACTCCCAGTTGTCATAGATAATCAACTGCATCTGCTCTCAACTGGAAAACACAATCAATTGCAAGTCGCAATTGTCTTAGAATTTGCTCCCAGATTTGCTCCGCATTCTGAGGTCTTGTACTTAGGAGACACAACAAAGAAGTATTTGATAAAAAAAGAACACATTCTCGCTGAACTTGGATTTGAAATCAGTGTCCATGACAAGATGCCTGATGTCATTCTATATTCTAGAGAAAAAGATTGGATTTATTTTATAGAAGCTGTAACTTCAACAGGTCCAATGGATTCAAAACGAATCCTTGAGATCAACAAATTGACAGAGCATGTTACCGCAGGAAAAATTTTTGTCACGGCCTTTCTAGACAGAATAACCTGCAAAAAATTTTTTTCCACTCTGGCTTGGGAAACAGAAATATGGATCGCCTCTGAGCCAGACCATATGATACATCTCAATGGAGACAGATTCATAGGCCCCAGGTAATGCGTCAGTAGTTAGAGAGCCCCCCATGATGAACATCACGGGGGGGCTCTCTTCACGAGAACGATCTTCACGTTCTTGTCAGTCAGTTGTTGTTTACCTTCTGCTGCTTTGCCTCCTGCTGGTTCCCGCTCAGGAGGGCCCGGGCATCCTCAAGCACTCTGGCTATGTCGCCCAGCACAACCATGCCCCGGTCTTCCAGCTTCCTTGGCAGGAAATTGTACCTGTCGTTCACCGCAATATAGCGGGCCTGAGGCAGGCTGGCCGTCAGGTTCCAGAACGGTTCCTGTATGAACATGGGCGTCAGGCGCCCCACGCCAAGCTCCAGGAAGAGGATGCTGCGATCCTTGTGCTCCTGCACATAGCGGGAGACTTTTTCGTACTCTGCCTCGTATTTTGTGCCCTGGAGGAAGTTGCCGTAGCCGCGTACCCAGGGAAAGGCCTCGCCGCCGCAGTGAGGGCAACGGGGAAGCAGCTCGGCAGGAATGGACGTGCCGTCGCCCATGGCGTCTATCATGTCCCGGACAGGCTGCACGGCATCCCAGGTGTCGTCCGTGCAGCACTCGGCGCACTGGAAGAAGCGGTGATCCCCTTGAATTTCCGCAACCCTGCTCTCGTCGTAGAGCTTCACGAACTGCGTGTCCTGGTTGGTGGTCAGAATGAAGAAGTCCTTGTCCTGAAGCAGGGCATCCAGATCCAGATAGGGACTGCGCACCGGAGCCGTCTGTGTCGTGTGCAGGAAGGTGGCCAAATACCCCCAGAAGGCCAGGCGGTCCGGCCAATAGCGGAACATTCCGTCAAAGGCGCCCTTGAAATGGTATTTTTCGGCAAACTTTCCGAAATACTGTCTGAAGGACGCATTGTCCTCATAGTAGAAATCGCCGCCGCCGGCAGCAGACAGGCCGGAGGCACCGCCCACCAGGACGCAGTCCGCTTCGCAGATTTCCCGCACCAGACGCTCAATCTGCTCCTCGTAGGGCAGAGGTGCCCTGTCCGAGAGCTCATAGGGGGTACCGCCGCTGGCATAGACATGGTGGTAAGTCCGATAGTTTTCCTGGGTCTTCATGACCAAGTTCTCATAGCAAGTCATGGGATGGGTCCTCCAGATGTAATTTTTATTATTACAACAGAAAAGTAGATCCACCTTGTTCTCCTGTCAAGATGCTGTTAGGATAAAAATATCAGCAAAAAAAGGAGGACACTATTTCACGTGAAATACCCAACCAGACTGAGTGATGCCGTCCACATCATGGCCTTCATTGCCCTGAACCCTGTGGAGCGGCTCAGCAGCGAAAAGATAGCGGAGAGCATCCATACCAATCCGGCCTACGTGCGCCAACTCATGTCTGCCCTGCGCAAGGGCAACCTGCTTCTCAGCACCAGGGGGCACCCCCGCCCGGAACTTGCCAGGGAGCCTCGCGATATAACCCTGCTTGATGCCTACCGAGCCCTGGAAGGCAACAAGCCCCTGCTGCACCAGGACACGCATACCAATCCGGCCTGCGGTGTGGGCGTCAACATACAGCTGGCCTTGAGGGACTGTTATGATTGTGTACAGGCCCAAGCCGAGGCGGCCATGCGCCGCATCACCCTGCAGGAAGTCCTGGACAGGTACGCTGCCAGACTGACAGGCCTGGAAGGGCACAAGGAGACGCCGAACGGATCGCAAGACAGCTCTCGTGGCTGTTCAGCAGACGGATCAGCCGACAGTCCAGAGGGATAAGCGAAAGTCAGCCCCTTGGACAGGCCATCAGGACACGGTCATCAAAAAAGTCCTGATGGCCGACGGGCTGTAAGGTGCCTGTGTCTTTCCTGCCTGTTCAGGCTGCGCAGCGTTTTTTGCACATTCCCGGCAGGGTCAGACATGTTTTTTTTCGGAGAGCCTGTTCTAAAAAACAAAAAAGCCGCATGCTTGACGAGAGACAAGGTTTCTTCCCACAAAAAACCAACAACCTAAAAGGAGGTACCAACATGCGGCTTCATCACCAAGCTATCACGAGTGCGTGTCGCTGGCAAAGAAAAAATCGAGCCTTCTCCTGATTGCCCTGACTACCCGGGAAGTCTGGCTGGGCGGCAAGGAACAGGACATGGAGGTTTCTCTCATTGCAAACACTTTACAAAAGTAAAGTCCACCCTGGGAATAACTCGTGCTCTTTTTCAAAATATGGCAGCAGGAATTTTCTCCTGCCACAAAGGGAGCCTCCTCAGTTTTCCCCTCCATCTTGCGCCTCAAGTTCTCCTTGCGACCAGGATGCTTCCTGCCGGACTGCTGCGAGCCGCACTGCTCTCTGCCCGTCCCCCGATCAAGGCAGAGGACGGGCAAAAGGCCATCTTGCCGCGGGCTCGCCATCACAGACTGGCCATCAGAGACTGACGATGAAGCCTTCGATGCCGTGGCAGAGGAAGGATTCGCTCTGGGCGATGATCTCTTCCAGGGAGAGCGTGCGCCCGTCCTTCACCCATTGCTGGTACAGGGAGATGCCCGTGTTGTAGAGAAAGCAGAGCATGAGGTTCTGCCTCGGCGGCATCCAGACTGGAGAAGAGGCCTGTGCCGGCCAGCGTCGGGATGGTGACGATCGGCAAGAAGCGCTCCATTTGGGCCTTGCCCGTAAAGAAGTCCCAGCACCCATGAACTACCTCGCACTTACGTGCGAGGTAGTTCATGAGAGTACCCACAACCTGCTGTGAAAATCACAGCAGGTCGATCAGCCATGCCCTTTTACGCTTTTGCCCAGGCTGCGACTGAATGGATGCGTTCTTTTGCACAAAGGACAGCAAGCGCTGCTGACACAAAAACGCACTTCATGTGCACAGATGCTGGCTCTGCCGAAGAACAGGCCTGTCCTCTTCTCCAGGGGAAGAGCGAAAAGCGTGGGACAGAGCTGTATTTTCTTTCTCACAAAATGCTGAAAGACAAAAAAGCGTCCAAGAATTTTACCTGCAAAACAGACTTGCTCCTATGTGCTACAGGACGAAGTACCTGATATTGGGCATGGACTACTGATTGCCCTCTACAAGAGTACTTATTCTCAACTCCTGATTTGTTTCACTTTTTTCAAGTTCTAACAAATTTTTTCACATCAATCAGGATAGTGCAATATCTGTTTTTTCGCTCATTGAACATTTAAAAAAACTAGAAATAGGGCAAAAAGTTCCTTGACAAAAACTACTATGTGAGAGACAAGAAACTCATAATTTTTCCAACTTTTCATTTCCGATAAAGGAGTCCCCAGTTATGCCTAATCAAGAAATCATACAACAGGCACTCGAAATTGCGCGTGCCCAGGCCGGGGTTCGTCCCATGACCGCTGCCGAAGTGGCGACCTATGTCGCCGAAGTGGCCCAGGCTTTGGAAAACACCATGGACAGCGAGTGTGGTACGGCCACCCCTGCCGTGGATCCGAAGCGATCCATTGGCGAAGCCTATGTCACCTGCCTTGAATGCGGCAAGAAGTTCAAGGTCATGACCATCCGTCATCTGAAGACCCACGGTCTGACAGCCAAGGAATACAAGGCCAAGTGGGGCCTGAAAAAGGAAGTCTCCCTGGCTGCAAAGGGTCTTGTCCGCATGCGCCGCAAGAAGATGCAGGAAATGCGTCTGTGGGAGCGCAGGGGCCTCAAGGGCGAATAGACATACACTCTGAACGGACTTTCGTTCACCTACACCACGTATAGTATATCTGCAGGCCTTACAGGCTCAGCATCAGGCCAAGTTTCTTGTGCCGAACACAGAAAAAAAGAGTATTTGTGAAAGACGCTCTTTCACCAATACTCTTTTTTTGTACCCTCTTCTCTGTGCTCGAAGGGCACGCTGTCCTGCGCAGGCTTCACAGACGCCAGCAGCCCGGGAGCTCTCGTTCCCGGGCTGCTGACGTGCTTTTTTGCATGAAAGACGGACAACCTGGCCGTGGCAGGCAGTCTTACGACTGCCGCTTGTAGTCTTTGAGGGAGACGGCCGCGCGCAGGCGCGGTCCCTGCATCTGGGCGGTCTCTGCCAGAGGACCTTCGTTCAGGCCATCCTCTGTCAGGCCGGCTTCCGTCTGACTGTCCGGTTCGCTCACGGCCTGGCCCTCAGCGCCCTGGCCTGCACTCTGATCAGCGCTCTGGTCTGACCCGATCTCGACAGCTTCGGCCTGCCCAGCTTCAGGAGCTCCGGATTGGGCCTGGCCGGTTTTGGTCTGTTCGGAGTGTTCTGATTGAGGGTGTTCTGATTGGGAGTGCCCGGCTGCACTCTCGGGGGTGCTGCCGACAGGGCTTGTCTCCTCCGCATCAGTCCCATGGTCCCGGGCTTCAGGGGCGCTCGATGCTTCCGCACCCTTCCCCCCCTTCTCGGCTTGGGCTTCGTTCGGCACGTCTGCCGCTGCAGGCGTTGCAGCATCCGTTTCCTTCAGCTCGTCTTGTACCTCGGGTTCTGCGAGAGATGCTGCGAGAGGTGCTGCTTCGGCTGCTGCAAGGGCCTCTGCGGGCTCTGTCACCGTATCGGCCTGCGACGTTTCCGGCTGCTGCGCATGTGCTTCGTCTCGTGCTGCCTCTTCCAAACCAGCCTGAACCTGGGGCTCTGCGGGGAGCTCTGCGGCAGATTCCGGCGCACGTTCCGAAGCCGTCACAGACGCTGCCTCGGCAGCTGTGACGGCGTTGTCTGCCTTCTCAGCCCCGTTTGCCTCTTCTGAGCGCTCTGCCTGCGTGCGCAGGCTGGAGAGACGCACGGCTCCGTTCCCGCCCAGGCGCTCTGCTTCGGGACGCGGGCGTTCCGGAAGAATGCTCTCCTGGAGCTGCGCCGCCTGCGGCGTGCCTTCGCCCTTGTCCAAAGCCGTGCCAGCGCCCTGTTTCGCTTCTGGATCCGGCAGAACCTCGTCCGCCCGGGATCCGGTGGCCTGAGCCTGTGCCTGGGCTGCCTCAAGGGGCGTATCCCTCTGGAGGTCCATATGGATGTCGAGTCCGGGAGCAGCTTCTGTCTTGTCCCCTGCTGCCGTGCCCTTTCCGGCAGCTGCGGCCGCCTTTTCTTCCTTTCGGCCAAGGCGGCCCAGCAGGCGGGCGGCCAGGCCACCCTTTCTGTCGGCAGCCTCGTCTGCGGGCAGGCTCAAGCCCGCCACGGCCATGATGGTCTGCCCAAGGGCCTTCAGCTGGCCAAGCCCCGTTCTGGCCCGTTCCCTGCACCCGAGGAGCACGGACAGGGGATGATCCGTGGCAATGCCTGCCTTTGTCAGGGTCAGGGCGCACTGCGTGCAGGTGGTGAGCACACGCTCCTCGCGCACCTGCTGGCGCACGGCCTTCTTGAGTGCAGCCGCAAGGCCCGGTTCAAGGACGCTGGCTTCCCCGCCGCCACCGCAGCAGGGGACGCCAATCTCGCGCACCTCGCCGGCAAGCAGGGGGGCGAGGGCCCTGGCAAAGACCCGCCTTGCGCGGTCCGCGCAGGGCACAAGCATCCGGTAGCCGTCCATGTTCAGGGGGGCAAGGTCAAGTTTCTTGATCAGCGTGTACACGGGCTCCACGCTGACGCCCATGGCCACAAGATATCTGTGCGTGGCCGGAGACAGGGTGTAGAGGCCTGTGACGCACTGCTTGTCCATGGCCTTTCTCAGGGCCTCAAGCCTGCGCTTCTGCACCTCTTCCATGCCAAGGTCAGCGGCTCTGGCGCCGCAGTCGGCCAGGACGACGCCCACATGGGCTTTTTTGAGGCGGTCAGCCAGGGCAATGGCGGTCTCAGGGTAGGCGCAGCAAAAGTCCGCATCAAGCAAAAGATTCTTGCCGGGCAGGGCACTGCGCGTGTACACGGGCAGGCTGCGGGCCATGGTCACGGTCCTGGTGTGGCCGGGACGGGCCACACGGTTGCCGTGCCTGCGCACGTGCTCGGCCCGCAGCAGGCGGACCAGGCCTGTGGCATCAATGCCCTTGTGGCAGGCTTCCGTGCAGGCATTGCAGAGGAAGCAGTGCCAGGCAAGCAGGGGATGCCTCGGCAAGTCGGCAAGATCCATCTTGTACTTGTGCAGCATGGGCGAGACATGGGTGCAGCGGCCGCAGTGATCGCAGGGCTCAAGCAGGCGCTCCACCTCCTCGGCCACAGAGGGACGACTGCTGTCTGCTCCCAATCCTGTCTCGGAGCCTGCCGTATCCCCTGCCTGATCAGGGGCAGCGGCGCTTTCAGAAGCCTCTTTCCTGCGGCCCCTGGCAAAGAAGTCCTCCATCCGCTCCCTGGCCGAGCGCACAAGGCCCCTGGCAGACTGGCCAGACTGGCCGGATCGTCCGGAACGGGCGGCTGCAGCCTTCACAAGCTCCGGATCCGGCTCGCAGATCTGCACCCTGGCATTGTGCACAATGACCCGGCCCACATGGGCGGCCCTGGCCACAAGCCTGGTGACAGCCCTGGTCTCGTCCCTGTCGGCAAAGCCGCCAAAGAGGACGTAGTCCTCCCTGCGCAGGAAGAGGCCCTGATCGAAGCCGGGACTGGAGAGGGTCCCCGGCCGTATGGCCGTGCCAAGCCAGCGCAGGGTGCGCTGCATGGCCGGCACGCTGCGGGGCAGGCTGAAGCCGCCCACACGGCACTTTTCCTGCTGCATGGTCTGCCAGACGGCCTCGTCGAAATTCTCGGGCAGCTGCACGCCGTCGCGCACAAAGAGCAGAAACTTGCCCCTGCTCGCCTGCACGGCCTGGCCAAGACCCGTCAAATCGGCCAGGGCGAGGACTTCTGCACCGGCAGCCGTGGCTTCTTCGGCCAGGTCGGACGCCATGGGCGGCACGCACACAAGGCACTCGGTCCAGGGAGCGCGCAGGGCATGGGCTATGGTGCGGGCAAGGGTGCCCTGATTCATGTCTGCCACCACGATGACGCTCACCATGGGCCGCAGGGCCGCAGAGGTGGGCAGCTGGGGCAGCTGACCCGGATGCGGCGCCAGGCCCGCCAGGCTGAAGGCAATTTCGCTCTCGAAGGTGCGTCCCTTCAGCAGGCCACGCTCGTAGCGCCTGCCTCCCATGCTGCGGCACAGGCCCACAAGGTAGAAGCCGCTTGCGCAGGAACCGAGCACAAGGCCGTGGCGCGGCAGAAGGGCTATGGCCTGCTCAAGCAGCCCCTTGCGGATGAGGGGGCTCACCGCCCGCACGGCCAGCACTCTGGCAGCACCTTCCTGGAAGCCCCGCACAAAGAGCTCGTCGAGATCGTGCACGCATTCCCGGTCAGCAAAGCCGCCCGTGATGACACTGCCCGAGAAACCCGGCAGCTCCGTGCCGGGGATCTCCGGCACAAGGCTGCAGACCACAACCCGCAGGCCCAGGCGGCGGGCCTCGCTGACCACAAGGCTTGCCGTATCCTCGTCGCCCTGCTCGGTCACGCAGACAAGCAGTACGGAATCCAGAGCCAGAGTGTCCCTGACCGATGCCGCGGGCGCCTCGATTTCTTCTATGTCAATGTCTTCCAGGCTGCGGTTGCGGCTGCGTTGCACGGGCTGGATGACAGGAGCCTGGGCAGACTTCTGTCTCTCGCTCGCAAGACGCCTGCGAAAGAGCAGAAGGATCCAGTAGAGAAAGGCCAGGGCGAGCAGCGTGCCAAGCACGCCCAGGGCAATGAGATCGAAGAGGCCTGCCTCGCAGGTGGCAAGGCCCTGCATGGCCGCCCTGGCAAAGGCAAAGGGAAAGGCCGTCAGGCAGAAGGCCTTGCTGCGCATGCCGCACAGGCCCAGCAGAAAGCCTGCGGCCACCACGGGCATCTGGGCAGTGAGACAGAGGGCTGTCAGTGCCAGACAGAATTCGATGGGCAGCACGGCCTTGCGGGACAGCGTCCGGCCCTCGTGCCTGCGCACGGCCATGTAGCGGTGCAGGGCCGGGTGCAGCAGTGCCCGGGTCAGAAGGCACGCAGAGCCTCCGGCCGCAAGCAGCCCCCAGAGCGAGAGCAGCAGCCCCGGCCAGAAGCCTGTGTCCG
>CALVHF010000081.1 GCA_944327295.1 uncultured Desulfovibrio sp. | reverse complement strand
TCTCCTCTACTCGTACTACCCTCTTTCCCTGGCCGTTGGGGGGAGGCTATCCCCCGAAATGTTCCACTCTCCCTTTTTGGGGCAGCACGTCAGGCCATATGCCCAGGGAACACCTGCAAAAAAACTGCGCACACATCCTTGTGTCTCGAGACTGTGGTCTTGACCGAAAAGGGCTCGCACACTAAACACCTGAAAGAGATTTCCTATACGGACTTTTGTCCGCCATGTCAGTCCTTTTGTGTTCACCTTCCGACTTCGGGGGTCGTTCTTGAGCCTGCTTGCCCCATCCCATTCCAGCCCCTCTTCCCTGTTGTCATCTTCCGGCAGTACACTGTCCTGGTCTTTTTCCTGGACCGATGCCGTCTTTGTCCTGTGTGCTGCCCTCTTCAGTCTTGCGGCCACGCAGGGCACCCTGCAGCTTTCGCCCATGGGCTGCGGCATAGACACGGACCTGCAAAACTACGCCCAGATTCTGGAAGTGGCCCGCCACCCCGAGGCCTTTGCGGCCGATCCCCTGGCGCACCTCTTTCACCTGGATCCCGGCGTGCCCAATCTGCAGACCGTGCTGGCACATCTTTTCCCCGATTCAGCCAACGCGGCCGTGGCCCTGCTCAAGGCAGGAGGCCTGGCCCTCTTCTGCCAGCTTGTCGCCTGGTATGTCTTCGGGCGCCTTGTCTTTCAGGCGCCCTCCCTCGCCATCCTGCTCTCCATGGCTGCGAGCATCACCTACTTCTGGTGCTTTGGCACCTACTGGGGCGCCACCTACGAAGAGCCCGTTCCGCGCATCTTCTACAATGCCCTCTGGCCCCTGTTGCTGGTCCTTGCCTGCTCTGCCCTGGAACAGAAGCCTGCCCGCCTTGCCCTGGCCCTTGCGACGGGGGTGAGCATCTTTGTGCATTCGGTCAGTGCGCTCATGACCGGCGGCATCTTTCTGGCGATCCTCTTCCTGACCCCCCTGCCCGAAGAGCGCAAGCACCCCCTGCGCCACCTGACGACCTTCCTTGTCTGCCTCATCCTCTTCTGCCTTCCGGTCCTGCTCTTCTTTGTGCTGCGCGTGCCCCTGGAAAGCCCGGATCCCGCCAGCATGGACCTCTTGCAGCAGATTTTCGACATACGCTTCATGCGCGACTGGGGCACCATGTGGTCGTCCCTTGGCCACAGGCTGCTTGAGTACTCGGGCACCGTCCCCCTGCTGCCGGCAGGCCTCTTTGCCCTCATCATTGCCAGCTGGAACAGGCAGCGCCTGACAGAGCCAGCGTCCAGGCTGACCCGTCTGCTGCCCCTCATGGTGGTGGGCATGGCCTGCGTCTGCCTTGTCTGCGCGGCGGAAATGAGCCTGGCCAGCTCTGTGGCCAGGCTCCCCATGAGTCACGAGATCCTGCGCGGTACCCGCTTTCTCCTGCCCATGAGCCTTGTGAGCATCACCCTGCTCATTGCCCTTGTCTGGCAGAGTGTGCCGCGCCTGCTTGCAGGCCTTCTGGTCGTGGCAGGCGCAGCAGCCCTGCTGACCTTTTCCCATGACCGGCAGATTGTGGCTGCCAAATACTGTGCGGCCAGCGTGCTTGGCCTCCCAAAGAGTGCAGAAAGCCTGGAGCTTTTTTCGGAAGGCCAGCTTGAATACGAAGCCCTGAAGGAAGTGC
Organism: uncultured Desulfovibrio sp.; assembly: GCA_944327295.1. Lineage (GTDB taxonomy): Bacteria > Desulfobacterota > Desulfovibrionia > Desulfovibrionales > Desulfovibrionaceae > Desulfovibrio. Next base: position 8,864 of record CALVHF010000081.1, on the reverse strand, counting down.
AGGCCCATGTGGCGCCAGACGAACTGGTCTTTGCGCCGGAAGACAGCCTTGGCGTGCGCTTTGTGGCCCACCGCGCCCTTGTGCCCGTGCACAAGGACGGAAGCATCCTCTACCACTGCCGCGAAGTGGGCCTGGGCGCCCAGTGGCTGGCACGCCAGCAGGCCCTGAGCTCGGGCGACAAGACCCTCTTCCAGGTCTGGCTTGAATCCGGCGCCCCCTGGATGCTCGTGCGCACAAGGGTTCTTGGGGCCGCAGGCCTTGAGACGCGCGAGGAGACTGCAGGCTGCCTGCCCGTGCACCGTGTCTATGAAAATGCCGACTGGCAGCTCTGGCACAAAAGAGAGCCCAAGCCCGTGACACCCGCTGTGCCTGCTGCCCCTGCCGGGCCTTCCGATCCAGCCGGTCCAGTCGATCCGAGTGAGCTGGCCGATCCGGCCGAAGGCTTCTGAAAGACCCCAGGCTTTCGAAAGTATCCGATCAGGGGGTAACGGAGTTACGCCGTTTTTTGCAGTTCCGATGAAGACGTGGCTTGGGCAGAATCCTCACCCCCCAACTCCTTGCGCATCTGTTGAGCAACCTGCATAATCGGCTCGTACATGGAGAGGTCTTGAGGAAGACCCTGCAGGTGGTTGCTGATAGATCCCCGCAGCATCTCAAAGTAGGGCCACTCTTGCTGCCTGCATGTCTGCTTGAAGGAAAATGAACGCTCCAGCCAGCGGCAACCTGCCTCGGATATCGAACCGAAAGCAGTCTTGCGTTTGACCGAGCCTAACTCGCCTGCGCATGCCCCATTCGTAAGAGTGGGGTAAGCAGGCGCCGTTCCGCCTGTTTCTGTTCCCATGGCTGATGAGCTGATGCAATTTTTGGGCTCTTCGGGGGTATTTGTGGGTAAGGACCCCAATCCCCTCATGAGCCTTCTCTCCAAGGAGTCTTTCCCTCTCTGAGGGCAGCTGCCACTGTCCGCGCCACCAGGACATCTTCTGGAGAATTGATCAGTAGTATTTGCCAGTGAGCTTTCTGAAGTCGAGGGAACTGTTTCTCTGTCTGCCAGGGCCAGAGCTCCAGGGAAGAGAGAGCCCCTGGGGTACCCACAGAAAGCCACGAAGAGCCCAAACTTCTGACCCCCAAGGGCTAAAAAATGGCTTAACTCCGTTACCCCCTGAGCGGATACTTTCGAAAAGCCGCAGGCTGTTGCTGACAGGCCCCCTGCACACAGGCAACCCGTGTGCCAGGGGCCCTGTCGTTGTGCCCAAAAGCTGTCAGCGCCTCTGCACAAGTTTCACCACGACCCCGCGATCGCAGGCCTGCACAGGCCTCGCGTGCACAAATGCACTGTGGCCTGCGCCCGCTCCCCGTTCCTGCGCGGCTTCAAGTTCCTCCACAGGGATGAAGCAGGGCGTGTAGCAGGCATCCACGGCATGGATGTGGCCTTCCAGGACATGGCCCTCGCCTGCGTCGGCCGCAAGGAGCAGGGAGGGGGCTTCCTGCACGCGCCTGTTCCAGAAGGCCCTGGCCTTGGCCGCCACAATGCGGCGCACTTCGGCCGCCCGTTCGGCCTTTTCCCTGCGCGGGATCTGATCGGCAAAGGAGGCTGCCGGCGTGCCAGGCCTGCGCGAATAGGGAAAGACATGGGCGTAGGTAAAGGGCGTTTCTTCCACAAAGCGGCAGAGAATGTCCATGTCCTGCAGGGTCTCGCCAGGAAAGCCCACCAGGATGTCGGCGCCAAGGCCCATGGCAGGCCAAGCTTCCTTGAGCCGGCACAGGGCCTCGGTGAGCGTTTCTGCCGTATAGTGGCCCCGGCCCATGCGTCTGAGCACGGATCGGCTTGCGTGCTGCAAGGAGATGTGCAAGTGCGGGGCGACGAGCCTGGAGCGGCTCAAAATCCGGCAGCCTTCCTCGGTGAGCTGCGAGGGCTCAAGGGAGCTTATGCGCAGCCTGCGCCTGCCAGCAAACTCGGGCCCCAGAGCGTCTTCCAGGCGCTCGAGCAACGTCCAGAAGGAACCATAGGAGGGATTGTCGCGGCCGTACTGGCCAAGGTTCACGCCGGAAATCATGAGCTCGGCATGATCTTTAAGCAGACGGGCGGCCTCGGCTCTGACTTCGTCCGGATCCCTGCTCACATGGGGGCCTCTGGTGGAGGGCACAATGCAGTAGGTGCAGCGGTGGGTGCAGCCGTCCTGCACCTTGAGCACGGGACGCACCCGCCTGTAGGCATTGATGTGCAGATCCGGATAGGGACGATGGCGCAGATCCTTCCAGTGCGCCGCAGGCACAGGGAACGCTCGCCCCGCTTCCCCGTGCCTCTTGCGCACAAGATCCCCTATGACCAGGGGGTCACAAAGATCCTGCTTGTTCTCCTGCACCACAATGCAGTCGGCCTCGGGACTTGGTGCGTCCCTCCGCGGCACAAAGCCTGCCACAAGCCGCGCCGCGCAGCCCGTGAGCACAAGGACAGCAAGGGGGGCCTCACGGCGCAGGCGCACAAGGGCATTGCGGGCATCGCGCTCGGCCTTGCCGGTGATGGCGCAGCTGTTGATCAAGATGATCTCGGCCTGGCCCGGGTTGTCCACTTCCCAGCCACCGCAAGAGCTCCAGGCCTCGCGCAGGGCCTGGGTCTCGTACTGATTGACCTTGCAGCCAAAGGTCACGCAGGCAAAGGTCCACTTTGGGCCCTCCCGGGTACAGTGCCCGCCATACTGGCCTGTACAGTCCCTGGCAAAGGGATCGACGGGAACGACCGGCGGCAGGGGCCACGCAGCGTCCTGCGAATCTTCCTGCGATCCTTTGTGCGAACCCATCTGCGGATCCTTCTGCGCAACTTCTGTCGCAAACTCCGGCTTCATGCTGTCCTTCTTCATGCCTTTCCTTGTCCCTGGCGTCCTTGCTGGCAACGATTGATCCTCCTTGTCCTGCTCTGAAGCTACAGCGTCCTGTACTGGGCCTGGTTCTGCTCGTAGAGATTGTTCCCAAGGCAGTCAATGACCACCACGGCCGGGAAGTTGCGTACTTCCATGCGGGCCAGGGCTTCGGGTCCAAGCTCGGGCCAGGCCAGCACCGTGTAGGAGGTGATGCACTGGCTCAAGAGGGCGCCGGCGCCGCCCACGCTGGCAAGATAGGGCACGCCGTACTTCTTCATGGCGTCCACAACAGCCTTGCTTCGGTAGCCCTTGCCAATCATGCCGGCCACACCTTCGGCCATGAGCCTTGGTGCATAGGCATCCATGCGGCCGGAGGTGGTGGGACCGGCCGAGCCCAGGGCGTGGCCCGGCTTGGCCGGCGAGGGACCCACATAGTAGATGACCTGACCCTGCAAATCCACAGGCAGGGGCGCCCCCTGTTCAAGGCACTCCACAAGGCGCTTGTGGGCCGCGTCTCGTGCGGCCAGCACGGTTCCGGAAATGAGGACGCTGTCCCCGGCCCTGAGGGCCCGGGCCTGCTCCCTGTCAAAGGGGGCCTGCAGACAAATGGCGGACACGGACATGGGGCTCCTCCTAGAGTACGGCGCTTGCGTGGCGCGCCGCATTGCAGTTGATGTTCACGGCCACGGGCAGCATGGCAATATGGGTGGGCGCCCATTCCACGTGCACGGCAAAGGCCGTGGTGACCCCGCCAAGGCCCTGGGGGCCTATGCCCGTCCGATTCACAAGCAAGAGCAGCTCGTCTTCCAGGGCCGCGTAACGCGGGTCGGCATTGCGGCTTTTGAGCGGACGCACGGCCGCCCTTTTAGCCAGCAGGGCAGCCACTTCCATGGTGCCTCCCAGGCCCACACCCACCACCATGGGCGGACAGGAATTGGGACCGGCCTTTTCCACGGCCTCAAGCACAGTCCTGCGCACGCCTTCGATACCGTCGGCAGGCACGAGCATGCGCACAAGGCTCTTGTTTTCGGAGCCTGCGCCCTTGGGGGCGAGCACAAGGGAGAGCGTGTCGCCCGGCACAAGGCGCACATGGACAATGGCAGGCGTGTTAGTGCCGGTATTTGTGCGCTCGAACAGGGGCTCGGCCACACAGGACCTGCGCAGGTACCCGTTCAAGGATCCGCGGGCCAGGCCTTCGTTGATGGCGTCCTCAAGGCTTCCGCCCGTGATGTGTACCTCCTGCCCCACGTCCGCAAAGACAACGGTCAGGCCCGTGTCCTGACAGACAGGGACGTCCTCCCTGGCAGCAATGGCGGCATTGTCCGCAAGCTGGGCCAGCACAGCGCGCCCCACGGCAGATTTTTCCGAGACGGCTGCCTCCTTCATGGCGGCCACTACGTCCTCGGGCAGATGACAGCAGGCCTGCACGGCAAGGTGTGCCACCGTGTCGGCAATGGTCTGTACGGAAATGTCCTTCATCAGGATCCCTCCCCCGTAAAAATTCCTCCCCCTGTTTGGGGAGAGGCGCTCACCATGTCCTCTCCTGCCTCGTCTCGTCAAGGGGGCCGCAGAGTTTCTGCCAGGCAGCGCAGTCCCAGGCTTGTGCAAAGGCCTGCCCGATTGCGTCTGCAGGCTGCGTCTGCAGGCTCTGCCCCGGATCGAAAGAGGCCTGCCTTTTTTGGAACAGTTCACTTTTCTATTGATAATAATTCTTGATAATAGTATAGAAAGGGCACAGCCTGACTGCACTCCCCGCACGGCAGGCCCGAACACGGCTCAGCTCTTTTGAACAGCATTTCTTCCTCCTGCTTTTCTGTATTTTTTCTGTTACAAGAGAAAAAATTCTTCATCTTTTGCAAACAGAGACTTTTGTTCACGATAAAAATGAATTTTCTTCTGTTCACAAGCTTTGAGCTGTCTGCGAGTACTGCTTCTGAAAGTCCATGCTTCTGAAAATCACGGACAAAGAGTGCAGAACATATGATTTTTCTCGCAAAAATCATTGCCTATTTTTTTCCATTGTGCTATTCAATACAGGCAGGAAAAGTACAGCACTTGTCCTGCTACTTTGGGGAGCACTCTGCCCCCTGCAGAACCATTCTGCAGCACAGGCTCCACCATCCCTCATAAATATCCCTCATAACGATCAGACGACCTGCCGACCCGGGGTGACCGGGGTCCCTGCAGACACAGCATAGTTTTTTCCACACCTTTTCCCGCTCACATCACTGAGCGCCTGGAGGTTCTTGCAATGAACGAAACCGCCCTGCCCACCCTGGGCCAGGCCCTGCCCGAATTCACGGCCATGACCACCCGCGGCACCCTGACCCTGCCCGCCGACTCTGCCGGCAAGTGGCTTGTGCTCTTCAGCCATCCTGCGGACTTCACTCCCGTGTGCACCACGGAATTCTGCTCCTTCCAGAAGCGCATCAAGGCCTTTGAGGAACTCAACACCATGCTGGTGGGCCTCTCCATCGACCAGGTCTTCTCCCACATCAAATGGCTGGAATGGATCCAGGAGAATCTCAACTACACCATCGACTTCCCGGTCATTGCCGATGACCGCGGCGAAATTGCCGCCAAGCTCGGCATGGTACATCCCGGCAAGGGCAGCAACACCGTGCGTGCCGTCTTCATCGTGGATCCCAAGGGCATCGTGCGCCTCATCATGTACTACCCCCAGGAAGTGGGCCGCAACATGGAAGAAATCCTGCGCGCACTCAAGGCCCTGCAGGTCTCTGACGCCAACTGCTGCGCCATGCCCGCCAACTGGCCCAAGAACGGCCTCATCGGCAGCAACGTCATCGTGCCTCCGCCGGCCGACGTGGAAAGCGCCAGACAGCGCAAGAGCAACTACGAAGGCTATGACTGGTGGTTCTGCCATAAGCCGCTCTAGTTTGCGACATCTCTGCCCCTGCGGCATCTGAACCTTTTTGTTGGGGGCAGCAGCATCCCTGGCCAGGGAACTGCTGTCCCCTTTTTTGTCCCGGAACATGGGGCCTGTCCTGCCGCTGCCTCGCTGCACAGCAGCCCACGGCAGACAGAGCCCCCGACCTGCATCTTTAAGGAGTTGTCCCATGGCTGAAGCAAAAGATATGTGGCGCTGCCCTGTTGCCAACTGCGGCTATGTCTATGATCCCGACCGGGGCGATCGCCGCCGTCACATTCCCAAGGGCACCAAATTCGAGGATCTGCCCGACGACTGGACCTGTCCTGTCTGTGGCGCGAGCAAGAAAAACTTCAGGCGCCTTTCCGACGAAGTCTAAGACATGCAGAGCCCGCCCTGCCCCGAGGATATTTCCCAGGCCGACAGGACGGGCTCCTTTTTTTCGAAACCAGGGCAAACACGCTCTTCCTTCAGGATCCGGCAGGCCAGCTCCAGCACAAGCGAGCACGACAAAAAGCGACACAAGTGCAACAAAAACGAGAGCACAGGAGATCTGGCAAGGCAGGGGATACGGTCCAAGACACAATAGGGGCCAGAAAAGAACAAAAATGTCGACTCATCTGGCGAGACCACCCATTAAATCTGCCTCAATGTCGAAATCCGGAAATCTGATTTTCCACAAAAAAAACATTTTCGTAGAAAAAAATCCTACAGAAATGACTTTTCTACCATTTTGTTGTTTTCATACATCCCTTCGGGAAGACTGTGCTCCTCCTGGCACAAGGAACAACAAGGAGGAGATTTTTTAAATACTTGAAACAAAAGACTTTTTGACACATCAGCGCAAAGTGCTTCACAGGGCTGGCATGCTCCTTGCTATTCATGCGGCACGACCTGTTCGACAAGGAACAGGCACATCTCTCTCCCCCTTTGTATTCCCCCGAAGGATGTATTTTCGCATGAATGCTGCAGACAATGCCTTCATTCTTGTCTGCGCCGGTCTGGTCTTCATGATGACCCCGGCGCTGGCCCTTTTCTACGGCGGACTTGTACGCTCGCGCAATGTGCTTTCCACCAGCATGCACAGCTATGCCTGCCTGGCCGTGGGCACGGTGCTCTGGTTTGTGGTGGGCTATTCCCTGGCCTTTGGCCCGGATCACGGAGGCCTCATCGGCGATTTCACCTATGTCTTCTTCCATGGCGTCTCGGGCACGCAGGCTCCGGCTGCAGCCACTCTGCCCCATGAGACCTTTGCTCTCTTTCAGTGCATGTTTGCCTGCCTGACCATGGCCCTCATCTCCGGAGCCTATGCCGAGCGCATCCGTTTTTCTGCCATGCTGCTCTTTTCCGGCCTGTGGCTGCTCCTTGTCTACTGCCCCATGGCGCACTGGGTCTGGGGCGGCGGCTGGATGGCCGACATGGGCGCCCTGGACTTTGCGGGCGGCGCCGTGGTGCACATGGCCTCTGCGGCAGCAGCCCTTGCCTGCGCCCATGCCCTTGGACCTCGACTGGATTCGGGCCTCTCCCATGAGGGCCCACACAACCTGCCCATGACCCTGGCAGGCTGCGGTCTGCTCTGGCTCGGCTGGTTCGGCTTCAACGCGGGTTCTGCCCTTGCTGCCAATGGTCTGGCCGCACATGCCTTTGCCACAACCCACATTGCCACAGCCTTCGGTATCTGCGGCTGGCTTTGCGTGGAATGGAAGCACACGGGCAAGCCCACCTCCCTTGGCGCGGCCTCTGGCGCCCTGGCAGGCCTTGTGGTCATCACCCCGGCCGCAGGCTTTGTGTCCCTGGAAGCAGCGGCCCTCATGGGTTTTGCCGGCGGCCTGTGCTGCTACGGCGGCATCATGCTGAAGACGTTCTTTGGCTATGACGACGTGCTGGACGTGGTGGGCATTCACGGTGTCGGCGGCACCCTTGGCGCCCTGCTCACGGGTGTCTTTGCCAGGGCCGAATACAACGGCGTCGACGGCCTGCTGGCAGGCCATCCTGCACAACTCGGCGTGCAAGCCATTTCCGTGGTCGCCACTTGGGTCTTTGTCTACGTGGCAAGCCGTATTCTGCTGGCCCTGGTCAATGCCCTAATTGGCCTGAGAGTCAGTGCGGACGAGGAAATCTCCGGCCTGGATCTCAACGAACACAACGAACGCGGCTACAACTACTAAGCACAGAGGACAACTCTTATGAAGAAGATAGAAGCCATCATCCGCCCAAGCGTCTTTGACAAGGTCAAGAAGGCTCTGACCGACATTGGAGTGCATGGCATGAACTACATGGAAATCCGTGGCTTCGGTCGCCAGGGCGGGCACACGGAAGTGTATAGGGCTTCCGTAAAGAAGGTCGATTTCCTGCCCAAGGTGCGCATGGAGATCGTCTGCAGCGATACGGCAGTGGAACAGATCGTTGCCGCCATTACCACCGCGGCCCGCACGGGCAATGTCGGGGACGGCAAGATCTTTGTCTCCGATGTGTGCGAGGTCGTGCGCATTCGCACAGGAGAGCGCGGCAACGATGCTATTTGAAAAATAGGCCTTCTCCCCGGCATACCTGTTTACGTGCCCATTCACGGGGTTTCACTTATTAATAATTGCCCAAGAGAGTGTAACTTGATGGTTGACGCTGTCCTCAAACAGCACATTCGAGCTATCTAAAATCAACCTTCAGGTTACACTCTCTTATAAAATTAATGTATTATAATGACATTGATGTACTCAAATATAATTTTTTAAAATAACCTACATCGTTAACAGCTACGTTGACAAATTATCAAAGTGTTAAGTCGCAATTGAAAGTCAGAGTATAAAACATAAAATATAGTCGAATAGTTGCAGCCTACCGTAATTGTATCCGCTCACAAGGGTACGCAGTTGAGCCCTTTTCAGGGGGAACTGGGGTGCCAGCCCTTGAGGGTCTTTCTGTGCTGCGGCCAAGCCATGAAGAACGACATTCCTGCCATATGCCTCGTACCACAACAAGGCCCAGCAAGACTGCTCTCTCACGAAGAGCTGTTCAGGGCGTATTGCGGCCTTGTAAAGGCCTTCCTTGAAGCTCCCCCGTTTCACAACGGGGGATTCTCTCCCAGAACAAGAAAATGGCTTTCTGCAGAACCTTTCGGC